>JBNKZR010000433.1:0-6243 GCA_050301735.1 Polyangiaceae bacterium | reverse complement strand
CCGCCCGCTTGAGGCCGCGCGGGACCGCGCCTGCCACAGCGGGCACCGGGGCGATGTCTGTGGCGCAGAAAGGGCAGCGACTCTCGTCGGCGCGAACATGCCGATGACAGTGGGAACAAGGAATCAGGTGGTTCATGAGCAACGCGTCGTCGAGTGTTTCGATGTCTTCTTGGAGTCAGTCTTCGCCGCCTGCGGCAGCTGGCGGCTCGGCTTCGACGACGATGTCGAAGCGACCTCTGTCAAATGGTAACCCGGGCGCGGCCTCCGCGAGCACGACACGTTCGCGCTTACCGGCTCGCTGCATTTCGAGAGCACGATGGTGGCAGTACGGGTTGTTTCCAGGCTTGCCGAACAAGCTGTGCCCCATCCACGTACAGCCCGCTCGGCACTCGTCCGCGTAGTAGCACTCGCGGCAGTAGCCCCAGAGGTCTTCCACCGTGCGATCGCGAGTGTATCGCAGACGTGCGGAGCGCTCCCACACGTCCTGCAGGCTGGAATCGAGGATGTTGCCACCGCCCCATTCGTCCGTCTGCAGTGAGGGGCAGCCCTTGAGTGTTCCGTCCGCCTCGATACCCAACGTAGCTCTACCCGCGCCGCACGAACCCGAGTGCCCACGAGGCAGATGCTTGCGCAGCAAGTGCTCGTATGGGCCGAAGTAGCCCAAGTTGTTGCCCGGAAACACCCGTACCCCGCCGCTCTGAGCACGCGGCAAGAGCTCGGCCAGCAGCGGAAAGACAGTCAGCAACTCATAAGGTTGCAGCATGATGTCGGGTTGGTCAGCGGCTCGCCCCATCGGCACCGTCAGCTGCAGCTGCCAGCCGTGCGCGCGATGGGCGATCAAGACCTCCAGTAGTTCCGGCAGGGCCTGATACGTCCATCGATTGATCTGAGTGTTGACGGACACGGGTACACCTGCCGCGCGCAGGTTGGTGAGCGCGGCCAGCGCCGCATCGTAGGAGCCGCTCACTCCACGGAGCTTGTCGTGAGCGTCGCGATCTCCGTCCAGTGAGACGCTGACGCTCATCAGCCCCGCAGCCTTCGCTTCACGCGCTCGCTCGGGCGTGATCCCGCGTCCGCCAGTGGTCATGGTGCAATCCATGCCCAAGCGGCGCACTTCCGCCACGATCGCTGTCCAATCCTCTCGCAGGTAGGCTTCGCCACCGATGAGGGTGACCTCCTTGATTCCGAGCTCTGCCATCTGACGAGCGAGGTCGAAGCATCGTTCCGTGCTGAGCTCTTCCGGACGTGCACGACCCGCTCGCGACCCACAGTGCCTGCAGGCGAGGTCGCAGGCCAGGGTGATCTCCCAGACAGCATAGATGGGCCGCGTCGATCGATCGATCGCTCGAATCTCATCCTCCAGCGGCAACCCCCTCGGGGCTTTGGGTGCGAGAGGTGCTAGGGGCAGTGAGCGCTTCGGCGGGGAACGCAACTGGCCGCGAGCGACCACGGGCACGCCGCTTTCGTCGGTCGGCTCTTTGGTGCTCACGTCGAGCCACCGTCGGCAGCGCCACCGTCGGGTCGACTGAGCACGGGAAATAGCGACTCCAACAAGACGTTGTCGACTCGCAACAACTGCAATCGCGAGTAGCTACGATTGAAACAGCGGCAGGCCTCGTCCAAAGCCTCGGTGCGGTGAGCAATGGCCGCGGACTCGGGAGCGAAGCACGCTTCGCGCGCCTCCAACGCGCCTTCGAGCTCCCGCTGGCGCCTCCTCAAGAGGTCCGCGTGTGGTTTCAGCACGGCGTACTGCGCAGCTTCCAACCGCTCGAGCAGCTGTCGCACGAAGTCGTGTTGACGGTTACCGCCCGTCGAGGCGATCGCCGTTTGGGGCTCGACGGGGAAGAGATGCAGATAGGTTTCGTTCTGTCGGTCGCCATCAGCGAGGTGCAACGCCTCTCTGGAAAGGTTCAAGACCGCCGCGTCGACGAGATCGTCCCGATAGGTGATCTCAGCGGTAGCCGTCAGCCGTTGGGTGCGAGCCCGTTCGAACTCGGCTTGCGCCTCGACGAGCCGCTCGTGGACGAAGGCCAACTCCTCGACGATGGGCGGTGCGAGCTCGTGTGCCTGCAGCCGAGCACTGAGGAACTGCATCGCGCGCAGCGCGGTATGTACTCCATGTTCTTCGACCAGCCTTCTCACGGAACCCCTCGTGTTCTAACACCATCCTGGCGCAACGCACCAAGGGGGGTCCCACACCCACATGCAGCGGGTGTTCGCCCTCGCCAGAAGCACGGCGGTGATGTTACACCAGCGGGCAATGCAGCGCCGTCTGTGCACCAGAGCCTGGCTTTGGCTCGCCGCATCGTCGTTCCCCGCCGTCGTGCACGCCTCACCAGCAGAGCAATTCGGGCTCGGTGCTGACAGCCAGGCGCTCGCGGGCACCGGGGTCAGTCATCTTTCGGGCTTTGGAGCTACCTACACCAACCCCGCTCTGCTTGCGGCAAGTCCGACCCGCCGTCTCGCCGTGGGGATGCAAGCCGCGCGCTTCGAGCTCGACGCAAGTCCCTCCGATGGCAGCTCCTTGAACGACGCTTCTGGTGCGGCGCAGTTCGGGATGCACACGCCCCTGAGCTTTCCTCCGCCCCTTGCCGACCGGCTGGTGCTCGGATTGGGCCTGTCCACAGCCGGGGCGCGCATCGCTCGTGTTCGCATCTCGAAAGAGAGCCGCCCCCAGTTCCCGCTGCTCGCCCATCGCGCAGAATCGCTGAATTTCAGCATCGGGCTGGGCGCACGACTGCCGGCGGGGTGGTTCATCGGCGTGGGGTCCATGGTGCTGGCTGGTTTACGAGGCACGGTAGCGGTGGACGCCGATGTGAACGGAACCACGGAAAGCGTCACGGACGACGAGCTCGTCCTCGACCACGCGCCGATACTGGGCGTCGCTTGGCGGCCCAACGACGACTGGCACTTCGGCGTGAGCTGGCGTTCCCAATTGCAGGCCCAGTTCGACTTGGTCGTCACGGTCGAAGACCTCGGGATCGAGATCCCGCCGCTGGCCGTCAACGGCTTGGCCCAGATCGACCCGGCCCAGCTCAACGCGGAGCTCACTCATCATCACGGTCCGTGGATGTTCGTGTTGGGGGCGACGTACAAACGCTGGTCGGCGATCGACGGTTTCAAAGACGCCACGGTGCAGTGCCCGCCGGAAGAAAGCGACTGTGCGGCACTGCCGGACATCCGGGTGAAGATGAACGATACCTTGGTCCCCCGAGTGGCGGTGGAGCGCTCCTTCCCGCTGAGGACGGGAGCGAGCGCTCGCCTTCGCGCGGGCTACTTCCACGAAAGTACGCCGCTCTCCGCGCAACGCGACGAGTTGCGCTTGTTCGACAGCCCGAGGAACGTGTTCACCGCTGGTTACGGCTTGAGCCTGAGCGATCCCTTACCCCCGTTCGCGCTCGGTGTCGCTGCCCAATACCACTGGTTACGACCGCGCGAACACGCGACGACCCCAGAACCGACGCGCTCGCGCGGCAACATCTTGGTCATCGGCATGACGGCGGAGGTCGGGTTCTGATGGCTCGCGGGTGCTTCGTCGCGGCTCTTCTCGCAGCTGGGTTCTTCGCCAGCGCGGTATTCTTGCACGCACCCGCGACGCGAGCGAACCCGGCTGATACGTTCGGCCTCGGCAGCCGCTCCACTGCCATGGGCGGGGCTGTGGCAGGAAGAGTGACGGACTACTCCGCCAACTACTACAACCCCTCGGCTCTCGCTCTGTCCAACAGCACCCAATTGACGCTGGGCTATGTGCACGTCGACCCAGCTCTCTCTTTCGACGAACGCGCTGAGAACCTGCCGAGCCTGGACGCGTGGCAGCTCGGCTTGGTCGTACCGGGCAAGTTGTTCGAGATGCCCATCGCCTTTGGCTTGGCCGCTCAGGTTACCGGCGACCGACTGGCGCGAATTCAGACGTTCACGGAGAGCGACCAGCGCTGGTTCCTCTACGATTCACGACCCGAGCAGTTGTACCTCGCCGGCAACTTGGCGGCTCGGCTCTCACCGTGGCTCACTGTGGGGGCTGGATTCGCGTTCGTTTCCTCCACCCAAGGTACGCTCTACGTCACCGGCACGGCGGTGTACGGAAGCCAGTACGATTCGCAGCTGGAGCATGAAGTTGCGGCCAATCTGGTCAGCACACGGCAACCTCTGCTTTCAGCGACCGTCTCTCCCAACGAGACTTTCGATGTCGCCCTCGTGTATCGGGGCCAAGGCAGCGTCGATCTCGATGTCAACTCGAACATTCGAGGCAACATCGATTGGGCCACGATCCCCATCCCCATCGAATACGTCTTGGCTTCGCAGACCGTCGCTTCGTTCTTGCCCCAGCAGGTGACGCTCGGCCTGCGCTACGGCGTGCTGCCAAGCCTCGACGCCCATCTCGACGTCAGTTGGGTGGACTGGTCCGCCGCACCGAGTCCTGTCAATGCCATCCACGGTAGCCTCGAGCTGGACGAACCGCCCGGCGTGTTCTTCGAACTGGCCGAGCCCCCCAATCGCTCGCAACGAAGCGCGAACCTCAGCGACCGTCTCGTACCTCGACTGGGGCTGGAGTGGCGCTCGCCTCCCAAACGTCCAGTGACCTGGGCATTGCGCGCAGGCTATGCGTTCGAAGCGAGTCCGGTCGTCGACGAGAGCGTCGTGAACCTGATCGACAGCGACTGCCACCTGTTGTCCGTCGGAGCCGGCTTGGGGCTCCTGCAATTCGGCTCGAGTGAACGCGGAGCGCTGCACTGGGACGCGCACCTGCAGCTCGGCCTGCTCTCAGACCGCGTGGTGCCGACCGCTGGCGGTGGGTCGGAATCCGTCGGCGGACATTTCATCGCCGCCGGAACCAGCCTCGGGCTGCATCTTTGACCCCCATCGGCTGAGCGATCAGCCCGGCTGCAAACTGAGTTATCTATTCTGAAACGCTCCCGTCGAACGCCCCGACGTACCCTGCGGCCGAAGACAGAAAGCCCTGGGATATGCGGGGAAAGACGTGCTAACCAGCGCCCTCGGATCGATGTCCTCGCCGTGACTCATCCCTGCCGTACTCCTGACGATCGTGCACAATCCCACGCCGACGGAAACGGCGGCGCACAACACGATTGTCCCTCGGCTCCCTGCGGAGCTGACCTCACCCAACAGAAGAGTCTGCCATGAGTACCATGAAACTGAAGCCCGGAGTGATCACAGGAACCGCTCTGACCGAACTGTTTGACTACTGCCGCGAAGCGCAGTGTGCACTGCCCGCTGTCAACGTGATCGGCTCACACAGCGCCAATGCAGCTTTGGCTGCCGCGCGTGAGGCCAAGGCCCCCATCATCGTGCAGCTCTCGAACGGCGGCGCGGCGTTCTACGCTGGCAAGTTTCTGAGCAATGAGGGCCAGAAAGCGGCAATCGCCGGTGGCATCGCTGGTGCGCACCACGTGCGGCTGATGGCGGAAGCCTACGGGGTGCCGGTGGTGCTGCACACGGACCACGCGGCAAAGAAGCTCCTACCTTGGATCGACGGGTTGCTCGACGCGGGCGAAGAGTACTACGAGCGCAACAAGGAGCCGCTATTCAGCTCCCACATGCTCGATCTCTCCGAGGAGCCACTCGGGGAGAACCTCGACATCTGCGCCAAGTACCTGGAGCGCATGAACAAGCTCAAGATGCTGATCGAAATCGAGCTGGGCGTGACCGGCGGTGAAGAAGACGGCGTCGACAACAGCGACATCGACGACTCCAAGCTCTACACCCAACCGTCCGAAGTGCTCGAAGCCTACGACAAGCTCGCGCCCGTCGGTCAGTTCACGATCGCTGCCTCTTTCGGCAACACGCACGGCGTGTACAAGCCCGGCAACGTCAAGTTGACGCCAGTCATCCTCAAGAACTCCCAGGTCGAGATCCAGAAGCAGCGTAGCACCGGCGACAAGCCCGTGAACTTCGTTTTCCACGGTGGCTCCGGCTCGACCAAGGAAGAGATCAAAGAGGCGGTCTCTTACGGCGTGATCAAGATGAACATCGATACCGACACGCAGTGGGGCTTCCTCAAGCCGATCAAGACGTACATGGACGAGCGCGACGCCTACCTCAAGACGCAGCTCGGTAATCCCGAAGGCCCCGATGCACCCAACAAGAAGTACATCGACCCACGCGGGTGGTTGCACCTGGGTGAAAAGGGCATGGCGGCCCGCTTGGTAGAGGCGTTCGGCGACCTGGGCGCCGTGGGCAAGTTCGAATTCTGAGACCTGGTGCCCCCTAGGTTGGGGGTGTAGG
>JBNKZR010000432.1:0-6248 GCA_050301735.1 Polyangiaceae bacterium | reverse complement strand
CGCGTTCAAGGGTACGGACTGCCCCGTGGCCAGCGAGAAGACACTGAGATTGTCGACCTTTCCGATATCGTCACGATCTGCGACCGTCGAGCGCATGACGACGGGGATCACGTCGACCCCCTCGCGGTAGTTGGTAACCTTGAGCCCGCTGAGCGCCGTCTGCAGAGAAACGGCGACGTCTTGGTTCGTCACCCCCGCACGACGGGCGCGCTCACGGTCGATGGTGACGCGCAGCTTCTTGACGCGCTGACCCCAATCGTCACGCACGTTGGTCGTTCCAGCGAGACTCTCGAGCTTTTCGCGAACCTCGTCCGCCAGCGCGAACACTTCGTCTTGGTCACCGCCGGAGACCTCGAACACGACGGGAGCGCTCGCTGGCGGCCCGAGCGCCCGGGGTTCGACGGTTGCGCGAGCATCGGGCATCTCGTCGCGAATGAATTCGCGCACGCGCTGGGCGCCCACCTCCGCGGATTCTCGCTCCGTGGCGAAGACGACCAGCACCGCGAGTTCTGGCGTTGGTGGGTCTGGAGTGTACGAGAGGTAGAATCTCGGTCCCGCTTCACCGACGTAGGTCGCCCAATGCGTGATGCCAGACGTGCGTGCTTCGTTCGTGCGTAGCTCGCTCTGAATGAACGTTTCGAGCTTGGAGACGGCTGCTTTGGTGGTCTCCACTGCCGTGCCAGCCGGCATTTCGATCTTTGCGACGAACGATGGGTTGTCCGAAGGCGGGAAGAAGATGTTGGGGATGTAGCGAAAGCCTTGCATGCCTACGACGAAAATGACGACGACGGCGGCCAACGACAGCCAGCGATGATGCAAGGTGCCGACGATCGCCCGGCGATACACGCGGTAAAGCCACGAGTCGGACTGCTCCGTTTCGACCTTCTGAACCTTCAGAAACGTGGCGCATAACAGGGGCGTCATCGTCAGCGCCAAGATCCACGAGCACAGAAGCGTGATGGTTACGACCTTGAACAGCGGCGCCGTATATTCGCCCGTCGACGATTCCGCCAAGAATATCGGCAAGAACGCGACGCAAGTCGTCAACGAGGAGACGAGCAGTGGCCAGCGCAACTCGCGCGCGGAACCGACGGCTGCTTCCGTGGGTGATTTGCCCTCCGACATCTGCACGATGGTCGACTCCGCCATCACGACGGCGTTATCCACGAGCATTCCGAGCGCGATGATGAGCGAGGCCAGCGACATCTGGTCCAAGCCGATGTCCAGAAATCCCATCACGACCAGCGATGCGGCAATCGCCGTTGGGATCAGGGTCGCCACCACCATGCCCGTGCGCAAACCCAAGAAAAGCACCATCGCCGCCATTACGATGATGACGGCTTGACCGAGGTTGCCTGTGAAGTCGTCGACCAAGCGCGCGACGTCTTTCGGCTGATAGATGAGCATGTCGAACTCGACGCCGATGGGATAGCGCGTTTGGAGCTCGCGCAGCTTGTCCTGAACCTGTTGACCCAAGTCCATGATGTTGCCGCCGTCGCGCATGGATATCGCCAAGCCGAGACCGCCGACGCCGCTGCTGCGAAACTCCTTCTCGGGTGGGCCGACGTAGCCTCGGCGGACGTCCATCACGTCGCGCAGACGCAAAACCTCGTCCCGCCCCGGAAGCTTGATCACCGTCTGCGCAATGTCTTCGACACTCTCGAAGTTGCCCGTGGGTTCCAAACCGTAGCGTTCGTCCCCTTGGCGAATGCGCCCACCGGGGATCACGATGTTCTGCGACTCCAGTATCTGCTGGAGCTGCGCCGGTGACGTGCCCAACTCCGCCAGACGTTCGTTGTTGAACTCCAGGAAGATGCGCTGGTCGTGGGCACCGTAGATGTCCACTTTGGCGGCATCCGGCAGACGCAGGAGCTGGTCGCGAACCTCATCCGCAACATCCTTGAGTTCCTTCGGTTCGAAACCATCGCCGGTCAGCCCGATCACGATGCCGAAGACGTCGCCGAACTCGTCGTTGACGATGGGGCCGATCACTTCCTGCGGCAGCTCTGCTCGCACCGAATCGACCTTGCGACGCAGGCTGTCCCATATCTTGCGGAGCTGACGCTCTTTATAGGACTCTTTGATGTTGACGAAGATGGTCGAGACGCCAGTCTTGCTGATGCTAGTCACGCTGTCGAGCTCTGGCATCTCTTGGATCGACTTCTCGAGACGATCGGTGACGAGCTGCTCCATGCGTTCGGGGCTCGCTCCGGGAAAGATGGTTTGCACCATGGCCGTCCGGATCGGAAACCCTGGATCTTCGGCACGCGACGCGCCGCGGTAGGCGAGGTAGCCACCGATGAGTGTGAGAAAGATGACGACCGCGGTCACGCGGTTGTAGGTGATGGCGGCTTTCGAGATGTCCACGATGTGCCTCCGTCACTCAGCGGTTTTGTGCGATGGTTTCGGCGCAGCTTCGCTCGGCGGCGAAGCAACGCTCCCCGCGGCGGGCCCCGTTGCCTCAGCAAGCGGCTTCGGCAGACGCACCTTCTTGCCAGCAACCAGATAGGTCAGCCCGGCTGTCACCACCAATTCTCCAGGCTCGATACCCGATTCGACTTCCATTCCCTGAGAAGTCACTCCCTTGACCTGCACGCTGCGTCGCTCGACGGTGCCAAAGCCCTCGCCCGTCGGCTCGGCGACGAACGCGTAGCGCCCGTTACGGTCTTCTCCGACGGCCTTGGGGTTGACGAACAATTTGGGCTCACCTGCCTCCGCCACCGAGATACTCACCTCGGCGGCCATCCCGGAGCGGATCCTCTCGTCCTCGTCGTTGAACGTCGCCACCACGGGATAGGTCGTCGCGTTGCGGCCCGTGGTGACGCCCACTTCCGTCACCGTCACGTCGAAGCTTTCGCCTTCCAAGGCCGGGAGTGCCGCCTTGCCCGTCTGACCCACCTTGACGCGCGCGATGAACGTCTCCGGGACGGCCACTTCGACCTCCGCGTGGGAACCCGAGTTGACGATCACGACAGGCTGGCCCGGGTTTACGTTCTCACCGGATTCGACGTTCACCTTCGCGACCACCCCAGCAACTGGAGCACGAAGTACCGTCTTGCCCGCCTGACTCTCGGCGAGCTCCAGCTGCTTTTTGGCCGCGGCCACGGCGGCGCGCGCGGATTCGAAACTCGATCTGGCCGAGTCCAACTCTGCCTGCGTGGCGTTGTTGTTGGCGTACAACGCTTTGGCGCGCGCGTACTGCGTCTGTGCGTTGCGGAACTGGGCCTCGACCTGAGTCAGGCTAGCCTTCATGGTCTGAACCTGCAGCGACTGATCCCGAGCCTCCAACGAGGCGACGACTTGCCCCTTGTCGAGCTTGTCCCCAACCTTCAAACGCAGTCCGGTGACGGTGCCTCCCACCTTGAAGCTGAGTTTCGTCTCCGTGCCCGCCTGAACGGTACCAGAGAAGCTGTGCGTGTCCCCAGCGCTCGAAAGCGCAGCGCGCTCCACGCGAACGGGACGGATCACCTCCGGCTGAGGCTGCTGCTCCTGCCGACTGCAGCTCGACGGCGAACAGGCGACGACGATCGACAACAGCGCCTCGCGCATTCCTACTTTCCAGGACATTTGCATTGGGTTTCCTCAGAGGTGGAGTGAAACGGTGTTCAAGGTGACGCCGAGCTCGCCGGTCCGCCCGCGGGGGAAGCAGGCGACGGAGCAGTCGCTTTGACGTCGAGCTGTGTGGCGCGACTTCGTTGATAGGCGTCGAGTCGTTGAAACATGGATTGTCGCTGCGCTTTGCCGGTGAAGAAACCGAAGGCGCCGATCGATCGCTCCACTTGCATCATGTCGACGAGAAAGCGGTAGCTGGCGTTGGCTGCCGATAGCTCCGCGATCAACGCCTGATTCTGAGCGTCCAGCAGGGTCACGATCGAGGTGCTGCCACGGGAGTAGGCATCACTGACGAGCTTGAAGTTCTCTCTTGCGGCGGTTGCGGCTGCGCGCGACAGGCGAATGGCTGCAAAGGAGGCCCCCACCTGGTGCATCGACGCGCGCACGCGCTGGCCCACCAGGTTCTTCACTTGCCGGCGCTGGGTTTCCAAACGCGCCAGTTCGTGCCCAGCCTGATTGATTTCCGCGTAGCGACGCCCACCCTCGTACAGAGGGAGGCTGGCGTTGACCCCAACCATCCAATCGACGTTGTCCGGGTTGGGGATCGGCAGTGATGGCGTCCCCGGGGGAAGCTGCAGTGGCTCGGAACCCGCTCCGTCACGCCAAGCACGATGGGTCACGCTGGCGCTCAACCCGAAGCTCGGCACGTACAAGGAGCGGCTCGCCGCACGCTTGCGGGATTCGGTGGCCCCCAAAACGGCATTGATTCGCTTCAGCTCGGGAGCGAGACGCAGCCCCTCTTCCACCAAGAACGCGCGCATCGTCTTGAACAGGAAGGGGTTGTCGAGGTAGTCGCGCAAGTGCTGCTCGCTGGAGAAGAGCTCTGGGTCGTCGATCTTCGTCTCTTTGGTCTCGAAGGACTCTTCGAGCGGTCGGTTGAGGAGACGATTGACCAGGATCTCGAGCTGATTGCGTGTTGCCGCGGCGGTGATCACGTCGCTGCGACTGCTCGCAATCTGGGCCTCCCAACGAAGGACCTCTCCGGGACGAGCCGTGCCCAAGCGCTGCCGCATGCGGGCCAGCGCGAGGTTCTCTCGGGAGAGCTTCAAGTTCTCCCGTCGGATGCGCTCCACCGTCTTGGCCTGGAGGAGATTCAGATAGGCGACGGCCACCTCGAGCGTGACGTCCAAGCGCAGCTGGTCGCGTTCGAACTCACGCGAGCGCTGCAGATCTTCCTGAATCGACAGATTGGCCCAAGCTCGCTGATCGTAGATCAGCTGATTCATGGAGCCTCCCCATTGGAACATGCGCTCGGCCGTGCCGAATCCCGCGCGGTCCGCGTCTATCATCGAGGCGGTAGCGGAGACGCCGAGCTGAGGCAGCAACGTCGCTCGGGCCTTGCTGATCTCCTGGTGGCCCACGGCGAGAGCCTGGCGCATGGTGGCCAGGTCCAGATTCGAGTCCATCGCTGCCTTGACCGCCTGGGATAGATCGAGATGTCGTTGGACCGAGGAGCGTTGCTGATTGAGCAGCACCGCGTCGGTCAATACGCTCCAGTTCGGCCACACGCCGAGTGCGCGGGCGGTCGCCATGTTCACCGTCAGCTGTTCTTGCTGCTTGAACGACGCAACCAGTTCACTCGGGTCATCCCCAAGCAGGATGCTCTGCGCGTTGAGTGCGACGCGCCGCGCCAGCCTCAATTGGTCTTCTTCCGTCGCCAAGCCAGCCAGGAGGCCCTGAGCCACATCCGAATGACCGTGCCAAGCGAAACTCGGCAACTTGCGTTCGATCAAGCCTGCGGCAAGCTTCGGGATCTCCGTCAAAGGGAGTTGAGTGTTGGGCGCAACATACGCGGAATCTACATCCTCGGGGATCGCGGCCAAGATCTCTTGCGCACTGGTTTTGGCGGGGACGGCGACGAGTTCGACCCCTGAAGCAGAACTTCCTTCGAGCACCGCCGCAGCGATACCCGGTACCGCTTGCGTGGCGTAGGCATTGTGGATCCAGGCCATGCGGTGAAACGTTCCCAGTTCCGCAAACGCCTGCAGATCGCGTCGAATGTCGACCCCCCACACGATGTAGCTCAGATTTGGCACTTGCCGCGGCTTGCCTTGCGGGTCGAGCAGTCCTTGAAGCCGTTCATCCACGACGAACGGAGCGATGCACGCCTTCGGCACTTGCGGTCGGTGAACGGCGATGTCCGAGGCGATCACGCCGAACGCCAATACCAAGTTCACCGACGGTTCTTGCAGCAGTTGGTCGAGGAGTTTCTCCGCTCCGGCACGCGTCCAATCCCCCACGCGTTGATTGGTCGGCGCGAACTGCACGTCGAACTCGGAGCCCGCCAACGCGGTGAGCTCTTTCTGAACGACGTCGAGTACCCCTTGCAACCGCTCGGAGGGTCCGTCGACGACGACGCCCACGCCCAAGGAACGCTTGCCGGTGTCCGCAGTCGTTTGACCCAGGGCCATGTTGGGCATCAGCGACAGAAACAGGAACAGCAGGATTAGGCGACTTCGCATCACGGGGGTCTCGGGCATAGGGCACGTGCGTTCTGAGGGGAGCCCCAAAACCGTCGCACGCAATCAGTTTCTCAAACGTGACGGACGCTACCCCGCCACCCCACACCGCCAAAGGTGAGCACCGCACCTTCTCCCTCTATCTCACCGAACTGTCGCGGCTAGCTACCATGGCCC
>JBNKZR010000431.1:0-6265 GCA_050301735.1 Polyangiaceae bacterium | reverse complement strand
TCGAAGACGGATTGCGTGGAGCGGAGTGGGTTGGAGTCGCACAGACGACATTGCGGCAGGCTGACTGCTCGGGGATCGGTCACTTGCACCTCGCCTTCGAGTCGCCCGACGCCAACCTGCTCGCCTACGCCCGCGTGCCCCTCTCCCACTCCTTCTTGCCCGAAGCGCCCTACTACCTTCTGGGCGCCGAGCGCCACGCACCGACGGCGCAGAGTCTCCGGAGCGTCTGCATTGCGCGCGAGCTGACCGTGACGGCGCGGGCGCTCTGGGTACTGCCGCTGGCGGACGAGGCGAGCGCGCGGGCATGGCGAGCGCGGCTCGCAGGGGCGCACATTTGCGGGCGGACGAGCGCGCGCTGTCGCGAATGCTCACGTGAGTGCGGCGCTGACGAAGGCAGCTGTTGCCGCATGTGGACGGACTCGTGTCCAGGTCCGGAGGGCCGATACTCGACGTGCGCCGGTTTCCTGCCTTGCGATGCAGACTGCTGCGAGACGCGATAGTATGGCACGGTAAACCTCCGATGACTGCACCCCTGCCCCGCGACAAGACGACGAGCTGGGCATCGTCTCACCCCGGTGCCCTAGGGTTGATCGTCATCGCCGCCTTTGTCGTCATCTGTGCGGGCGTGAAAGCTGCGGAGCCGATCCTGACGCCGGTGGTCTTCGGCGTGTATCTGGCCATCGTCGCGACCCCCCTGGTCAAGTGGCTGCAGACGCACCACTGCCCGTTGTCACTTGCGGTGTTGGTCGCGCTCGTGGGCGACACCGTGGTCCTGGCAGGCTTCGTCGCGCTGCTGGCGGTGTCCACCTCCGAACTGTACGAGGAGCTCCCGAAGTACGTCAGTCTGCTTCAAGCGCGCGCGGACAACGTCGCGCTGTGGTTGAGCGAGCACGGCGCGCCGACCAAGGCCTCCGAACTGTTCGACGCGCGGGCGACGGTCGGCATGATCGCCTCACTGCTCGGCAACCTGGCGGACGTGGTGTGGACGCTCACCATCGCGTTGATCGTCGCGTTCTTCCTGTTGCTCCGCTTCGGCGGGCTGCAGGGCACGTCGCCGACGGCAAGCTTCATCGGCAGTGAGCGCGTGGCCCGCACCTTCAAGGAGGTCAACCGTTACATCGCCGTCAAGACGGCCACGAGCATGGCCACCGGCTTGCTCGTGGGGTGGTGGATCTGGCTGCTCGGGGGGGAGCTGCCTGCGCTCTTCGGGCTGGTCGCCTTCCTGCTGAACTACATTCCGAACCTGGGCAGCATCATCGCCGCCATCCCGGCCATCGTGCTGGGTTACCTCAGCGGTGGCTTGGGGCACTCAGTCATGCTGATGGTGGGCTACGTCTGCATCAACGTCGGTATCGGCAACATTCTCGAACCGCGCGTGATGGGACGCGCGTTGGGGCTCTGGCCGCTCGTGACGCTGCTGTCCGTGTTCTTCTGGGGCTGGCTCCTGGGCACCATCGGCGCGCTGTTGTCAGCGCTGTTGACGGTGATGCTGAAGATGGTGCTGCTCACGCTGAACGATTTGCGACCGCTCGGGATGATGCTCGGCCCGGTGCCCCGCTTCACCGAAGTCGCTCCGACGGGGGACGCGATCCTCGAGGGCACGCTGCCCCAAACGGGCGCTGACGGCTGAGCCGCCGCGTCGGCATTCACGGCGCTGGAATTGTCGAACAACAACTGCGTCAGCGCGCGCGCCGCCTCGGCTTGCGCCTGTGAATTGTAGGAGTCCGTGCTCGCATCGTAGGCATCAGCGCGATGTCCTGCTCAGCGTAGCCCGCGAAGTCCAGATCCGCCGGGTGAGTGCCGCCTACCGGAACCGGATTCCAGCACCCCCCGGCTCGCTCGAGAGCTCAAGTCCAACCGCCCCGCGCCGGGCGTTGAACCCCCTGCTCGGTCAAGGCTGGCAGCGCCTGGGTCGTCACTTTCAGTCGCCCTCCGGTGCTGAGGGCCATCACGATGTTGGCCGTTTGCACCGCCATTCTGAGCAGCGGACGGTCGGGAAGAATGGCCACCACGTTGCGCAGGTACTTGCGGTCACGACGTTTCATGCGCGCCAGATACTCCACCCGCGCCTCGCTCGTGTAGTCGCTCATCTTGCGCCAATCGTGGATGATCGTCAGGCCGCCGCATTTGTCGATGCGGGCCCACTCGCGCGCGATGACGTGATCGATCGCGTCGTGCAGGGAGGACGCGACTTCAACCGTCCCCGTCGGGTGAACGAGCTGATTGATGAAGGTACAAGGTTCGGTGAACCACGCGAACCCGAAGCGCGCGTCGTACAACTGAATCGGCCAATCCGCGAACGGAGCACGAGGAACGGTGGGCGAACGCAGACTGGGCCTCATCGTATGACCAGCTCGTCGAACACCTCACACGGGCTGTAGCGGGAAGCCCTCGAGCGGACCCAGTTCGCGCTTGTCGCGTTCGAAGGTAGGATCGCTCTGGATGTACAACGCCAACAGCTCCGCCAAGGACACGAGCGCGTCCTGGTGGGTGCGCTCGTAGCCGTGAGATGCGTCGGCCCCGAAGCACACCAGCGCCACGCGCATGTCGTTACCTGCCTCCAGCGCCGACGCCGCATCGCAGCGATAGTGTTTGAAGACGTCCCGCTGGTGCTCCACGCCGAAGCGCTGGCACAGGTCCAAAAGCTTGTGCGTGAGGTGGTAGTCGAAGGGCCCCGTCGAGTCCTTCATCGAGATCGTCACCCCGCGCTCCCGCGAGTTCTGACCCACGGCAGGGGTGGCGTTGTCGACGGCGACCATCTCCGCAACGTCGCCGTGGAGAATTGCGGATGCCCCCGTGCCCACCTCTTCCGAGATGGTGAACAACAGGTGGCAGTCGACCGGGATCGGCACGCCCGCGTCCTTGACAGCTTTGGCGGCCGCGAGCATGGAGGCAACCCCGGCCTTGTTGTCCAAGTGGCGCGAGTTGACGAAACCGTTGTTGAACTCCGTTTGAGGGTCGAACGCGATGAAGTCACCGATGTGGAAGCCATGCGCGGCGAGCTCGTCCGCGGTGGTACAGAAGTCGTCCGTTCGGACCTCCACGTGATCCCAGCTCACCGGCTGCGAGTCGATCTCTTCGTTGAAGGTATGACCCGACGCTTTGAGCGGCAGGACGGTTCCCCGACGCGCCCCGTGCGCATCCGTGAAGATGGTCACCCGCCCGCCCTCGGCGAAACGACTCGACCAATAGCCGATGGGCACGATCTCCAGCCGGCCGTTGCTCTTGAGGTTCTTGACCATCGCGCCCAGGGTATCGAGGTGGGAAACCACGGCCCGCGCGGGGTGACGGGCTTCGCCGCCGATTTGGGCGCGGATGGCGCCGCGTCGGGTCAGGTCGAAGGGGATCTCCAGACGCGTCAGTTCCTCACCCGTCCAATGAACGACGCGATCCGTGTATCCACTCGGGCTCGGGATGTGGAGCAGCGTGTTGAGTGTCTGCTTGAGGTAATCGACGTCGATGGGGAGGCGCCTGACGTCCGACGTCGCGGTGTACTTGCCTTGCGTCATGTAGAGGTCTGGGGGAAGAGCAGATCGATGAAGCGCTCCGCGGTTGGCTGCGGTTCGTGGTTGGCTAGCCCGGGACGCTCGTTGGCTTCGATGATCCAGTACTCCGGTTGGTGCACCGAGGGAACCATCAAATCGAGGCCCACCACGGGTATGTCGAGGACTTCGGCCGCGCGCTTGGCGACCTGCACGAGGCGCGGATGCAGGCCGTCCGTCACGTCGTGAATCGTGCCACCAGTGTGCAAGTTCGCGGCTTTTCTCACTTCCAGCGCTTCTTTCGGCCGCAAGACGTCGTCCAGCGAATGACCCGCCTCGGCGACGCAACGCTTGGTCTCGGCATCGACGGGGATTTTGCTCTCGCCGCCTGTCGCGGCTTCGCGGCGTCGACTCTGCTTTTCGATCAACTCCAGCACGGAGTGCTCGCCGTCACCGACCACGCTCGGTGGGCGCCGTATGGCGGCCGCCACCACTCGAAAGTCGATCACGATGATGCGCAGATCCTGACCCGAAACCATCTGCTCCAAAATCGCGGGGCTACCGCCCTGCCCCGCGGACTCGATGGCGCCGAACATCTCTTCTTCACTGGTGATGCCCACACAAACGCCGAAGCCTTGCTCGCCTCGAGCCGGCTTGACGACGATGCGCTCGTGGCGACGAAGGAACTCACGACAGACCTCAGGATCGTCGGCGGTCACCTGATTGGGCACCTGCAGCCCCACCTTCGCCAGCGTGCGGTGTGTCACGCGCTTGTCGTCACAGCGACTCATCGCGATCGCGGAGGTCAACTCGCTCAAGGACTCACGACACGTGATGGCACGCCCGCCGAAGGACAAGGTGAAGAACGCCAGCTCCGCATCGATGACGTCCACGCTGATGCCACGGCGCCGCGCCTCGCGAGTGATCAGCTGAGCGTAGGGGTTCATCTCCTCCGCTGGCTCGTGACCGAGGAAGAGCGGTTCGTTGATCTTGTTGCGGTTCTTGACGACGAACACGGGCACGCGCGCGAAGCCCAGCGATTCGTACAGGCGGATCGCCTGACGGTTGTCGTGCATGACGCTGAGGTCCATGTAGGCGCGGCCCCGCGTCATGAAGTGCTCGATCAGGTGGGTGACCAACGCACGACCGATCCCCGGGTGGCTGGTTTGAGGGTCGACGGCGAGCGCCCACAGGCTGCTGCCACGCTCGGGGTCGTTGAAGGCTTCGACGTGGTCGACGCCGGTAACGGTGCCGACGATCTGCTTCGTCTCCGCATCCTCGGCAACCAAGTACACGAGCTCCGGCCGATTGCGCCCCTGATACATGAAACTCGGGTCCAAGGTGACCATACGCCGGCGGGCGTATATCTTGTTTGCCCCTTCCGCATCTTGCACGGTCTGCAGTTTACGCACGACGAAGGCCGGTGAGGTGGCGCTCTTGGAACGGTAGTTCTCGAAGTTGAGACGATAGCCGTGGGACGGATCGAGGAAGAGCTCTTGCGGCGCCAGCGACAGCACGATGTGCGGCTCCGGCACGTAGAGCGCGATGTCCCGCGTGTCTTCGCCTTCGTCGCGGATGGCTTTGGCGAGCTGTTCCGACGAATCGAAGGTATGGGCAAAGAGCAAACGCCCCCAACCGCAATCCACCGTCACGTTACGCGGCACGTCCTCGCCTTGGCCGCGCAGCTTGTGCTTCCACGGCTGCAGCGTGGCCGACTGCACCCGGTCGAAACGGTGCTGCTGCTCCAGTCGCCGCTGCGTCTTTGGCGAGACCCGCTCCGCCTTGGGCCGGTTCTCGTCGCCAGTGCTCATGCTGCCGCCTGCAAGTGAGTTTGGAGCCACCACTCGAGCAACGCGACTTGCCACAACTTCGAACCGCGGAGCGGGGTGATGTGTGACTCCGGATCGGACAAGAGCCTCTCCACGTAGCTCGACTGGAAGATGCCGCGTTCCTTCGCGGCACGACAGTGCAGCACCTCTTTGACCCGATCCAAGTAGTCCCCGCGCAGGTACTTGAGCGCCGGCACGGGGAAGTAGCCCTTGGGTCGGTCGATGACCGCCGCCGGAACGACCGCACGCGCGGCCTCCTTGAGCACGTACTTGCCGCCATCTTGCACCTTGAGCTGCCCGGGCACCCGCGCTGCGAATTCGACCACCTCGTGGTCGAGGAACGGCACCCGCGCTTCGAGTCCCCAGGCCATGGTCATGTTGTCGACGCGTTTGACTGGATCATCGACGAGCATGATCTTCGTATCCAGACGCAAGGCCTTGTCGATCGGGAGCTCCGCCCCCGGCTGAGCGAAATGGCGCTCGACGAAACGCTGGCTGAAGTCTTCGCTGACCCACGCCGGCTGCAGCACCTTGCCCATCTCGGCGTGGTCGCGGTCGAAGAAGTGCTTCTTGTAGTCCGCGACGGGGTTTTCGCTGTCGAGCATCGGCGGGTACCAGTGGTAGCCGGCGAAGATTTCGTCCGCCCCCTGCCCACTCTGCACGACCTTGACGTGCTTCTTGACCTCTTCGCTGAGCAAGTAGAAGCCGATCGCGTCGTGGCTGACCATGGGCTCGTTCATCGCGGCGATGCAGCGGTCGAGGGACGGAAGCGCGCGACTCGAGTCGATGAATATCTTGTGGTGCTTGGTCTCGAAGCGGTCGGCGATGATGTCCGAGTATTGGAACTCGTCGCCCTTTTCCTGACGCACCGTCTCGAAGCCGATCGAAAACGTCTCGATGTGCTGGTGGCCCGCTTCGGCGAGCAGACCGACGACGAGACTCGAATCCAAACCG
>JBNKZR010000430.1:0-6269 GCA_050301735.1 Polyangiaceae bacterium | reverse complement strand
AGCGGCGACCGAGCGCCCGATGAGCTCGGCGAGCACCTCGGTGTCCGTCTCGGAACGGAACTCGACGCCCGCCGCGACGAGCTCCTTGCGCAACGCCTCGACGTTGTCGACGATGCCGTTGTGCACGATCGCGACGCGCTCGGCCGAATCGACGTGGGGGTGGCAGTTGGCTTCGGTGACGCCTCCGTGGGTCGCCCAGCGGGTGTGCCCGATGCCGACGTTACCGGGCAGCCCGTCTGGGTGCGCCTCTTCCAAGGCCCGTAGGTGCCCGACGCTGCGCGCCAGCTTGAGTCGTTTGCGCGCGACGGTGACGACGCCCGCCGAGTCGTAGCCCCGGTACTCCAGACGGCGCAGCCCACTCAACACGATCGGCCAGGCCGCGTCGCTTCCCACATAACCCATGATTCCGCACATTCTCGTTCGCTCCGTGTCGAAGGTTCAGCCGTACACGCGACGGCGTATCTGGCGTGAGCTGAGCTCAGGCCCTCGAAAACGCAGACCAGGCAACTCCTCGGCGATGCGTTGATAGATCTCTTCGTTGGCGACGCCCTGAGCTTGCAGCTGGGCGTGGCGCGCCTGGATGTAGTCGTCGACGCCGAGGTCGAGGCAGTCGACGACCTCGGAAACCGCTCGCTCCGCTTGCCCCGGGCTCAGCCCGAGGAGGTGCTGCAGTCGCTGCTGAGCCTTGAGGAGCGGATCATCCACCCTGGCTATTTGCCAGTTGCGGGCAATCGAGTCACCTTTTCTGCCCGACTTCGGGCAGAAACCAGAGTTCTGACCCAGAAATGAGCACGGTGGTCCAGGATCAGACCATTTCACCGAGGCTGGTCGCTCATCCCAGCTGACGCGGATGGGGGGCTAGGCCGAGCCGCCGAGGCAGGGTAGCCTGGGTGGATCGGAGCGAGGAGAAACATGAACAAAGCCATCTTGCTTATCCTTGGCGCCTCTCTGGCGTCTGGGTGCATCACGTTCGACGCAGGCCCCGAGACGCGCGACCTGCCGCCTGGAGAGATCAACGATCTCGAAGAACCAACGGACGCCGACGCGGGGGAGAGCCCAGCGCCGCCCATGGGCGATAACCTTCCGCCAGAGGTCGTTGCGGGACTGCCCCTCGACCTGCCTCAGGGTTTCCTCACGGGCCGCACCTACGGCCAGGCTTGCGACGACGAATTCCCGTGCCGCGATGGTCTGGTGTGTGAAGAGGACATCTGTGTCGCCGAGGGCATTGCGGAGGAGGGCGACTTCTGCTTGCTGAGCATCGAGTGCGCCGACGGCCAATGCGTCAACAGCCGCTGCCAGGCTTGGGGTGACGGCGAAGCTGGTGAAGAATGCCTGAGCAGCGCTGAGTGTGGCGAAGGGCTACGCTGTGGCATCGTCGGGCTGCACGCCCAGTGCATCGTCGAGGGTGAGCTCGGCATGGGCGCCGAATGCGCCAGTTCCAACGATTGCCTCTCGGGCATGGCATGCGTGCTCCTGGGCAACGCCGACGTGCCGACCTGCGCTCCCGTCGCGGGCGCTCCGCCAGCCGTGCCATCGACTTGGCAGGGCGTCGAATGTGAAGATCCCTCCGACGATCGCGTGCGCGCCTACTTCGAGATCCCCGGTGCGCCGGATGCGGACGAGTTGGACTTCTTCCGCCTACCATTCCCCAACGACATCCGTACGGACGACAGGGGCCGCGTCGACGTCTCCGACTTTCCGACGCCGGGCATCAACCCCATCGTCGGTGTCGACCCGATCAAGCCCTACGTCGATGCCGTCGATGGCACCGAGGGCTGGGGCACCAACAGCACGGTCACCTTCCGCTTCTCGGGTCCGATCGATCTGGGCAGCTTTCGTGATGAAGACCGCATCCAGTGGGTCGACATCACCGATCCCGAGAACCCGGCCAAGGCCGGCATCAGCTACCGCACCTTCACCGGACGCACCAACTACGTCTGTCACAACGTATTGTCGGTGCGGCGTTTCAACGGGCGACCGATGGAGCCCGGGCACACCTACGCGGTATGGATGAACACCGCCGGCAGGAGCGACAGCGGGCTCGCCATCGACCGGGCTGAGAATTTCGAGTCGATGCTCTCCAACAGCGAACCCTCGAACGGCGTCTTGGCGGACGCCCACGCCAAGTTCGCACCCTTCCGCGAGTATCTGAGCGCGCAGAACATCGATCCGGACGACGTGTTGGTCGCCACAGTCATCACCGTCGGTCCCGTGCGCGACACGATGACGGAGCTGGCCGCCGCCGTCTACGACACCGACGTTCCGACGGCCAGCGACTGGACGCTGTGCGACGGGGACACGCCGTCGCCATGTCCCCAGGCCGAAGGCACCCGCGCCTGCGGGCAGAACGACGCCTACGACGAGTATCAGGCACTGGTCGAGCTGCCCATCTTCCAACGAGGTGAGCCGCCGTACTTCGAGGAGGGCGGCGACATTCAAACCAGCGAGTCCGTACGCACCGAAGAGGTGTGCATGGCGCTGAGCATCCCCAAGGGCGCCAACATGCCCGACTCAGGCTGGCCGTTGGTGGTGTTCACCCACGGCACCGGCGGTTCCTACCGCAGCCACCTGAACAACACCTCGGTGGCGGAAAACCTCGCCTCCGCTGACACCCCGGACGGACGGGTGGCGTTTGCCGTGCTGGGCTACGACCAGGTGCAACACGGCCCGCGGCGGGGCGACTCGGAAGAATCACCGGAGAACTTGTTCTTCAACTTTCTCAACCCCGACGCCTCCCAGGGCAATCCGCTGCAGGGCGCCGCCGACGTCATCTCTATGGGTCGGTTCGCTGCCAATCTCGACGTCGGGGCGAACGTGTCCGGCGGAGATGCCATCGCCGTCGATCCCGAGCGCATCGTCTTCTTCGGGCATTCCCAGGGCTCGATGCACGGCAGCTTGGGATTGCCGTACTCGAGCGAGTACAAGGCGGCCGTGCTCAGCGGCAACGGCGTCAGCCTGATGCACGCTCTACTCACCAAGACCGAGCCCGTCAACATCAAGGCGGTGGTACCCCTCGTCATCAACGACGGCGTCACCATCGACATCACGACGGGTACCGTGGTCGGGGAGCTGCCGGACGAGGACCACAACCCCGTGTTGTCCCTGATCCAGCACCACATCGATCCGGCCGATCCCTTGAACTTCGGCAAGCAGATCGCGCGGGAACCGGTCGACGGCATGCTGCCCAAGCACGTCTTCGCCACCTACGGTGATGGTGACAGCTACAGCCCCCCGTTGACGATGGAAATCTACGCGCGCGCCTCGCAGATGGTGCTCGTCGAGCCCGACTCGTCCTTCGACGCCGAACCGTTCTCGACGCCCTCCAGCGAATTTCCGCTGCTGGCGTCGTTCGGGCTCGACGACGTCGAGTACACCCTCGGCATGCGCCAGTATGGCCCGCCCGACGGCAGCGACGGCCACTTCGTCGTCTTCGACGTGCCCACCGCCAACGACGATGCCTTGCGCTTCCTCGGCATGGCGGCGAGCGGACTCACCCCGCAAATCGGCGAGTGAGCGCCCGTTGGGAGCGCCACCTCGGTGGCGCTCCCGGCCTGAGTCCTCGACGCCTGCCGACTGGGTACGGACGCGTACCCACCGCGTCCGGAGGTCGTGAGTGCTTGGCGACACGATGCACGATGGGCGTGGGACGAAGCGGAGCGTTGCAGCGAGGACAGTCGCAAACGTCGCGCCCCGTCGGTTCGATCAGGCGTTGCTGCCAGCCGTCAACGCGGCACGAGCTGCTCCAGCTCCGTGCCGCCGGCGTAGGAGTAGCTCACGTTGCGGTCGAAACCGTCGACCAACACGCCGATCTCGCGGTCGCTCTCGACCGTGTGCACGCCGTCGTTTTGCAGGCCGTCCTTGAGCAGTTGCTCGGCTTCGAAGGAGCCGTCGATGACCGGGAAGCTGAGCTGGCAGCGGTAGACGGTGAACTCGTCCTGATCTTCCGTCGACAGTGCCATGCGCAAGCCCGGGGGATCGAGGTTCGAGCACTCCTCGGTCAACTCCTCGATGGAGCGCTCGTCGATGATGATGTTGGCGTCTTTGGGCGCGATGATGCGCAAGAAGTCGAAAGCGTAAAACGAGGGCGTCAGGAGCACGTAGTTCCTACGGAACTGCTCCACCGGCGGCAGGATGAGGAAACTCGGATCGCCACCGGGCAAGGAGCGCGGCACCCCCGCCGCGCCCTGACTCGGCGTGATGTTGGCGAGCATGACGGGCGCATCGCTCTCGAGAATGAAGTCGCGACTGGTCGACAGCTCGCGGAAGTCTCCCAGCCCCGATAGTTCGAACTCCTTCGACTCGCCGGCGAGCGTGGTCGTGATGCGCGCGCCCTCGTCGGAAGCCGCGATCACCCGAAACACCTCCACCGCCGACACGACGCCGATCTCTCCGCCCGCGTTGCGCACCGCCAGGCTGCGATTGAACGAGACGGGAGCGACGAAACGACGCCCCGCCGTACGACGGTGGTCGAGTTGCTCTTCGAGGTGATCGGCACAGCACTTGCGCTCGGAAAGGTCCTCGAAGCGCGGCGCGTCGCTCGCCTCGCTGCCACTGAAGACCACGACGGGGCCGTCCGCTTCCACCAAGCTGCCCGTGAGATCGGCGTTGAAGTCGTCGGTTTCCAGGTTCAACACGTCGAAAGCGTCGAGGGTGAGCTCGAGGCTCTCGCCGGCTTGCGTCTCCGAGACTCCTGGCGCACCCAACGTGCGCGCGGCGGGAGTGATGCGGACTTGGGTCGCCTTGCGCGTGCCGACCAAGGTCAGAAACGCCCGCAGCGCCGTGGGCTGGGCCGCATCGAAATTCGTCAGCGGATCGTCGGTGATGGCGATCGTCTGTGGCCAACCGAGCACCACGTAGGCAGGGCGCAAGCCCGAGCCCTGGTCGACCAAGGCTTCCACAGGCTTGAGCAAAGAGGCGTCGTTGGAAAAGACGTTGACGTTGTCGAGCGGGTTGAACTGGTAGGCCACGACCGGAACGCTCGCCGTCACGCGGTAGGCGGCGCGCGTCAGCGCCGTATGCGTGCCGGTATTGAACTCTCCGGGCGGTGAGCCATCGACCTCGCGCGGGCCCAGCGGAAAGACGTGCAGCGCGCGCGGCGAGATGCGTTCGGTGACGAGTTTGGTCGGCGAGTTTTCTTCTCCGGGTTGGGTGTCGTCCAGCTCGACCGTGACGTAGGCTGCGACGTCGGGGTGGGGGTTACTGACGACCACGGCGAACTGCTGCGCGGCGCCGTTGACGTCGATGCCGACGTTGGCGTTGTCGAGATCGACGGCCCAGTACTCACAACCGACGTTGCTGCGTCGGCGCCCCGCTTGAGAGCACAGATCCTGGCAACCGCCACCACGACAGGCGATGCCGGCTTCCTCGTCACAGCGGTCGCCGGTGCTCCAACCGCTGCCGTCCTCGTCGCAGGTGAGCGGCGTGTTGTCCTCGCAGCTGCGCTCATCGGGTTCGCAGACGGCGCAGGCCTTGAGCCCCGTCGAACACACGAGCCCAGAAGCGGCGCAATCCTCGACCACGCGCCAATCCAAGCCCCCATCGCCCTCGTCGCAGCGCTCCAATCGGTCACCGCTGCACACCGTCGTGCCGCGAGTACAACTGGAGACGACCACCGCCTCTTCCGAGCGCAGCCAGCGATCGCCTCGGTCGTAGTCGCAGGACACGAACGCTCCGAGGGCGAGCGCTGCCGCTGCCACACCGAGCTGCGGCTTTCGCGGCTCGGCACCGAGAGTCGCCCCCCTCGACGCCACTTGGGCTGGAGCGCGGCACTGCCCGCTGCTTTCGGACGAGGAGAACATTTCGCGAAAGCCTGCCATCTCACGGAAGGATGGCGGAGACGACGTCCGCGGAATAGGCGGACCAGCCGCTCTCACCGAAGCTCCGCTGGCGGAGGTTCTGGTAGTCGAAGTTCTCGATGCGGGCGGCGCTGATGAAGATCGCCACTGGCCCTCGCGGCAGTCCGGCGCCGAAGGGCCGAAGATTCGGCAATTCGAAGTTCGCGCTCGCCTTGGGCGCGACGATGCGCCAGGACAGCGTGCCGGCTCGCACGTCCAGAGCCCACAGGTCGAAGTCGCCGGCGATGCCGTCGTCGATCTCGGACACCTGCTGCGATACCACGGTCAACCCAAGGCCGAACTTGCGGGCCTCGGAGAGCATGGTGGCGATCGAGTCGGTCACGAAGCGCTGGAACTCGTCGACGTAGAAGTAGAAGGGCGTCGGCCCTTGTCCGTCTGTGCCAGGGCGTGACCAAGCCGCGAGCTGAATCGAAG
>JBNKZR010000429.1:0-6306 GCA_050301735.1 Polyangiaceae bacterium | reverse complement strand
TTCAATCCCAATCGAACGCTGCACCGCCACGCATGGCCACACCGCTCAATGCCACCGCGGAGACGTCAGCTTCGCTCGGCGTGGACGAGAACTTCGGCGTGGAAGCCAGCCTTGCTCACCGCGTCCACGATCTGCTCCGCCGCCAACTGCTCAGGCCAGAAGTCGACCAAGACGTGTTGCTTGCTCTGGCCTTGGCGAATGCCAACCACCCCGCTCAGTCCACGCAGCGCGTGACGCACACCGAGAGAACACGACGCGCAATCCGTCCCCTCGACCATCAACTCCGCCGTCACCGTGCCCGGCGGTGGCTCTGCAGCGGGTTCGACTTCCGCTTGGGTCGGCTCGGTCTTGGCGCAGGCCGACGCAACGAAGCCGAGAGTGAGCACTGAAAGGACGATGATGGCTCGCATGCTGGGTACTACGAATCTAGGGCCAAAGGGTTTCAGTGGCCACCTGCTTCGAAACAAGTGCGCGGGCAGTGCCAAATAGGAACCATTGCAGATCGGGCTACCACAGGCGCAGCTGCTCCAGAGGCAGGATCTGCAGCAGTGGGGCGAAGAACAGGGGCGCCGTTACAACTAGCCAGCCCAAGTGCAACGCCACCGCTACTGGCCGTGGCAGAGGCCAACGACGGCGCCAAAGGCCTTGAACCAGCACCGCCACGCACTGCAACGCGAAGAACAGAGACATGTGTCCGTGGGTCGCTTCGAGCGCGGCAACGACCAGGTACTCGTGCACCAGCGCGCTCCACGCGAAAACGACGAGCACGGCACGAGTAGGCCGCTTGGCACCGCCTAGAGGTCGGAAGATCAAACGGTGAGCAGAATTGCGGAATACGAGGTTCCAACGTCGGCCCCAGAAGTCACGCGGCGATGTAGCGGCAGGAGGTGTACGGAACATCTCGCTGGCACCGTGACCCGTCGCGCTCATGACGAGCGCCGCAACCAGGTCCACCAAGCCGCTGATGGCAAAATACGAGGCCCACAGAAGCCAAACCGAGCGCAGCACCCACCCGTCGAGCATCGTGGGCGCCGTCGAATAGGCAGCCAGGAGGGTCAACAGCGCCCCGCCCTTAGCAACGCCCCGCCCGACCCTTTTCGCGGCTTGCGCCCGCGCCGAGCGCCGCTCCTCTGCCGTGGTCGAGAACACGATGTCAGGCACCATCAGGAAGTAACTCGCAAAGCCGGCAAACGAGGTTCGCGCCGGCTCGGGCAGGACCTGCCGTCGCGTCTCCCACAACCGGATCGTGAGCAGCACGCACACGAGAGCGACGGCAAAACGCGAGAAACGATACGACTCAGGCAAGGCCCAAGGAGCCGCCAGCACCAAGCCGTGCAGCAACCACAACGCCGCTTGCCGCACGCTCTGGTGCGAAAGTCGATGCAGTGGGTAGGCCAACGTCGTGACCAGCCAAAGCAAGCTGACAGGTGCCGCGATGCCCATGCTGGGCGAGGGCTAGCTCAGATGCGCCGACGACGCCAGAGGGCGCACAGCCCGACGAGGGTGGCGACCGAATACCAGGGCCACGAACCCCTCGCGGAAACCGGCGCGAAGCTGCAGCCTTCGTCCGACGGGGGCTCCAAAGACTTCGCACAAGCTTTTTTGTCGACCGCCGCCTCCGACAGCGCTGGTTCGGAGCAGCGACCGGGAAAATCCTCTGGCGGGAAGGTCGCGCAAATAGCGTCGATGTCGTCTTGCGTCAGCTCCCGGGAAAGCAGGTCGTTGCGATTGTACGCTTCGTACATCACCGCGTCCGGATCGTTCGAGTGCGCCAAGCCGAGGAAGTGACCCGCTTCGTGAGTGACGATCGACAACAACGCCTCCTCGACGCGGTCGGAGGGCACCTCGTCGAGGATACGTTCCGCGTTGAGCTCCACGTCCGCATCGAAAACCTCCGCGTTGTCCTCGGCGTAGGTGCTGGTGGTGTAGCCCAGGGCGGCAGCGTCGTACCGCCACTCGGGCGTGAGGAACCACACGCTGATGTTGAGGGCCACCTGACCACAGAAGAAAGGCTTGCTGACTGGCAACACGCCGGCGCTTTGCAGAACCAACCCGGGCGACTCGCCTCCCCCGCAGTCGACACTCGCCCAGCGGTCGAAGGCCTGCGTGACGATCTCGTCGAATCGTTCATCCGTAACCCCCAGTAGTTCCGCCTGCCCTTCGGCCACAGCAAAGTTGATGCACTTGCTGGCGTAGAACAGCGTGTTGCCCTCGGAGATGCAATCGTCCTCATCTCGCTCACAAACACAGGCCGTCTCGTCGAGCTCACAGTCGCAAACCGCGTCGGCTTCACAGGCGGCCTTCTTGTCTGCGTCCTGGCAGGAGTTCTGGCGGCAGTAGGCGGCGGCGGGTATGGGGGCGGTGGCAATTGCGACGGCCACGAAGAAAGAAGAAAGACCGGTGTTTCTCACACGTTTAGGGTGGCACGTCGGGCGTCCGGAAACACCTCTCGAGGCATGGCTGTCCCGGTTTGGGGACCGACCCGAGAGGGTGTGCAAACCCCTGCACGAGCGAGCACCGGAGCGCACGGCGTGGGTGTGCCCCCACCTGCACGCCAAACCATAACTAGCGATAATCACAGCGCCTACTCGCGTTGGTACGGGAACTGCTCTGTGGCCTGGCACACCTCACAGGAGAGCCCCATGACCCACTTCGCCATGCGCATTCTCGCATCATCCCTGCTCATCACTTCCGCGGCATCCGCAACTGGTACCTCCGAGGAGCAGGTCGCCAGGAACTACGAACTGACGGCCCTCTCGACAGCAACGGGCCTCAGCTGCGACGCCAGCCACTCGTTCCGAACCGAGCTGCGGCTGTGTGATGCAGAGGGTTGTACTCGCCTCGACGTCACGGCCTTGCCGTCAGTCAACTTCACCCTCGAAGCGGGACACACGGCAACCTTGACCAGCAGCGTCGCCTACGAAGTCGACGGCGTCGTCTTCGGAAGTTCTGAAAGCCACGAGCTGGAAACGGCAGGCGGTACGCGCTTCGCTCAGACGGTCACGGGCCAAGGCGAATGCCTGAAGAGTGTGTATTATCAGCTGGCACTGACGGGTAGTGGCGCATGATGAGACGCACGACGAAAGCGCGCACGCGCGTGACATGAAGGGCACGCGAGTCACGACGGAAAACCCGTCGCGATCGTCGTCGACTCTGGCACAATGCCCGGATGCCCAAGTTCCGCTTCGTCGTCCCCGCCGACTCGAGCGACTTGCGGCTGGACCAGTGCCTGGCCCGCCACGTCGAGCCGCTATCTCGTCGCACGGCGAAGCTGGCTTTGGACATCGGCTGCGTGTTCGTCAACAAGAAGCGCGTGAAAGCCGCTAGCAGGCGCGTGCGAGAGGGCGACGACATCGTCGCCCACCTCGAGGGCGCCTACCAACGAGCGCTGACACGAGACCCCGACGCGCCGCCTCGAACCCCACCCCTGCACGTGCGCTTCGAAGACGCGCACCTCGTCGTCCTGTACAAGCCCGCTGGCGTGCTGACCGCGCCTACGCCCGAAAGCGACCGCAACAACCTGCTCTACTGGCTCGAATCTCGCACCGAGCGCCGGCAGCGGCACTACGTCGTGCATCGCTTGGATTTGCACACGAGCGGTGTCTTGGTCTTCGCGAAGACGAGTGCCGCCAATCGCGTGCTCTCGGAGATGTTTCGCCGCCACGACCTGGTGCGACAGTACGACGTCTTCGTTCACGGACACTTCAGTGGCGAGCCACGGCGAGTGGAAACCCCGATCAATGGCAAACACGCGCTCACGCACCTCACGCTCGAGAAGAACGTAGGGGACTACTCCTGGTTGCTAGCAACTCTGCAGACCGGCCGAACCCACCAGATCCGTCGGCATCTCTCGGGGGTCGGCTTTCCGGTGGTCGCCGATCCAAAGTACGGCCGGACGCGCTCCGACGCGCCGCGCATGGGCTTGCACGCCAGACGGTTGTCGTTCGCGCATCCGATCAGTGGCGAGCAGCTCGACTTCCAGGAACCGCTGCCTGACGACTTGTCGAGTTGGATACACTCGAAGCAGACCACGTGCATCGAGCCTGACAGTGCGATACGAGACGCTGATAGCTCGACTGAGCATGAACACGACGCGACGCAGGGTGACTGAAGCGCCGCGATGGTCCGGCGGAGCGAACCCTGGCTCGGGCTGCAACCGGTCGCAGCATCGGCCAAACTCGCGCGAACGTACCGAAAGGCCCGACCACGCCGCGAAAACACCAGGAAGCTCTCCACATCGAGAGGCTTCCAAGTACACTCCGCCGCCATGAGTGACTCCGCCTTCGACCTCGTGATTCGAGGTGCGCACTGCTACTCCGTCAACGGCCTGATTCAGGTCGACATCGGGATCCAGAACGGCAAGATCGCCGAGTTGGGGCTCCTCACCGGCGCGAAGAGCGCCGCGCATTTAGACGCCGCCGGCCTCACGGTATTGCCCGGCGTGATCGACTCCCAAGTGCACTTTCGCGAGCCCGGCTTGGAGCACAAGGAGGACCTCGAATCCGGCACGCGCGCCGCGGTCCACGGCGGCATCACGACGATCTTCGAGATGCCGAACACCAAGCCCAACACGGATACCGCGGAGCGACTGTTCGACAAGTTGCAACGAGCCAAGGGCCGCGCCCACTGCAACCACGCCTTCTTCGTCGGGGCAACCGCGGAGAATGCCGACCAGTTGGCAACGCTCGAGCTGCTGCCGGGTTGTTCTGGGGTGAAGGTTTTCATGGGCAGCTCGACGGGTTCGTTGCTGGTCGCCGATCAGCCGACGCTCGAACGCGTCCTGCGCAGCGGGCGGCGCCGCGTGGCCGTGCATTGCGAAGACGAACCACGACTGTTGGAACGCAAAGAGCTGACCGAAGCCGCGGATGCCCACGTCGGGCTTCACCCGGTGTGGCGCGACGAGCAGACCGCCTATCACGCTACGGAGCGACTGCTGGCCGCCGCGCGCGCGACCAAGCGCCCCGTTCACGTTCTACACGTCACGACGGCAAGGGAGATGAAGCTCTTGGCCCAGCACAAGGACATCGCGACGGTGGAGGTCACTCCCCAACACCTGACCCTGACAGCCCCCGAGTGCTACGAGCAGCTCGGCTCCCGCGCCCAAATGAACCCGCCCATTCGCGAAGCCCAGCAGCAGCAAGGCTTGTGGCACGCTCTGCACATGGGCATCGTCGACGTGATCGGCTCCGACCACGCCCCGCACACGCTGGAAGAAAAGGCCAAGCCGTACCCGCAGAGCCCGTCAGGCATGCCGGGGGTGCAAACCCTGCTGCCGTTGATGCTCAACCACGTGGCCCGAGGACAGTTGTCGCTGCATCGCCTCGTCGACTTGGTGTGCGAGGGCCCCGCCCGGATCTTCAACATGGCGAGCAAGGGACGCCTCGCCGTGGGTTACGACGCGGATCTGACCCTCGTCGACCTCGGACGCGAACGCATCGTGGAGGACTCCATGATGCAGACCAAGTCCGGCTGGACCCCGTTTGCCGGCATGACGCTCAAAGGCTGGCCCACCGCGACCGTGGTCGGGGGCAACGTCGTGATGCGTGAGGACGAACTCGTCGCTTCAGGTAGGGGTCAGCCCGTGCGCTTCTGGGACGTGCCGACATCCCTCGGCTGACGACCGCTTCGACGGATTCGTCGGCTCGGTGCTTCGCGGGCGCAGCGGTCGCGGCACCGCCACCAAGCCCGCGAACCAGTCATGCCTTTGACTCGATGGCCTCGATCAAGAAGGGACGGATCTTCGATGCGGAGATGATGCCCTCCAAAGATCCGACATCCTTCGCGCGTTCGACACTGTGGATCTGATCGAACTCGGCGGCGAGCTCAGCTTGCTTCTGCAAGCGGATTTCTTGGATCAAGCGCTCGGCCTTCTCGCGCTTCCCGGCGCTGACGGAACCAGCCAGGCGTCGGCGCAACTTGACGACCTCTGGATCGCGACTGACGCGAGATTCGACCTCCCTGGGAAAGACGACCGCCGCCGCGGGCCCACCACCGATGACCGAGGCGTAGGAGCCTTCGACGGCAAACGCCCGCAGGTTGGGATTGAGCTCGCGAGAGAACACGACGTAAGCACCACCGTGGTAACGAGAGACCACCAGGAAGACGAGCGGCCCGTCGAAGTTGACGACCGCGCGAGCGATCTCTGCGCCGTACTCCAGCTGCAGCTTGCGCATGGACTCGGGGGAGCCGTCGAAACCCGACAGGTTTGCGAGAATCACGGCTGGGCGGTTGCCGCTGCAAGCGTTGAGTGCCCGTCCGAGCTTCTTCGACGAGACGGGGAAGAGGGTGCCACCATTCCAATCGGCG
>JBNKZR010000428.1:0-6354 GCA_050301735.1 Polyangiaceae bacterium | reverse complement strand
GACGGTCAACGTCGCTCGAGTGGCGCTCTTGCCTTGCCGAGTGTCGTCCGAAGCCTGCACATCGCCGCCAACGGCGGCCAGGCACGACAGGACGGTTGCGAACGAGAGACCCAACAGCTTCGAGCGAGCGAACATACTCTTGTCTGTAGGGCGCTCACCTGGATGCCGCAACCTCGGGCGCACGATTGCGGAGCCTGCTAACCCAACGTTCCAGTTCGTTCCACTCCGTGACGAGTTCCGCGCAGGCTGGCAGCCTGAGGCTCGGCGCCTGAGCGCCGCCCACGGCGACGAGGAACGAGGTGCCGAGCCGTGCGCCGAGCATGTTCAGGTTCAATTGCGTTGCAACAGGATCGGCGCCGCGACTGACGCTCAAGGCGATGCCGTCGACCGCGAGTGCTTCCGCTGCGTCCGCGATTTCTTCAGGCGGGCAGTTCGGCCCCATCGAGCGCGGGGTGACGCCGAGCGAGGCCAGGTAGGTTCCGACCATCTCCAAGCCGAGCGCGTGTTGTTCGCTGGTCAGCGTCGCCATCAGCACACGTTCCCCCGAGCCCCTGTCGAGTTGAGAGGACCACATGACGCGCAGTTGAGTGGTCAAGATGTCGCTCACGAGGTGCTCGTGGCGGATCTGAATGCGCCCCTGCTCCCACGCGACGCCCACCATGTCCACCAACGGCGCGACGATGTCTTTGACGAAACTTCGAATGCCGAGGTTGAGCGCGGCGTAGCGCAACTCCCACACCAACGTGCGGTCATCGTCGGCGCACAGCGCCTCCATGATGCGATTGACGGCGCCGCCGTTCTGCGCGTCGTCAGCAGCAGTCGGGGTGCGCCGATCGACGAGGGCTTGCAGTTCTTCATCTCTCTGAGTGATCACCGATCCGATGCGATGGCCACGCTGCATCGCGCGCTGCAGCAAGGTGATGCGCTCGACGTCCGCGGCGGAATAGATGCGGGCGCCCGCGTCATCGCGCTCGGGCTTGGGGAAGCCGTAGCGCCTCTCCCAAACGCGCAGCACGTCCGCGCTGAGCCCCGTCATGCGCGTCAGCTCGCGAATGCTGAAGTAGTCTTGGGTCGCCGCCGCTGGACTCATCCTCGGCCCAGCCTATTCCGCCGGCCGTCGCGCGTCAAAGTTGGAGGGGCCGGCGATGCTGAGCTGACGCTCAGGGGTTCAAGAAACCCACTGCGTGAGAACGGCAGTGATGTTGTCGGGACCGCCGTTTTCGTTCGCGGTGTCAATCAGGCGTTGCGCGGCCGAGGAAAGATCCGGTGCGGTAGAGACGACGTGCTGGATCTCTTCGTCGCTCACGGGGCCAGCCAGGCCGTCGCTGCACAACAGGATGATGTCACCCGGTTCGGGTTGTTCGAATCGCGTGTCGACCTTGACGGTATCCTTCATCCCCAGTGCGCGGACGATCACGTTCTTGTGGGGGAACGCTTCGATCTCCTCTTCGCTGAGGTTCTTCATCTTCTTGTAGTCGTTGAGCAAGGAGTGATCTTCGGTCAACTGCGTCATGCGACCGTTGCGAATGCGATAAACGCGACTGTCGCCCACGTGCGCCACATACATGCCCTCTTCGACGACGAAGAGCACTGCGATGGTCGTGCCCATGCCGCGTTGCTTGGGATTCTCTTTTGCCGTCTGATAGATGCGCAAGTTCGACAGCATGATGGCCGTGATGAGGCGATTCTCATCGTAGTCCTTGCTGCGATCCATCTTGTACGGCCAGGTCTTGTCGGGATCGTCCGACGTCTGCAAGAAGAAGTCCCGCATCGTCTCGATCGCCATGCGCGACGCCACCTCACCGGATGCATGTCCGCCCATGCCGTCCGCGACCATGTACAGTCCGTGTTCCGAGTACACAGCGAAGCTGTCTTCGTTGTGCGCGCGCTTTCGCCCGACGTCCGTCTGCCCAGCTACTTCGATTCTCACTGTGCCTCATTCTCTGCAGGATCGTGGAGTCTCGTCAACGTGGTCGGGGAGATTTGACGCACTGAGCTAGGGGCTGGGAGGTCAGAGTTCGACTCGGGCCCCGGCTCGCGCGCGAGCTGGCCCGAGGGTCGACCCAGCAGGTGTCGGACGCGTCGGGTGCTCGTGGGCTGGAAACCGAGCCTGTGCGCCGGTGTGTGCCACGGCTGCCGTGTCTGGTGACCATCGGCTAGCTGGCGCGCAGAACGTCGATTCCGCCCGCCCCCGCGACGATCACCACATCGGCGCGTCCCACGAACAGGCCGGTATCGACTACCCCGGGAATGGACTGCAGCTCGGCGTCGAGCGCGGCCGGATCCGAGACCGTGCCCGTCGCGACGTCGTAGATCAGGTTGCCGGAGTCCGTGATCCACGGCTGACCATCCTTCAGGCGTAAACTCGTCGGACCGAGCTGCTCCAGGAGCGCCTTCGTCGTCTGCTCGCCGAAGCGAAGAACCTCCACGGGAATGGGCCACTTGTCACCCAGATGCTTGGAGAGTTTCGTGTCGTCGACGATGATGATGTTCATCGCTGACGCATTGTTGATGATCTTTTCGCGCGTGTGGCAGCCGCCCCCGCCCTTGATCACGTCCAGCTCACGGCTGACCTCGTCGGCCCCGTCCACACACACGTCGATCTTCCAAGGGCCGGTATCCCCGAGCAGGGGGATGCCCAACGCCTTCGCCTGGGCGCGACTCGCCTCACTGGTGGGGACCCCTGTCAGACGGCGGCCTTCACGCACCAGCTTGCCCACTTCGTCGATGAACAGCTTGGACGTCGAGCCCGAACCCAAGCCAATCACCCCTTCTGCCGGCAGCTGTTCGAGAGCGGCGCGGGCGGCTTCCAGTTTGCGTTGGTTCACGCTCATGGTCCGGGTATACCCTGGCGAGGCTGTCCTTATCCATCGACAGTGGAAGGGAAGCGTCCGGAACGCGCGTCCAGTCTTCCAAGCTGCGTCGAATTCTCCCCGAGCGAGTCTCCGGCCACGAGCTAGAAAGTGCGCAGTGTCTCTGCGAGAAACGGCTGAGAACTTCCCCTTCGGAAAAGTGCCATTCGCGCTCGTCCTCGTGGCCGTGCTCTCCAGCGCGACCTTCGTGCTGACGGCTCGCCCCGAGTCCAAGCGAGCGGATCTGGTGATCGCCGTTTCAGCGAAGGCCCACGCTGTCGCGTACGAGGCCGCGCTGCCCGCCTTCGAACAGGCGCACGGAGTGGATGTGCAGGTGCAGTTCGTCAATGCGCGCGCTCTCGAAAGCCGGCTGCAGAACGCGATTCTGAGTGGCGCACAGATCCCCGATCTGACGGAGCTTCCGTTTGGTGCTTTGGGCTTCTTCACGCGCGGTCCTCGCGAAGACATCGGGTTTTTGGACTTGACGGAACGGGTTCTGGAAGACCACCTCGCCGACCGGCTCGTTCATTCGCGTTTCGCGGGCTGGACGGCGCGGGGACACATCTACGGTTTGCCTCACGATGTCCACCCAGTGATGCTCACCTACCGGCGTGACCTGATCGAAGAGCTCGGTATCGACGTCGAGCAAATCGAGACATGGGACGACTTCGTCGCGATGGGGCGCCGCGTGACGAAGGACTTGGATGGCGACGGTATCCCCGATCGCTACGCGCTGGACATGAACGTATTCGGCGGCGACTCCCTGCGCATGCTCGTATACCAGCGCGGGGGAGCGCTCTTCGACGAACGTTCCAACGTGGTTTTCGACTCCGAAGTCGTCGCGGAGACCGTCGAATGGTTCATCGAACAGCTCTACGGTCTCCACAAGATCGGATACGATGCGGGCTGGGGGCAAACCCAAATGAAGGCCATGACGGACGGTCTGGTCCTGTTCTATTGGACGCCGGACTGGCGCAGCTACTACTTCCCCGTCGAGGGCCCCCACCTGGCGGGCAAGTTGGCGACCATGCCGCTGCCAGCGTGGGAGAAGGGTGGGCGTCGCACGAGCACTTGGGGGGGCACCGGCGTCGTGATCAGCAAGCGCACACCGCACCCCGAGTTGGCGTGGGAGTTGGCGAAGTACCTCTATTTCGACAAGAGCCAGCTTGGTAAACGCTTCCTGGAGACGAACATCATACCGCCCAACAAGGACGCTTGGGACTTGCCCGAGTTCGATCGCCCGAACCAGGCCTACTCGGGGCAGAAGCTCGGCAGGATGTACGCGGAGTTGGCGCCTGACGTGCCCGCGGTGTACGTCAGTGCTCTGCAGCGCGTCGGAGAAAGTAAGCTCGACCAGGCCTATGCGGGGGCGGTGGAGCACTACCGAGCTTTTGGCAAGAGAGGCTTGAAGCAGGTGATTCGCCAGCAGCTGAAGGCCGCCGCGAACTACGTGCGTCGGGCCCAGGCGCGCCACGCGCGCTTGCTCGAGGCGGAGCACGAACTCTAAATGAGCGAGCGCGATTCTCGGTCGGCTTTGCCTCACCCCATTGGGTGAGGGTGTGGCAAAGCCTTCTCCGCGGGGGACTCTTCGCTCTGCATTTCCAGTGTTTCTCGAGGGCTTTCCAGCCCCCGCCCCAGCTTTGCTGGGGCCCCACCCCAAAAATGAGCGACTCGCATTCGCGCTCGCTCACTTCGATGAGCGAGCGCGGTTCGCGATCGCGTTCGCCCAATCAGCCCACGGGGCTCAGCTCGCTGGGAAGTGCGCGCTCAGTGAGCGGCACGGGTTGCCGCGCGTGCTTTGGAAGGCGGCGCCTTGACCAAGCCGGGGTCGAAGAACTCGGCGTACAGCTGTTGGTTGAGCGTCGTGACTGAAGCCAGCACCTCCGTGAGGGTCTGGTGCAGCTGCGCTTGCTCGATGCCACTGGTGTCGATCGTCCTCAGCTTGCGGAGCTCGGCCTTCACCAGCGCCAGGGACGGCGGCGAACGGCGCCGAGTGTCCTTGCCGATGCGTTCGAGAAAGTTGCGTATCCGATCCAAGCAGTGCAGCACCGAGCGCGGAAAACTGGGATCTTGAAGCAAGAAGCGCGCGACTGTCGGACCCGTGGGGGCTGAGCTATAGCGCTTGAAGAACGGTTCAACCGCAGCACACAGCCGTAGGATGGCCATCCATTGCGCTGCCTCCTGCGGCGTTTCCTCTTCGGCGCGGGAGCCCGGCGCCAGCCAATGGTGTCGCACGTCCATCACCAGGGCTGTCTGCGCCGCCCGCTCCACGAGCAGGCCCAGGCGCATGAAGTCGAATGCTTCGTCGTGCAGCATGGTCGAGTGGCAATTGCCTTGGAACTCGGCGCACATCGAGAGCACTCGACGGTAGAACCGGGAGCGTTCCCGTCGATACTCTTTTTTGGCTTCGGCCGAGTTCAGCCACTGCCAGCCGATGTTGAGTGTTTCCCACATCTCTCGACTGATGACCTCCCGGGTCGTGCGCGCGTTCTCTCGTGCGCCGGCCAGGCTGGAGCGCAAGGAGACCGGGTTTTCTTCGCTCCAGGTCAGGTAGTCCTCCGCGACCATGTCGCGCTCGTAGCCGCGCTTTCCGTGGATCGCTTCGAAGCTCTCGTCTTCGCCCACCGTGCGCAGCACCGGCAGCCAGCGCTGGGCGTCGTGCAGGCCGGTGTCGAGAATGGACAGTCGATTGACCGAGATGAGGCGAGCGGTGCTCTCCGTCCGCTCGATGTATCGGTTCAGCCAGTAGCAGTTCTCTGCGACTCTCGAGATCATCAGCTTTCCTGTCCCAGCACCCAGGTGTCCTTCGAGCCCCCGCCTTGGCTCGAATTGACGACGTAGGAGCCTTCTTTGAGCGCGACGCGCGTCAGGCCACCTGGCAGTACCCAAGTGCTCTCGCCGGTGAGGATGAAGGGTCGTAGATCAACGCGTCTGGGTGCGGCCTTCTCGTCACACCAAGTCGGTGCGGTGGAGAGCTCGATGCGTGGCTGAGCGATGTAGCCCCGGGGGTTTTCGGTGAGCTTCTTGCGAAACTCGGCCAGCTCCTTCTTGGACGCCGTGGGCCCGATCAGCATGCCGTAGCCTCCGCTTCCGTCGACCGCCTTGACGACCAGCTCAGCCAGATGCTCGAGCACGTAGCTGAGGTCGCGCTTCCTCGAACAGTCGTAGGTCTGTACTTGACCGAGAATTGGCTCTTCGGAAAGGTAGAAGCGGATCATGTCGGGCACGTGTGGGTAGATCGCCTTGTCGTCGGCAACTCCATTGCCGATGGCGTTGGCGAGGGTGACGTTACCTGCGGCGTAGGCCGAGACGATCCCCGGTACACCCAAGACGCTGTCGGCTCGAAACACTTCGGGGTCGATGAACTCGTCGTCGATGCGGCGGTAGATCGAGTGGACGCGCTCGGGGCCCGCGGTGGTCTTGAGGTAGACCTTTTCGTCGTGCACGAACAGATCCGTGGCGTGGACCAACGGCACGCCCATGCGACGGGCCAGGAAGCTGT
>JBNKZR010000427.1:0-6355 GCA_050301735.1 Polyangiaceae bacterium | reverse complement strand
CGCCTGTGGAAGCGGGGGCTCCGGCTCTGCCTCCGGGATTTCACCTCAGAAGATGGCCGACGCCCTGCACGCTGTCATGGAGGCGGACCGCACCGTCTATACCAAGAACGTGGTCAACCGACTTCAGAACAAGGAGTCGGTGATCAAGGCAAGTGAACACTGGGAAGATGACAAGGCGCTACCATTGCCAGCTCAGATGTTCCGCATGGGCGCCGAGATGGTGGGCAAGAAGGGTGTCGGGTTCAGCTATGCACTGCTCTCGGAGTGGCCCGTGAACAAGCAGAACAAACCCAAGACCGAGGTGGAGAAGGCGGGGCTGAAGTACATCGTGGAGAACCCTGGCAAGAACTACTACGGCGAAGAAGAGCTCGGTGGTTCGAAGTATTTCACCGCCGTCTACCCAGACACGGGCGTCGCCGAGGCCTGCATCGGTTGTCACAACGGTCACAAGGATTCGCCGCGCAAAGACTTCAAGTTGGGTGACGTCATGGGGGGCGTCGTCATTCGCATTCCCGTCTCCAGTTGAAACTCCGCGCTCACGCGCGGCTCTTCCGAAAGAAAGAAGCAAACGACCATGGTAACTGAAGCACAAAAAGACCTCGTTCAGAGCAGTTGGGCCAAAGTGGAGCCCATCGCCGCCGATGCTGCGAAGTTGTTCTACGCCAAGTTGTTCGAGTTGGACCCAGCAGTGAAGCCGTTGTTCAAGGCGAACCTGGAAGATCAAGGGGCCAAGTTGATGAAGACGCTGACTCTCGCCGTCAAAGGGCTCAACAACTTGGATCGACTCGTGCCCGTCGTGCAGGATCTCGGCAAACGTCACAAGGACTACGGGGTGCTGCCTCAGCACTACGATACCGTCGCGGCCGCGCTATTGGACACTCTGGAGAAAGGTCTGGGTGATGCCTGGACACCGGAGACCAAGGACGCGTGGGTCGCCGTCTACACCGTCTTGAGCAAGACGATGATCGACGCCTGCGACTACGGCTGAGTGGCGCAGCGGCGAAAGGCCCCGGACTCGTTCGGGGCCTCGTCGGGGAGGGGGCGCACGGTGCTGACCGCGAGCTGTTCAGCTGGGGTGCACCTCGGGTCGCTTGGCGCGGGATTCTGCACGCAGGGCCTTGAGCAGCGAGACGCAGCCCAAGAGAAGCACGAGGCAGAAGGGTAGCCCGGTGGCTATCGCGGCGCTCTGGAGTGCCCCCAGACCCCCGGCCAAGAGCAGCACGATCGCGACCACCCCTTCCGTCAGCGCCCAAAAGAGGCGTTGCCATATGGGCGGATCCGGGTGTCCACCGCTGGTGAGCATGTCCACGACGAAGGAGCCCGAGTCGGAGGACGTCACGAAGAACACGATCACTGCGACCACCGCCACGGCACAGGCGACTCCGGCAAACGGCAGTTGCTCGAGCACGCGGTAGATCGCCACGGCACTGTCGTCCTCCACCGCAGCGGCGATGCCGGCATGTGCGCGGCGCTCCAAGTAGATCGCCGTCTCGCCAAATACGAGGAACCAAACCACCGTCACGGCCGTCGGGACGAGGAGCACGCCCGCGATGAACTCCCGAATCGTGCGGCCCTTGGAAATGCGGGCGACGAAGGTGCCGACGAACGGTGCCCAGGCGATCCACCATGCCCAGTAGAAGACGCTCCAACTGGCTTGCCAGTCATCCGAACCCAGTTGTTGGCCGGCGATCATCGAGACGACGATGCGGTGACCGTAGGCGGTCAAGTCCGCCGGCAGCTGAGTCAGCACGTGGCCCGTTGGGCCGAGCAAGAAGACGCCGAGCAGCAACATCGCGGCGAGGGCCAAGTTCAGTTCGCTCAGGCGCCGTATGCCTCGCTGCAGCCCCGTCAACAACGATGCTGCCGCGGCGCACGTCACGAGGCTGATGATCACGACGTGGCTGGTGTTGGAGTCAGGGATGTGGAAGAGATGCGTCAAGCCGGCGTTGATCTGCTTCGCGCCCAGCCCGAGCGACGTCGCGAGTCCGAATACCGTTCCCAGAACCGCCAGCAGATCCACCGCGTCACCCCAGCGGCCGCGGATGCGGGCGCCGAGCAGCGGATGGAAGATGGATCGGACCGCTAGCGGCAACCCTTGCCGGTAGGCGAAGTAGGCGAGAGCCAGGCCCATCAGCGCGTACACCGCCCAGGCGTGCAGACCCCAGTGGTACATGGTGATGCCCAACGCTTCACGTGCTGCGTGAGCTGTGTTCGCGCTGCCCTCAGGGGGAGAACTCAGGTGCATGATGGGCTCGGCGACGCCGAAGAACATCAAACCGATGCCCATCCCAGCAGAGAACAGCATGGCGAACCACGTGGGTCGCCCGAACTCCGGTCGATCCTCGTCGGCTCCCAGCCGGATCCGCCCATAGGGGCTGAGCATCAGCCCGACCGCCAACACCAGAAACAGGGTCACGCTGCCGCGGAAGAACCAGCCGAAGCTCTGGACGATGGTGTCCTTCAGTCCGCCGAACCAGTTGGCGGCGAGCTCCGGTGCCATCGAGCCGAAAGTGACCAGCGAGGCGATGACGACAGCACTGGGAATGAAAACCCAGGGTGCGAACTCGAGCTGGTGATGCCTCAGGCGGCCCGGAAGTGAAGAATGCCCCACGCGAGGTAGCCCTTCTCTTCGGCACTCACCCAGTGTTCGAGGCCCTGTAGCATACGGTCGACATAGGCCTGCGAAGCACGTTGAACCATTTCGTCGTAGCTGCTCGAGAGCTCCTCGCGGACGCGCTTGTAGTGGCAGCCCAGATGTTGCGTCAGGTCGATGATCTTGAGTTCGCTGAAGCCGCGTGCGGTCAGCATTTCTCGATAGAACGCAAAAGACGCGAGGCTGTTGAGATGTATGCGCGCCAGCACTGGCTCCAACACGCCTTCGGGGCAGTCGTCTGCCTGCATGGGGTCGGTGAACAAGAACTGTCCGCCCGGTCGCAGCACTCGGGTCACTTCATCCAAGACGCGCGGCCGATTGCCGCTGTGCAGGATGGCATCTTGAGACCAGACGACGTCGTAGGTGTTGTCGCCGAACGGTAGGTCTTCGAAATTGCCATGCACGACCTCGACTCGGCTGTCCAGTCCTGCCTTGGCAGTCAATTCGCGATTCCTGGCGTTCTGGGTTTCACTCAGGTTCAGGCAGGTCACGTGGCAGGCGAAGCGCGAGGCTAAGTAACGCCCCGCGCCACCGTATCCGGCACCGATGTCGAGAATGCGGGTGTTGCGCCCTACGCCTTGGAGCTGATCGGTCATCCGCAGCACGGTGGCGCGGCTCGCGTCGCGAACGGGTTGGGCTGGCGATTCGTACAGCCCGATGTGGATGTCCTCGCCGCCCCAGATCCGGTAGTAGAACTCGTCAGCGTCCGCGCTGTCGTAGTAACGCTCGGCAATCTCCGTGACGGACGCGGCCTCATTCATCGACTGTCTTCTCCGCGACGTGGATGAAAAAGTCGGGTGAGTCTTCCTGGTGAGTCTCTACGAAGTCGCCGTAGGTGTGTATGCGCTGAAAGCCTGCTTCCGAGATGAGCTTGCGCGTGTAGTCCTTGCGCAGCGGAAACATGTTCAGGTGGAATTCGCTCTTGTCGGGGAACTCGTAGCGGAAGCGAGCCAATCCGTCGTCGACGTACTCGGGTTCTGCTTTGACGTTCTCGCCGCAGTAGTAGTAGGCGTGTTTGCTGCTGAATCCCTCATCCAGGATGCGATCGTAGTTGCGCTGATCGAGGATCAAGACACCGTGGTGGTTCAGTGATGCGTAGAACTCGGCTAGCGCACGCCGCCTATCGCGTTCGGAAAACAGGTGAGTGAACGAATTGCCGAGACAGATCACGGCGTCGTACTTGCCGTGGATGCAGTTTGTCAGTGAGCGCCAGTCCGCATGCACGGTTCGCACGATGACGCCGTGTTTCTTGCCGTTCTCGAAAGCGCGCACGAGCATGTCGGCGTTGCCGTCCGCGCTCGTGACGTCGAACCCCGCCTTGATGAGCTGCACCGAGTGAAAACCCGTGCCGGTGGCGACGTCGATCACCTTCTGCTTGTTACGCCCGCGCAGCAGGTCGATGAAGAATTGACCTTCGCTCTTGGCCCGTGCCTCCCAATCGATCAGCTGGTCCCACTTTTCGACGAAGGACTGGACGTACTCTTGCTGGTAGTGGTCCGTTTTGCGGACGCTTACGGGGTCTCCGCCGTAGCGCTGCTCGGCTGGACGATCACGGAGTGGGGTGCCTGAGAAATCAACGCGCGTTTCAACCATCGGGGCGGTCGAGCTCCTTCTTTGTGATGGGCGTTGCGAGTCACAACGCAAATTCGACGCCGGACGATGACGCCTGCACCGCAAGACGGGGGCGCAAACCTACGCTCCCCAACAGCAGCGTGGAGAGGAACTACCACGCGTCTAGCCGCTGAGTCAAACCACGCACTGGACTTTTTTGCAGGAGATTTGACGTTTCGGTGACTTCCGGGTGTATACAGTCGTGTAACTGATGCTGAGCCGACGCTGGCTGTCGCGTCGGGTGCACGCTGCTCTCCATTGCGGCGCAGCCATTCCGCGTGGCTCGTGGGAGTTGATGCAAGCGGCGCAAGTGGCCAGGTGTGCACGTGTGGGTCCCCTTCGCGCGTCACGTGTCGTGCGACTGCGGCCCGCGCGTGGGCAAGTCGACGCAGAAGCGGCTGCCACCACCAGGGCGAGCCTCGTACCAGGCACGACCGCCGTGATACTCGGCAATGCGGCGTACCAGCGAAAGTCCGAGGCCAACGCCCCCGTCGCCACCTTCGTCGTGACCGTCTGCACGGTAGAACGGCTCGAAGATGCGCTCGCGGTCTGCCTCGACGACCCCGGGGCCCTCATCTTCCACGCAGCAGCGCACGGAACCCTCGGCCCGATTGAGCAGCACCCTCACCGCGGTGCCATGGCCGTGCTTCTGCGCGTTCTCCAGAAGGTTGCGCAGCATTCTGCGCAGCATTCGTGGCTCGCCGAGGATGACGACGGCATCCGCCTGCGCGTCGACATCGAGGCGTTTGGCTTCCTCCAGCACCAGGTTGCTGAGGTTGACCTTGCGCAGTGCCACCGGCCTGCCCGAGTCTGCGCGTGCCGCCAGAAGCAGATCCTCGATCAGAGCGTCCAATTCGGCGATGTCCTGGTCTGCTCGAGCAGCAAGCTCCTGGCGACGGCGTTCACTGGCGGTCGCCATCAGCTCCAGCGCGACCCGTACACGCGCCAGCGGCGACCGCAGTTCGTGTGAGGCGCTGGCGAGCATTCGCTTCTGGCTCGATACCAATGATTCGATGCGTTCCGCCGCCGCGTTGAAGCGTGTTGCCAACCGGGCGACCTCGTCCTTGCCCTTCACTCGTGCTCGCAGGCCGAGCTCGCCCGCGCCCCACGCATCGACGGTGCGCTGCAGCCTTTCCAGGCGACGGGTGATCCCACGCGCGATGGGGTAACACAGCGCGGCGGTGACGATGGCAAAGAGAAGAAGACCACGGAACCAACGCCGATGGGGCGCGGCGTACTCCGGGAAGAGCACCGCGACGCGCCGGCCGTGGCTGGCATCGACGAGTAGCCCCGGCGTGTGAGCCTGGCGAAAGAAGCCCCCAGCCGTCCATTGGGGTAGTGAGGGAGGTTCGGGCGTGGTGTGAGCAATGAGGCGACCCTCATCGTTCCAAACCGCGACGTCGACGGACAAACGCTCCGCCCAGTGCTCCAACGTCCGGTCGAGCTCTGCGGAAGGTTCTCTGGCAACAACCCCCTCCAGCATCAACTCCACGAGTCCGCTCACGCGGCTGATGTCGTGGGCTCGGTCTTGGCCGGGGCCGCCCATGCCCGCCGCCGCAACGATCAGAGCGAGCAACAGAACGCCCACCAAGGCCAGGTACAGCTTGAGGTAGAGGTGACGCACTCAAGTGCCTCGCTTCGAATTCGTGGAGGGTCGCTCTGTCTGAGGACTGCCATCGAGCTCGGCAGGGGTCGGGTTTCTAGTAAACACGTAGCCTGCGGAGCGAACGGTCTTGATCAGGCGCGGCTTCTTTGGGTCTTCTTCGATGGCAGCGCGGATGCGCGAGATGTGGACGTCGATGCTGCGGTCGAAGGCCTCGAGCTCGACGCCGCGCACGGCTTCCATCAGCTGCTCGCGGCTTTGCACGCGCCCACGCCGTTCGACCAGTGCCAGAAGCAGCGCAAACTGGTGACTCGTCAGTTCTTTGACGTCTCCGTCGACACGCACTTGAGCGAGACCGCCCTCATGGCCGATTACGTCATCCCCGGGTCCGTCTACCTGGAGAGGTACGAACTTTGCACTCAGTGGGTGACCTTCCCCGCAATCTCGCTTCGGCAGCCGGTCGTTCCGCCGCTCTATGGGATTAAACC
>JBNKZR010000426.1:0-6420 GCA_050301735.1 Polyangiaceae bacterium | reverse complement strand
AAGGAGCTCGCGCGCTTCATTCCTCACGGCATCGGCGTGCATCATGCGGGCATGTTGCCCAAGTACCGCCGTCTGGTCGAACAACTGGCGCAGCATGGGCTCTTGCGCATCATCTGTGGCACCGACACCCTGGGCGTCGGGGTCAACGTACCGATCCGCACGGTGCTGTTCACTCAGTTGTGCAAGTTCGACGGCGAAGGTACCGTCATTCTGTCCACCCGCGACTTTCAGCAGATCGCCGGGCGCGCTGGACGCAAGGGCTTCGATGATCGCGGCAGTGTGGTGGTGCAGGCACCCGAGCACGAGATTGAAAACCGCATTGCCAAGGACAAGGCATCCGACAACCCCAAGAAGTTGCGCAAGCTCCGCCTGCGCAAGCCGCCGGAGCGCGGCTACAAGCCGTGGAACGCCCAAACGCTGGAGCAACTGAAGGAGGCGAAGTCCGAGCCATTGGTCTCCAGTTTTCGGATCACCCACGGTTTGTTGCTCAATGCGCTCTTGGGGCAGGGAGGGTGCCGGCCCGCCTTGCGGATCTTGGAGGCATGCCATGAGAGTGAAAGCAGCAAACGACGTTTGCGGCGCGAGGGCTTCGAGCAATTCAAGAGCCTGATGTCTGCGGAAATCATCGAGCTCTCGCAGGGGCAAGTGCAGGTGCACGCAGACTTGCAGGAGGACTTCTCCCTCAATCACGCTTTGGGGCTGTACGCGGTAGAGGCCTTCGAAGCGCTCGACCGCGAGGCGCCGGACTACGCGCTGGTGTTGCTCAGTGTCGTCGAATCAGTGCTGGAGAGCCCCAACGTGATCTTGCAGCGGCAAATAGCAAGCTTGAAGGGGCGCCTCGTCGCGGAGCTCAAGATCCAGGGTGTCGAGTACGACGAGCGTATGGAAGCGCTCGAAAAAGTCGAACACCCCAAACCCGAGGCGGAGTTCATCTACGAGACTTTCAACCTCTTCGCCAAGCACCATCCTTGGGTCAGCGGCTACAACATCGCTCCGAAGTCCATCGCGCGGGACATGCACGAGTTGGCTGCCTCGTTCAACGACTACGTCAAAGAGTACGGCTTGGCCCGCGCCGAGGGCGTGTTGTTGCGCTACCTGACGGACGTCTACCGCACCCTGCGCCAGAGCGTGCCCGAGAAGCACAAGACGGACGAGGTGTGGGAACTCGAAGACTGGTTGGCGGCGGAGCTGCGTTCGATCGACGCCAGCTTGATCGAGGAGTGGGAGGCGACTCAAGGCATGGCGCCCAAGGGTGACGACGAGACACCGAAGGAACGCGTTCCGCAGACCATCGTCGACAACGAGCGCGCCTTTGCCGCGATGGTGCGCAACGCCAGCTGGCGTGTGGTCATCGCCCTATCGAGGAAAGCCTACGATCGCACGATCGAGCTGCTGCAGGACTTGTCAGAAGACGACGAGCGCCTGCCCAAGGACGCTGACGGAGAAGTGTGGTCGGAGCCGCGCTTGGCGGAGATTTTCGTCCCGTATTGGGAGGAGTACGACGCGATGCTGTTGGATGCCGACGCGCGCAACCCGGCACGCGCGAGTCTCGCGCAGGGAGCCGCCACGTGGCGCGTGCGCCAGAGCCTCAGCGATCCAGAGGCGCACTTGGAGTGGGCGCTCGAGTTCGAGGTGGATCTCGACGCCAGTCGTGCGCTGAACAAGCCGGTGTTGACGCTGCTCCGTGTGGTCTCGGAAGCCTGAGCACTGCGTCATTCTGGCGGCTGCAGCAGAGCATGCAGCAATGGCTGGCGTCACCTTTGTGGTTTTCTTCCGGCCACTCTGTCGCGCCAGTTTCGGCGCTCGGCGTTCTCTACTGGGCAAGTGGTTACCGCGGGACCGCAGGCCGTCGCCGCGAAGGTGAACGCTGAAGCCAAGCTGGTGAAACGACACATCGGGTCATCGTTGTCGACGCTAGCCACACTTCAAGCGAGCCCGAAAGCGGCGCCTGAAGAACCAGGGTGGGGGGCTCGCCGACATTTGGCCACACGGCTCACCTCCGACACTTTCGCAGCCCAAATGCCGCTCAAACGCGATACGCTGTCCGTTGGATCTGGGCAGTGCGGGCTGCCACGGGCGGGTTAGGCATGCGAGACGGCGGGGCGGAGCTACTGGGACTGGAATGGGGCACGAGCACCTTGCAACTGCTCACAGAGCAGTTGCCGGATGTTCTGATGGTGCTCGATCTCGACGGCTGCGTCGAGTTCGTCAATTGGACTGCACCGGGGCTGACCGTCGAGCAGGTGTTGGGCACTCGCGTGTTCGACCACGTACCAGAAGACCAACACGCTCACATGGACGCGTGCTTCCAGGAGGTCCGGCGTACCGGTCAACCCGGCGTCTATCGCAACGTGTACTTGGCCCCCGACGGCAGCGAGCAGCGTTGGGAGTCGAAGGTCACTCCACTGACTGACGGCGAGAACCTCGTCGGCTTTTCGGTCCTTTCGAGAGACGTGACGGAGCGAGACGAGCGCGCCAACGAGCTCAGCCGATTCTTCGAGCTATCCCTCGACTATCTCTGCGTGGCCAGCCTCGATGGCTACTTCACCCGGGTCAACCAGACGTTCACACGAGAGCTCGGCTACTCGGCAGAGGAATTGCTGTCCCGTTCGTTTCTCGAGTTCGTGCACCCGGATGACGTGGAGCCGACGAAGGAGGCGGTCGCGCAAGTGGCCGCCGGGCAAGTCGTCAGAGACTTGGAGAATCGCTATCGCACGAAGGACGGTCGTTACCGCCTGTTGATGTGGCACGGTCGTTTGGAGGAAGGCAGCAGTCGCATTCTGGCCGTCGCGCGTGACGTCACCGAGCAGCGTGCCCTCGAAAAGCAGCTGCAGCAGTCCCAGAAGATGGATGCCGTGGGACAGCTCGCCGGGGGGATCGCCCACGACTTCAACAACTTGATGCTCGCGGTGTTGGCCAATGCCGAATTCGCCCAGCAAGAGCTGGAAGCCAAGCAGGACGACGTGCGGGCCCACCTGCAGGAGATCGAGCGAGCCGGGGCCAAGGCGGCGGCACTGACCAAGCAGCTGCTGGCGTTCAGTCGTCGCATGCCTCCCAGTCCGCAGCCCGTCGAGCTCAACAACCTGGTTCGTGAATTCATCCAGATGCTGCGCCGGCTGATCCCGGAGAACATCGAGGTCGACTTCGTTCCGGGCTATCGGCTGCCGAAGGTGGAGGCCGATCCGGGGCAGGTTGAGCAGGTGCTGATGAACCTGTGTGTCAATGCCAAGGACGCGATGCCGGACGGCGGACGTCTGACGATCGAGACGGAAGGCGTGCTCATCAACGGGCGCTACCGCGAGACGCATCCGTGGGCCAAGCCGGGGCGCTATCTGCTGCTGAGCGTGACGGACACCGGCTGCGGCATGACCGCCGACGTCAAGGAGCGCCTGTTCGAGCCGTTCTTCAGTACCAAGGGGCCTTCGGGCGGCACGGGCCTGGGTCTGGCGACTGCCTACGCGATCATCAAGCAGCACGGCGGCTTGATCCACGTCTACAGTGAGCCCAACGAAGGCTCCAGCTTCAAGGTCTATCTGCCACTGGCGGCGCGCCACGCCGAGGACGTGGACGCGAAGAAGGATGAGGGCTTGCCGGAAGGTCGAGAGACGATCCTCATCGCTGAGGACGAAGTGCTCGTGCGCAAAGTGATCGTGCAGATCCTGGAGCGGGCGGGCTATCGGGTGCTGGCCGCGTCGAATGGTCACGAGGCGGTCAAAATGCTCAAGGCGCACCAGAGCTCGGTGGATCTGGCGATCCTCGACGTGGTGATGCCGGAATTGAGCGGTCCCGAGACGTACACGCGGCTCTTGGAGTTGCGACCGGGCTTGCCCGTGCTGTTCAGCAGCGGTTATACCGACGGCGCGCGCTTCGAGCGGCGTGTGCCGCCAGATCAGAAGCTGCTAGCCAAACCGTACCGCAGCGAGGACCTGTTGCACCAGGTTCGGGTGGCGCTGGCAAAGAACTGAAGGACCCGCGCCGCCGCCTGGTGTAGGTTCCCCGCGATGGAGAGCAATCCGGTCGGCGAAACCATTGCGGGCAGGTACGAGCTGCTCGAAGTGATCGGGCGTGGTGGTCAAGGCGTCGTGTGTCGCGCGCGCGACCTGGAGCTCGAGCAAGAGGTCGCGGTCAAGGTGATCGAAAGTCACGCGGCGCGTGCCCCGGACACGGTTGAACGCATGGCGCGAGAGCAGCAGGCGATGCAGGCCCTCGCCGGGACCAACGCCGTGCAGTTTCTAGATATGTGCAGTGCCGATGACGGTGCGCTGTGCCTGGTGATGGAGCTGCTGGAAGGCCAGGAGTTCGAAAAACACCTGGTGGCGCTGGAAAACAGCGGCCAACGCATCGGGGTCAAAGAGCTGGTCGACATCCTCGATCCCATCGTCACGACCTTGGATCGCGCTCACTCCGTCGGCATCGTTCATCGTGACCTCAAGCCGGGCAACATCTTCTTGCTCTCCGAGCGCATGGGAGGGGGCTCGCGCTTGCTCGATTTCGGGTTTGCCCGCCTCAGTGACTCCAAGCGGGTGACGAACACGGGCATGGTGATGGGGTCGCCCAGCTACATCGCTCCCGAGATGTGGAAAGGCAAGGGCAAGACGGCGGACCATCGCGTCGACGTCTACTCCTTCGCCGTGATCGTCTTTCGGGCGTTGGCCGGCGAGTTACCGTTCCCGAACAGCTCGATGCAAGAAACGCTCATCGCCGTCACGCAGGCGGAGCGGCCCAGTCTCGTCGCTCGGCGAAGCGACTTGCCACCAGCAGTGGACGGGTGGGTGAAGCGGGCCCTCGCCATCGAAGCCGAAGACCGCTTCTTCAGCGTTCGCGCCAGCTGGGACTCACTTTTGTGGGCGTTGGGGTTGGGGCAGCAGCCGAAGCTCGAACGCACCGGCTGGACGAACCCACCACCCGACGCTGACAAGATCCGTCAGTTTCTCGAGGAGCCGGTGTCTCAGCGCGCGGCCCCGGCGCAATCGATCTGGTCGATGGCCGCGATGACTCTCAAACGTTTGGTCGGGCGCAGTGCACCCGCTCCCAAACGCAGCGCGCCCACTCCTACGGCTCCAAAAGGAGGTGCAGCGGGTGGCGATGTTCGCACGGCCGTCAAGAAGATGCCAGCCCCGGCGCGGGTTGGGGATGCAACTCAGACGCCCAAGGTCATCCCCACTTCCCCCCCGCCGTTGCCCCCCAAGCGAAAGAAGTCGGAGCATCCGCTGCCGCTTCCGAAGCCCACGCGCATCCAACCCGTCAAGGTAATCCCCGCTGCCACGGTCGAGGAGCTGCCCGAGGTTTCCGCCCAGTTGTTGGTGGAGGGGGTCGCGTCCGAGCGAGCCGTCCGTCGCGGTAACGACGGAGAAGCGGCTGGGAAAGACGCAGGGCACAGTGCAAAGCGCGCGGCGCGCACGGTCTCAGACGAACGCGCCCGGAAGCGTGCCAAGGACAAAGGAAAGAGCGAGCGACGGGCGGCTTCCGACGAAGTGGCGCCTGGCCGCGGCAAGCGCGCCGCCGCCAAACCGGGCACGCCGGGTTACGTCAAACCTCGCGGCGTGGGTAAACCCAAGTGGAAGAGCCGGCGTCATCGCAAGTCGCGATGACGGACTTCGGGCAATGCCGCGATGGTGGCGTTGCGGCGGGTTGGCGTCAGTGCACCAACAGCAGTCGCGCAGCCCGGAAAGCGAGATCTTCGAGCGGGAGCGTTCGCCCGTCGCTTTCGAAGCTGCGGAGCTCGAAGCCGTTGCCACGTTCGGGGCGTGCCAACCACGCTCCTGGTAGGCACACGAGTTGCGCGGGGCGGCCCCCACGTTGACGCGACAAGAGCAAGTGCACCGCGGGCGGTGAACCCGGCGTCCATTGCGAGTAGAGATCGACGTTCGAGTCTTCGACGCTCAAGCTCAGGACACATCGAGCCGCCCCTCCTGCCTCCAGGGGCACACTGCGCGGGGTGTTCAGTCGATAGGTCGAGCCCACGCTGCGTCCGAGCTCGGCGCTGCGCAGCGTCAGCTCTTCGTGTAGGCGGTGGATGACGTCGAAGACGACGTCTTCTGCCCAGCGTCGGTAGGCTTGTTGCGCCAGACGACGGTGAAAGGCTTGTTCGGCCTGTTCTTGGGCTCGGCGCGATTTCACGGCCAGGTCACTACCGAGTTGTGCCCAGTCGCGCATCGTAGTCTTGTACGCCACACAGCTCCCAAGCTTCCTCGAAATGCCGACGGGCGGCAATTTGCCGCTTCTCGTGGCGGAAAGCCTGCTCTTCATTCTGACGACCCTGGCCCTCGGCCTCGTCATCTCGAACGTCGTCGACGGCAGTCCTGCCGACGAGGCCGGGCTGCAAGTCGGCGACCTCCTCGTCGCCGTCAACGGCGACAAGGGCTCGCCCCATCTGCTCGGCAAAGCCGGCTCGGAGGCCCGGGTCGAGATCCGGCGACG
>JBNKZR010000425.1:0-6434 GCA_050301735.1 Polyangiaceae bacterium | reverse complement strand
CCACACCCGAGGGACAACTCTGCGTCTACTCCGGGGGCACCCAGTGCCGCTGCGAGTGCGGTTGGGGTCCGCCCGACGAAGACTGGGACGAAGCCGAGGCCAGCTGGAAGTGCAACGTCATCGGCGCTGAATTCGACCCGGAGTATCTCGCGGCTTGCCCGTTGGAGCCCCCCGAGCAGGGAGCGGACTGCGACAGCGAAAGCACTTGCGGCTATCTGGGCCCAGCCGAGTGTGAGCAGCGCGGCGCGGGGGTGTCCGTGGTGCAGTGCATCGGCGGGCAATGGGAGTACCCGGACCAGTAGAGTTTGCTCACCCCGCGAGCGAGCGCAATTCGTCGGTGGACCATCTAGTCGCAACTGATGACAGAGTGGCTACATCGGGTCACTATCGACCGCACAACAGCGCCCTTTGCGCACATCGGCTCCTAGATGAGCGAGCGCAATTCGCGAATCGCTCATTCGATACAACAGAGAACGGAGTCCAGAAAACGACTACAATAAGGCGGATTCTCTGGCCCTCACTCAACGGGGGACAGAAAAAACTGCCCGACACTCGTGCTCGCTCATTTGGCCGCGAAAGCCAGAGCACCCGCCTGTAACGTTTCAGTTCGAGTCGTCAGCCGAGAGCACGGAGAGTGGCGCTGCGCGGAAGGCGAAACCCGTGTGCGAAGCCTTGCCGTTAGCGTTCAGCAACGGCACAGTACCGTTACGCACTTCACCGGTGAGAAGCGCGCTCGCACCGTCATGCTTCAACGTCCGCTTCGCGATTTTCTTAAGCGCAGCTTTCTTGGGTTAGCCCTGATCACAGCTGCGTCGACCGTCTCGTGTTCGGACGAGGGCCGAAGCCCGCCGCCGCCTGCAGCGGAGGAAGAGGAGGACTTTGCCCCTCGAAGCGCCATGGTGGACGGCGGAGGCTCGGGTTACAACCCATGCCTGACCCCGACCCAGGGCTGCCCCTGTGATGACGAGGGCAGCGTCGCCGAATGCGGCAAGGTCCTGCGCAGCTCCGGTGACTACCTGTGGTGCTCGGTCGGTCACCGCACCTGCACAGACGGTGAGTGGGGCGAGTGCGTCGGGGATCGAACGGTACAGATCGCCTCAGATGAGCCCCCGCCCTTCGACCTCGAAGCCGTGCCCAGCCCACAGACTTGTGTGGACAACCCCTGCGACCCTTACTGCATGGAGTTCGCCGACGGTCCAGAGTTCGTCACGCCCAGGGGTCCGATTGTCGTATCCGATGCTGGCGTGACCCTGACGACGCTGGGTCTCGGAGATCCCGACGCAGCCGTCGGCTGTGAGTCCATCGAGGTATTCCCGAGCCCGCAGTACTTCCTCGTCACGTCGCTGGATGCGCTGAGTTCGAGCAGCGTCGGCTCCGGTACGAAGGTCGGGTTGCTGGCCGAGTACTTCGACCAGATCGACAGTGCGGGCGTGCCCAGTGATTGGATGCCCACGAGCTCACGCATCGATCCTCGGGTGGATTTCTATTGGGGCTCTGGCAGCCCGGACAGCAGCATCAGCGCCGACTACTTCTCCGCACGCTGGACGGGTCGGCTGGTGCCCCCCGTTAGCGGGGACTACACCTTCTATCTGGCGCTGAGCGACGGTGCGCGGCTGTGGCTGGACGACGTGCTGGTGTTGGACGCCTGGAACGACCGCGCGCCGAGCGAGGTTGCGACCAATGCGGTGCCCCTCAACGCGGAGCAGGGCTACGACTTCCGCCTCGAAACCTACGAGCGCACCAATACGGCGTGGGCTTCGCTGTCGTGGAGCGGGCCTGGCACCGACGGCATCAAGACCGTCGTCGACTCGATCTACTTTCGGCCGCCAGCAGGGCTCGAGCCGGACGCCGAGACCTGCAGCGCGGAACCAGCGCCGAGCTGCGACGAGACGGTGCTGCAAGCCGAATCGATGTACCAGAGTACGGGCGGCGGTATCACCGACGGCTGGAACATCTGGTCCGTGGGCTACATCTCGGAGGATCACACCTTCGTCGATGGCACGACGCCGATCACCGTTCGTGCCAAGAGCGACTACGTCAACTACGAATGGGCGAACATGGTCGTCTCGATCGGCGGCGTAGACGTGTACACGACCGCAGTCGACAGCACCGCCTGGAAAGAGTTCAGCTTCGACTACGATGCAACGGCTGGCACGCGGGAGATCCGCGTTCGCTTCACCAACGACTACTACTCCAGCACCGCCGACCGCAATCTGTACGTCGACCGCGTCACCGTCGGCTGCCCACCACCCCCGGTGGCAGGCGCCTGCCCAGAAGAGGGCTCTGGCCCCAAAGGCACCCTCGACGACCCGATCCTCGACGGGGAACGCCAATTCGAGGTGCGCGGCTTGCCGGAAGGCTGCTTCTCCGGGGACGTCCAAGCCATCTGGACCCTGGACAAGCTCGGCAGCGCCACCATCGACAACGATGGACAGTTCAAGCTCGTCGCGCCCACCGCGGGCGAGATCCAGATCCAAGCCAACGCGGGCAGCTTCGTCGCGACCGGGGTCGCCAACGTCATCGTGCGTGCCCGTGACGACGGCGCGGTGACCGACGCTACCTCCGCCAAGTTCGATGGCCCCGGCTCGGGCACCGACCCGATGACGGTGCTCTACCCCTACGTCGACACGGTCTTCCCTCTCGGCATTCGAGCCCCAGTCGTGCAATGGGACAAGAACGGCACCAGCGCCGACGCCGTGCGCATCGCTCTGGTCGCCCCGGACGCCAGCGATCCCGACTTTCTATGGGAAGCGATCATCCCGGAGCCGAGCATCGGTCGCTACGAGATCCCCCTGGCTGCATGGAAGGCGCTCGAACAGACGGCCAAGGGGGGCGACGCCGCCTACGTCGTTCAGCGACTCGCTTCCGGCAACTTGCTGAAGGAGGTCGTGCGGCCCTTCAAGTTCGCCGACGCACCACTGCGCGGCCAGATCATCTACACCGAGTACGGCCGCGGTGACTTCCACGCATTCATCATGTCCGCAGATCCGGGCAGCGTGGAGACAGCCGTGAACATGTTCCGAGACGCCAATGCCGGCACGGGCTGGGATAACGGCTCGGAGTGCCCCGTGTGCCACTCGGTTTCTGCCGGCGGCACCGCGTTCGTCACCAGCGACTCTCGGTGGAGCGGTACGCCCGGTGTGTCCCGCGTCGAATCGGACCAGACGCTGACTCAACTCGAAGACTACTCTCCCGCCGACACGTATCGAGGCGTCAACCCCCCAGGCTCACAGAACTTCCGTGGCTTTGCCTGGGCACCCATCACTCCTGATGGCAAGTACGCCATCTCCAGCGGGACGTTTTGGGGCAACACCTGGCCCGGTGACGTCGGGTTCGACAGCGACGACGCGAGCGTCTTCCCCTCCACCATCGACGTCCCGACTCAGATGGTCTCCGGCGGAACGGGCACGGGTTTGCTCGCGCAGTACTTCGCCAATACGGACTTCAGCGGCGATGCGTGGCAGCGCGTCGACCCGTTCGTGCGCTTCGATTGGGAGGCGTCTGCTCCCAGCACCGTCCTGAACAGCGACGCCTTCTCCGTGCGCTGGGAGGGCGAAGTCCAGGCCTACTACAGCGAGCAGTACACGTTCCGTGTCAACACCGTCGACGGCGTGCGGCTGACGGTGGGGGGCGACGTTCTCATCGACGAGCTGGACAACACCTCCGCCACGATCTTCACGGGCAGCATCGATCTGCGCAAAGGCGAGCGCACTCCGATCGTGCTGGAGTACGTGGAGACGGGCGGGAACGCGCGCGTCGAGCTGGAGTGGCAAAGTCTGTCGACCCCGCGGCAGAGCGTGCCTCAAACCCAGCTGTATTGGGACGACGAAGGCCGCGGCCTAGTCGCGACCTATTTCGACAACGACACCTTCAGCAACCCGGTGCTGACGCGAGTCGACCCCGAGCCACAAGGTGACTGGGGCGACGGCTCAGCGCACACGAACATGGGCGCGGACTACTTCAGCGTGCGCTGGGAGGGCTCGCTGTTGGCGCCGACAACGGCGGACTACCGCTTTTGTGTCGATGCCGACGACGGCTACCGGCTGGTGTTGGACGGAACGACGCTGCTGAACTCCACGAGTCTGGGCTCGGAATGTACGGACTTGGTGTCCCTCGACGCGGGGGAGCTCTACCCGCTCTTGGTCGAAGTCCGTGAGTACTCCGGACAAGCGCGCATCGAGCTCGACTGGGAAGCCGTTGCCGGAACGACCGCAGTCATTGCTCGAGAGCCGCTGTCACAGGTCCACCTCCGTTTGCCGGAAGACTACACACCTCCGAGCAACGGTCTACGTGTCACCTCCTACGCGGACCCGATGTTCAACGCTACCTTGGGCGCCAATCCCACGAACCCGCGGGCGCTCACTCGGGTGGAGCCGAACATCGAATTTCAGGGCGGGGCGTCCCAATACCGCGCGGATTTCTTCCGCCTGCCCTCAGGCACCAACATCAGCACCCGCTACACGGGACGGCTCGAAGCGCCTTGCACAGGACGCACACGCTTCCGCGCGGTGGTCGACGACGGTGTCAGGCTGTGGCTCGACGGGATCTTGATCCTCGGGCGCAACGGCCCGGGTCAGGCCTACGGCTTCAAGTACATGACGGAAGGCAACAGCCACGACATCAAGCTGGACTGGCAGAACGACGACGGCGACTCCTACGCGCTGCTCCAATGGAAGCCGTGTGAAGCCGCGGATTGGGTCACCGTTCCCAGTTCGGCCTTCTCCCCCTCGGGGGATGCGGGAGACGCGGGTTTCGTCCGAGCTGGCGGCGACAACGGCAATGGCGACCCCTATTGGGTCTGGCAGCTGACGACGACCGAGAACGTGCTCTCGACGGACGTCTCTGGGCAGCAACTCAGCAACTGGGGTCTCGCCAATACGACGATGATGGTCCCGACGTTCTCCCCCGACGGCACCCGCCTGGTGTTCGTCGATGGCGACCAGGGCGGCGGCGCAGGTTGGCGCAAGGGTCTTTCCATCTTCGACTTCGATCAAGAGAACAAGCTCTTCCGCGACCGCCGACTGCTCCTGAACAACTGGCCCTACGGCGACGTCATCAAGTGGCCGACGTTCGAAAGCGACTCACGAAGCATCGTCTACAGCGCCGGGCCACCTCGCTCTCGCTGCTGCGTGAACATCCGCTACACGACCTACGGCAACATGGCGCCCACCGACAACTTCGAGTCGCCGGGGCGCCTGTACTCCATCAACTCCGACGACAAAGAGCCCACGCCCGTGGCCCTGGCCCGAGCCAGCGACGGCGAGCGCAAGATCGACGCCAACAAAGCGTGGCAACCCACGATGTTGCCCGCCTCCGCCGGTGGCTACCGCTGGGTGGTGTTTACCAGTACCCGTCCGTACGGCAACACCCTCAACACGTCGGGGCAGCTCGACTACACCGCTTTCGACGACTACACGCCGATGCTAAACACCGACGCGCTCCAAAGCCAGCTCTGGGTGGCCGCGGTGGACGACTCACCGAGCGCTGATGCGGATCGCAGCTACCCCGCTTTCTGGCTGCCGAATCAGCGTTATGCCGACGATCCGGCCTACGGCATGATCAACGAACGCGGCTTCTGGGCGCTGGCGCAGTGTCGAGAAACGGGCACCGGTCCCGCCTCGGAATGTGAAGTGGATGAAGACTGCTGCGGTGGTGGCGGCGACAACCCCACAGCGGCCTGCAAAGTCGACGTGCCAGTGGGCAATCCGATCACCCGCCACTGTGGGGAGCTGACGGAGGCCGAGACTTGCGCGCTGGAGGGCGAGCCTTGTGCGACCTCGAGCGATTGCTGCGCCGATCTGGATTTGCTGTGCTCGGAGTTCGTCTGCCAGTCGCCCCCCCAATTCGACGAGTACACTCCCGCGAACTTCGAGCGCATCTATCAGGCGGAGTGCCGCTTCGACGCCACTCCCGAGTGGCACTTCTTCGATTGGCAGGCCACGACCCCCGACACCAACTCGTACATCGACTTCTACGCCCAGACCGCTGCCGATCCCGACGACTTCGCGATCCTGCCCCCAGTACCCGATCCGGTGGAGATCGAAGGCGTATTGTACATCGGCCGCGCCATCGGACCGTCGACGCTCGGCACCTGGGTCGGCAGTGACGTCGGCGAGCTCCTCGCCGCCAACGGTATCCAGGAGCAAGAGTACGTCAAGATCACGGCTCGTTTCGTACCGAACCAAGAGCTTACGGAGTCGCCCATTCTCCACGACTTCAGGATGGGATACAGTTGCCCACCGAACCAATGACACGCCCGTCCGCATCGAGCGCGGCTGCCGCCGCGTGCTCACCGGCAACGCAGCCAGCCCCTCGCCGCACTCGGTGGACGCGCCGCCCGCACGGGCTACCGTCGCGCACCGCCGTAGGCTCACTCGCACCGTGCTTGCTGACGTTGTGCTTGCTCGGCTGCGAAGACGACAGCCGCCCCACGA
>JBNKZR010000424.1:0-6450 GCA_050301735.1 Polyangiaceae bacterium | reverse complement strand
GACGCCCGTGAAGTAGAGATTGAAGCACTCCGCGAATGGCGCGTCGAACTTGGCCGGAACCAGCTCGGGCGCTGGGTCGACCATCTCGAGTTCGGTCAGGGCCCGTTGCCAGTAGGCGTCGAAGTCAGGTGGTCGTGGATTGGTACCCTGATAGCTCTCCAATTCGGAGAGCGGCATGTCGATGACCGGCATGAGTTGACAATAGCCGGCCGCCAAGCACAAGTCGACACACTGAGCAAGCTGTCGGGCTCCCCCCAAAACCGCGGGTAGCCCAACAGATCACGTTCCTACCTGGACACTGCCGCGGCTCAGGGCGTCAATGCAAAGCAGTAGATGCCACCGTAGCCGCCGCCGGACCCAACCGTACCGACGTTGGGATCGGACCCGCCGCCTCCGTCGATGTCGATTCCGACGAGACACCCACCTTCGTCCTGCCCAGAGATCCAATGTTCGCGACCTCCGGCAGGCCACGAGAATCCAGCGCGGGGTCGTCCGTCGGCGCTTTTTTCGGTACTGGTCCAATCGGCACAGGTCGATGTCTCGCTGTAGAGCTGACCTTGATCGTTCGAGCCCGTCAGCACGTGGTGATTGTCGATCTGCTGTCCATCCGGAGCGTGATTGGGAACCCCGTCTTCGTTGGGTAGGTCGTTGACGATTTCCGGATCGGCACCGTTGGGACGCGTGTTGGTGAGATCAGCGGGCGTCATTGCCACCAGGCGGCCCAGGCGATCATACCAGGGCCCCTCTCCTACTCGGTCAATCGCGTGCACCGGCCCGCCCTCGGGCCCGTTAACCACACTCAGGAAAGCGCGCCATTGCTTTGCACCACTACCGGGCATGGACGTTTCGGCGATCTCGGTGCAAATCTTGTCGGCACCTTCGAGCCCCGTGGCTTCGCCGTAGCGCAAGTCGCCGCCAAACCCGTCGGGGTTGCCGGCCAATCGAGAAATCGCCGCATAGCTCGTGACGAAGAAACTGAAAGGCTCGAGGTCGGTAGCCGGCTCAGGCTCGGGTTCCATCACGGGTTCCGGCTCGGGCTCAGCCGGCATCTCTGTCATGTCCTCGGGCGGGGGATCTCGAGGGTCCATCATCTCCGCAGGCTCAACCGGCTCAGGCTCTGGCTCGGCGGGCGTCATCGGGTCCGCCTCCGCCGGCACTGGCTCCGTTGGAGGCTCCACCACTGGCTCCGAGGGAGGCATGTCCGCAGGCTCAGGCTCCGCTGCGGCGGGAGTGTCGACCGGAGACGGCTCGGCCGGAGTAGTTGCTTGGTCAACCTGCGGGATGTCCGAGCTACCAGAGCTCGACGATGGCATCCCGACAGCAGGCGTCGCGCCGCCCTGTGACGGGGTACTGGGCATACTGCTGGGAAGGCCTGCCGTGTCGGCTCCTGTATCTTCAGATCCACTTTCCGAAGAACAAGCGAACGGCATCGCTAGCAGAAGCGCCGCTGTCAGCGGCCGTCGGAGGCGGGAAGTCTTGGCGGCGTAGATCACTATTCAGTCTCCTGTGGCCTGGGATCTGTCACTCTATCGACATAATCCGCGCACAAAGCCTCACCGAATCGTAACCTAGACGCCGCGCGGACGGTGAAAGCGCAAAACTCCAACCAGCGATGAGGGCAATCGACGTGGGGCGTTGCAGCGCATCTCAATCGGTACGCATTCCCCTCGACAACGGACAATGGCAGTTGACTCGCGGTCGACGTGACGCGCGCGCCGCGCAGCGCGTATGATGCGGTCGACGACCGATGCGTACGAAGCCAAGCGCCATGACTGCAAGCACCGAGCTGGTACGTTGGTTGATGCCCTTGGTGCTCACCAACTGTGCAAGCACACCGAGCTCGGCCTCAACCGACGCCGACGCACCACCAACCTTCGCACCAGACGCCAGTGACACCTCAGATGCCGGACCCAACGAAAGCGCTGCGGACACCGGCGCTCGCAACGACGGCATCCGAGACGCCGGGCCGAGCGACGAATTCCCAGACGGCGCAGCACCTGGAAACGCGCCCGACGGCGCACCATCGAGGGACGTTCCAGACACTGGCATGTCCAACGCAGAAGACGAACCCAGCAACCCTGACTTCGTGTGGCTGACCCAAGTGGGAACCGAGGAAACGGACCACGGAGATGCACTTGCCATCGCCTCCGACGGGGCCTTGGCGCTCACCGGGCTCAGTTTCGGTGCTTCGCCAGACTTCGAACAGGCCGGGGGTGGAGACATCTTGCTTGCCAAGTTGGATGCCACCGACGGGAGCGTGACGTGGCAAGTTCAGGTCGGTTCGCCCGAATTGGATCAACCGTTGGCAGTGGCGTTCGACTTGAACGGAGACGTCGTCGTCGTTGGCTACACGGATGGGGTGCTCAATGCGTCTGAAAGCGCCGGGACCGACGGTTTCGTCGCCAAGTTCGACGGTGATGACGGTACCCTGCTGTGGCTTTCGCAGTTCGGCACCGACGCCTACGACGAGATCGATTCGGTGGCCATCGACAGCAATGGCGATCTGTTCGTTGTTGGCTACACCGAAGGCGTCTTGGGTGATACCGCTCTGGGTTATGGCGACGTTGCCCTTGGCAAGCTCGATGGCGTCGACGGCCACGCGCTATGGTGGACGCAGTTTGGCGGCCCTGGCGTGGATACGCCGCACGACGTCGACGTCGACGCCGCTGGCGACGTGCTCGTCGCTGGCGTGACCGAAGGAGAGTTCGAAGGTCACGCGCCGTTGGGCGACTCCGACGGATTCGTCAGCAAGCACGATGGAACCGATGGCCAAGCTTTGTGGGTCCAACTCGTTGGCAGCGCCGCTGACGATGCCGTTCGAGCCCTCACCGTGGACGAAGACGGTGACCTCTATGCCGTGGGAGAGACAGAAGGCGACCTGGACGGACCGAACGCTGGAATGCTCGATGCTTTCGTCAGCAAACGAGCTGGAGAAGATGGCGAGGCGATCTGGACGACTCAACTCGGCACGCCAACTTGGGACCTGGCACTGTCGACATTCTGGGTCGGGCCGGACACGCTGCTCGTAGCTGCCGACAGCTACGGACCGCTCGGACCGCAGCACATCAAGGCGCGCGACATCGTGGCCCTGTGGATGGACCCGACGAGCGGCACGGTTGGGGCCAGCGAACAGTTCGGAACGTTGAGCCACGACTTCAGCGGGGGCATCGCCGGCGACGCGGACCACAACGCCTACGTCGCTGGTACGGTCGGCAGCGAACTCGTTGCTGGCGCTGGCCTCGGCAGCTTCGACGGCTTCGTCGTCAAGCTGGCCGAACCCTCCGGCACGTGAGGGGCAGGCAGTCCTACCACGCAAGCCCCGCGCCTTCGCGCCTACAGGTTGCCGAACGGACGCGCCTGCTTCACCCAGAGCGCTGGGCGTTCGCCCGGCTCACCGTCGAACTTGAACTCCACGTCCATCGCCCACCAGGGATTGGGTGAACCCGCCGGGGGCGCGTAGGCGGGACTGAAGAACGTGCGGATCTTGTCCAGCGCATCCCCCAACTCGCGGATCTGATCCATGCTCAGCACCGTCTGCTCCGAAGGGACCAGGCTCGAGGAGCTGTAGTACGAAATGGATTGCCCAACGGTATCGTAAAAGTACAAGAATTGGTCGGTGGTCACGCCTTCCGGCGGTAACACGACAGACTCATCTCCCAGCTGCACGTTGATGTAGAACGCAGGATCCAAGCCGGATTTGTCAAACGGATTGTTCGTCAACGCGACGCCGTTGGCCTCTTCCTCGGGAAACGAGTTGTGGACCAGCAACGCCATCCCGACGGCACTGTGCTGAATGCTGCGATACTCCCGCTCCTCGAAGGCTCGGAAGTACCACACGCTCGACCAGACTTTGCGAACCGCGTCCAAAACGGGCCGCGTCGGATCCTCTGGGTCGCCACTCTTCGAGTCGTACAGGCCAGCGCCCGTGAAACCGTCGAGGTCTTCGGCGTTGGTGCTGGAGCGGAACCGCATGCGTATTCCCGCGTAGTCCGCCTCGAGTTTCGCCAGCAACGCTTGCTCGAAGTCCTCGTTGACGGGCGCCAGGAGCATCGCATCGCGCAGCTCTTGCAGGCGCTCATCTCTGACCGCCGCCGATTCTCGAAACTCGGGGTCCTCCAGCATGGCCTCGGCTTCCACGTCGAACCCGTTCTCTTCCATGAACTGGAAGTAGTAGTGGACGGGAACTGCGAAGGCCTTGGGAACCGGAACGCCTTCGATATGGGCCAAGGCAGCGAAGTGCGCCGCCTTGCCACCGAACGCGCGTGTGGCATCCTTGATCGCCGCGTGCAGCTCCAAGTTGTCGAGGTCGATCGCCTCCTCGATATCCGTCAACTCCGTGACGTCGAGATTGACACCAGGTACTCCCGTCACGGGATCCGGACCGTTCTCCTCCCACCAGGTATCCGCCTCTTCTTGAGTGACCTCCACCAGCTCGTAGTCGTTGGGGCGAACGCTCAGACGCACCCACTTGCCTTCCAAGTCACGAAGTTCTTCGCGATCGTAGGCTCCTTTGAGCGCCATGTTGGGTGTTCCACGGTTCTGGGAGAGAACGTTGATGTGCGCCAGCGGTGTTTGAAACTCTGACGTGATGATGCCCAACGTCACGCTGATGTCGTTGGGCACGTGATCGAGCACGACGATGTCTCGAAACGTCACGTACGAGGTCTCGAGCTCCGCAGCCGTGACGAAAGTCAACCGACCGACGCTCTGTGCGACGTTGAGTGCCTGATACTCCCCATCACCCAAGAGCTCTTCGGTGCGAACGGTTTCTATACGACCGGGAAGCTCATCCGCAACTGCAGCAATGCTCTCCGAAGTGATGTGGAAGCGCAGCTCCGAGCCCGAGTACATGTTCGCCGAGATCAGATCGAACGCCGTCTCGATCATCTCCGGTGTCGCGGTATCGTAGGGCGCCAACTCGTAAACCCACTGGTCGCCATAGCGCGTAACGGCACCGAGCAGAAACCGACGGGAACTCGAAGTGTACTGGTCGCGGTTGAACTCTGCCAACGAGGGAACCAGCGGCAAGCTTTGAGGCGCCGACGCGTACTCGGACACGAATGCGTGGTGAATCGAGTACTTGGCACTGTTCTGGAAGTACAGTCTGTCGCCATCGTCCCGATCGATGACGGTCTTCACCGATTGGTCTGCCGCGAGTGCCATGAAGTCTGCTTCGCACCCGATCTGGTTCAAGTAGTCGGGCCGGTCGGAGCCCTCGTGCAGACACGCCCACCCCATCTCGACAGAGCCGCCGTCGTCGGTTCCAGCGTCTGCTGCGGATGAATCAGTCTCTCCGTCCGCCTCGTCAGTTTCATCGACCGCAGCATCGCGATCGCTTTCCGTCTCCGTGACGGCGTCTTCTTTCCCGTCGTTCGAGCAGGCCAACACCAGCAGGCAGCACGAGATAATGAGCGCACTTCGCATGGAAACAATCCTAGTTCTTTGGGAGAACGAACTCTCGTCATTCAGGGGCGACACACATGCTGCTGACGCACATTTCCCCTTCGGCGCACTCGGACGCGTCCACGCAAGACGTCAAACCGGCGATCGACAGCAAACGCTTGTCGTAGGCCACCATCCGCACCACGACGTGATCGTCGACGACGTTCGCGAACGACTCGGTGTAGCGTTGGACTTCGACCTCGGGGAAGCCAGCGAAGCCGAGCTCAAGCAGTCGACTCACGAGCAGGCCCTCAATCGTAACCGCCCCCGTATCCTCGACGTCGCAGATGATTTCACCTTTCGTTCCGCCGTGGTGGCTGATGTTGACCCGAACCTCGACGCGCGCAGTTTCGGTCTGCCCCAGCTCCCAAGTGAGCTCCAACGGAGTGTCCTCTTCGAACGGCAATTCGTCCCCGACCGTCAGGTGCACCGGCGCGATCCCCCGAACGGCAATCGCGAAGGGCTCCAACGCTCCTCCCTCAGCTCGCAGCGTGAGCAGGTCACCGTCGGCGAGCGGCGGGTAGGAAAGCCGCGCCTCGCCTGAGGCGATGTATTGGTTGGTGGTGGGGTTGAGCGGCGTCATGACGAAACTGTCCGTCATGGCTTGATTCGCGAGCCCCCACACTGTGACTTCACCCACGTCGACCGTATCGGGTTCAGTGGCGCACTCATCGCCCACGGCGCAGAACGCCGGAGGGTCGCAACCATCACCGCACTGCGGAAGCACGGGTTCACGAATCAGGCAATCGCCTTCGCTGGACGTCGTTTCCCAGCCATCGCGCTCGGGCACGGGGCTAGCCCACACCTTGCCCTGAAAGGTCGCATAGGCTTCGCTGCCGTCGCGCTCCGGCTGCATCGTCAGCGTGAACTGCCCGAGGGATTCGCCTCGTCGCTCGCTCGGGACCTCCACTGCCGGGGGGCCCCCTGCGTCGGGGTTCTCGCCCGCACCGGGACTCTCTGCGGGTTCGGTCGCGTCAGTCCCGGACGCAGACTCGCCGTCGGAGACAG
>JBNKZR010000423.1:0-6462 GCA_050301735.1 Polyangiaceae bacterium | reverse complement strand
GTTGGCTCGTGGCGGAGATCTCACCGCCGAGGAGTTGCGAGAGCTCACGCGAAAGCGTGAGACCGAGTCCGGTCCCTCCGTGCCGACGCGTCGTCGAGGAGTCACTCTGTACGAACTCGTCGAACGCGGCCCTGAGTTCTTCCTCGGCGGGATCTCCACGGAGGGGGCGCTGGAGTGGTTGATGGACTCCGGCACGTTGGACGTGCGTTGGGCCAGTCTCGCTACCAGCGGCGCTCTCGGGCTACGGGTCGTCGGGGCGCTGCAGCAATCGACGCTGGTGCGTCGCACGCTTCCGGACGTGCGCGTGACGGTGCGGCTCTACGGTTGCATGGTTGGTCGCGTTGAACTTCCGCCGTGGGCCCAACTGATCGCTGCTGGATGTTGCTTCGATTCCGGCGATCGAGAGCTGGTGGCGATCGCCGCGCCAGGGGCGCGGGTACGGATGCGTCACTGCACCATCCATGGCAGCACCTTCGCGGGGGCTCTGGAAGCCAGCTCATGCGTGTTTGCGGGCGCGGTTCGCTGTGACCGGCCGGATCTCGGATGGCTCCGGCACAGCGTACGCCCGACGGGGGGGCGGGCGCCGCTGAGCTATCGGAGCATCGAGCACAGCGTCAGCTTCGCGTCGACCTCGGTGACGGACCCAACCTACTTGGTCTTGTCTGACAACAATCCACCCGAGATATCCGACTTGGGTGAACGCGGCTTCGGTGTTGGAGCGTTCAGCCATAGGCGCCAGAGTCTGATCGAACTGCGGGAGCGCAGTCGGCAGTTCGTGCCTCTCGGGCTCGAATCGGTTCACAGGGACCGCGTGAATATCGACCTCCTCAGGATGCGGCGGAGCTCAACGTGAAGGCATACACTTCCAGAATACGTTTCGATGAACGTCGGCGATTTACGGCAGTTCATCACCAGATGAATCGCGTCCACCTGGATGCGGACACCAACGAACAAGCCAGCGTCGTGCGTCACGACGCTCGGCGTCGCAGCGCGGATGTCGTCGAGGGCTCGGCGAACGACGGCTTCCTCGTTTGTGACTTGCACTTGCTAGATCCGATCGTCGATCTTCGAGGGATAGAGACCGAGGGCCTCGGCCCCGAGGACGACCGAGTGATCTCGCAGCAGGTTTCACTGGCTCGTCGAGACCCCGATACGTTGCCGCATGTGATCTTCAGCAGGGGTAACACGAGCCTCGTCAGGCAGTTGGAAGCCCCCGTCGATCTGCTTGCTCTGCCACTGACGCCGGGTACACCAGCAGAGCAGTACGAGGCGCTTGCCGTCGTATTCCAACTGCGGTTCGTGCGTGGGGACACCGACGACGAGATTGTCAACGTGCGCGCACGTATGGTCGGCACGGAGGGCCGGCAGGTCACCGTCCCTGTCCTTCAACTGACTGATGAGTGGACATCGCTGCGTGTTCCCCTGACGGCGCTCGCCAGCTTGAGGAGCACGGTCGGTGACGGGGAGCAGTTGTTGCTCACGGCATGGGGGCTCGAGGGCCTGCCTCCGCGAGCTGAGGTGTATATCGATGCCCTGTTGGTGCAGGCCTCGGACTTGCAGGCGAACGACTTCGTCATCCGCGGTGGCAACGGTACCCTGGCGGGAGCCGGAACTCACTACACGCGTGGTTTGCGCTCCTTCATCGAAAGGGACTGGCGCTACAGTCGTCAGCCCGACTATCCGAACCCCACAGCGTTGGATTTGCCGCCTGCACCCGGGGATTGGTGTCACTTCGTGTACCTCGACGTCTCCGAACACGCGGTCGTCGCGTTCGAGGACCCGTTCATTCGTGAGACTGCGCTGGACGGCGAGGATACGACCGTACGGTTACGCAAACTCAGTCAGGTGCGGGTCCGTCGTGTGAACCCTGAAGAAGAGGTCGGCGACTACCGAATCTTGTTGCCCAGCGCAACGGGTAGCGGAAGGTTGACGACCAACATACCCGACGGGACTCTCCCAGATCGCTTCGCCGAAGAGCCCACGGATCCGTGTCGGGACCGCTGCTTGTTCAGCGAGAACGTCTCCATTGGGAAGGGTTACCGGGGAACCAGGAATCTCCACGTGCGGGTGGAGGTGTTTCAGGGTGGGGTAGACCCGATTGTGGTGTGGTCGCGGGACAACGCTTCAACCGTGGCGCCGTTGAAGTCCGATGCTCCCGCGACGGCCGAGTCGGTGTTGGTGGAGGCCGCCGACGCAGAGCGCTTCCGAGTCGGTGACATCGTGGTCGTGGAGGACCTGTCCAGCCGACTGGATCCCGATGGGAGCCGGCGGGCGGTGCTTCGGCGCTTGCGAGCCGTCGACACTGCAACTGGCAAGCTCGAGTTCTTCGACGTCAACCATTTGATTGCCGCACAGCCGGATTTGATTGGTGGGGGGCCGTTGGGGCGCGAGTTCCAGCGCGCGGACGCTGCATGCGTACGGCGCTGGGATGGCGCCGACTGGCTGCTCGACTCGGTGCGCTACAATCTGCCTGACGGTATCTCCTTCGCGTTCACCGGAGATGACTTTCGTAGCGCGGAGTATTGGACGTTTACGGCGCGTGTCGTCAGCCCGGATGGTGCGGCCCGTGGTGTGGTCGAACAGTTGACGGATGCGCCTGTTCATGGCCCACGACATGAAACCGCGCCCCTCGGTTTGATCCGCTACACGGAGACCGGCCGCACCTTCGAGGATTTGCGGACGCGCTACTTGCCTCTGGTTGCGGTGCGGGAGCGTTTGATTGAATTGGGGCGCAAACAACTGGCTCCAGGGGCGTTCACGGTGGTGGTTGGCGACGGCGACCGGACGTTTGGCGACATCAACCAGAACTTGCTGGAGGGGGTGACGGGTGACGAAGCGCTGCGCGCTGCAGTGAGTCGTCTGGCTGTTGGAGGGGGCACCATCTACGTCCGCGCGGGTAAGTATGTTTTGGAACATCCAGTCCTGCTCAGGGCTGCGGGCAACATTCGTATCATCGGAGACGGCGACGCCACTGAACTCGAGGTGACCGGTGCGGGTGGCGGCTTTTACCTGGATCAATGCGGCGAAGTTGGCGCTGTCCGGGTCGAACAACTCCGGATCGTCGAGAGTCCTCTCGCCACGACGCCGATCGGCTCGAACGACCTGCTGACGGACGACTCCCAATCTGCCGGTGGCTCGGGCAACACGGAGTTCGTGCCCGGTGACATGCTGAGTTCGGGGGAGTCACCTGAAGCCCTGCTGACGCGTTTGGCGCAGAGGCTCGGGGAGCTGCAGCCTGGAGATGGGCGAGGAGCGGGTTCGGTGGTGCGAACCATTCTGCAGTTGCGGCAGCTTCAGCGCCAAACCCCTGGCCAGCCGTTGGAGGACATCGCTCCGGATCAACTGCTCATCTTGCACGCACTTCCCCACGGGGTGATCACAGTTGCCGACAGTCAGCGCGTGACGCTGTCGCGTTTGACGCTGCGTTCGAGGGCGGCCGACGTTGCGGAGTCTGCGCCGCCTCACGCGGCGGGGGTCCTGATCACCGGTGAGTGCCAAGAAATTCGGATTGAGGACTGTGACATTAGCGCACCGTTTGGGGTGTCCGCTACCTCGTATGGTTCCGCGTTGGCGCCCTCGGCCTTGGTGGAGCGCCCCGGGTCTGGCTTGTTCGTGCGTGCGCTGAGCATCCTTCGCAACACTCTGATCGCTGAGAGTGCCGCGCGGGTCGCGATCCAGATTTCCGATGGCGAGCTTGCGGGAGTGCGCATCTGCGCGAATGACGTCAGAGGGTACCCCAAGGGCATCGTGCTTTCCGACCGCAGCGAAGCGCGAGTGGACTCACCAACGGATCGCACGCTCGTGTCGGAGAATCGTCTGGAGGACGTCGCCCAGATCGGCGTCCTGGTGGAGGGGGACGGAGTGGACATGCGGGACAACGAGATCCACGTCGTCCCATCCACTCACCAGTTCCAGGCTGGCGTGCAAATCACCGGCGTGGGTAACCGCGTCTCCAACTCCTGGATCAGCTTGCCGGGTTCGTCCGGCTTTCACGCGTTGGGGCTCTACGCTGGCATCGTCGTGGGAAGTGGCGTGGACCTCAGTTTGGAGCCATCGCGACCTGTCAGTGACCTCGAGTTGAATGGCAATCGCATCGAAGGGCAGGCCGACGCTCTACCCGCGATTGGGATCCTTCTCGGGGGACACCAGCCGATCGTCGAGGTGCAGATCCGCAACAACACGCTACGCAACCTCGGTGACGCGGGCATCCGATGTTGGGGCCACAGCGTGGTGGGAGAAGTGCTGATTGACGCGAATCAGGTTAGCAATGTCGGGCGCCTTGCCCGCAGCTGGAATCGCTCCATCGTCGATGAGATCGCGGCCCTGGCGCAGCTCCAGAGCACTGCTTTTCCAGACAATGCTGGGCCATCGGGCGTATTGGAAGTGCTGTTGGCGCAGACCACGGATGCGATCCGTCCCGCTCTGGACGCGCTCTTGAGGTGGTTGGAACAGACGACGCTGCGCGGCGCGATTGTGCTGAGCCAAGCCGAGGAATGCCGAGTCACGAACAATCAGATTGCGGAGGTGGGCGGAATCAGCTTGCCGGTCTCGAACGTCGACATTGGAGCGGACGTTCGAACGTCCGGGATCGTGCTATGTGGCGGCCGGAACATCGTTGCCTCGAGAAACGCCATAGCGGACGTCAAGTCTGCGGTTCGTCAGAGCACGTCGGCGACGACGCCGGCGAACCAAGCGTCCGGCTTGGACGTCCTGGATCGGCTGGTTGAACTGGGTTTGGCGCGTTCCGCGGCGGGCGGCTCTCCTTCTGACAAGTTGCATGGCGCGGTGGTCGCGTTGCGTCGCAAGCTGCTCGACTACGCGCGCGGCAGCGCTAGCGAGCGTCAGCGACTTGGCGGCAGCATCTATGGGGCGTTGGAGGCCGTTTCCGACAGTCTGATTGACGCTGGCGGGGAGAGTCATCGCAAGGGGGTCGAGCTTGCTGACGCCCTTGCCTCGATGCGCGAAGCTCAGGGGTTCGAGCCCCACACCGAAGCCGCCACGCTGGCACGGGCGATCGTATCGAATGCGGCGAGAATCACGGCTGGCCACGCTATCTCCGCCGAAGCTTGGTCAGTGGTGGCCGACTTCGACCAAGCCCTCGTGTCTGGCGGAGAGGCCGTCACGGATGTGGCTCAAAGCGTTGCAGAGAACAGCGTCGACTACCTGATGGGTCTCGAGCAACTCGACATCGATCTACTTCAGAGCGCACAGAACGTGATCGCGGACCCTACCTTGGAGGCGACGCTCGAACTCGCCGGCGCGTTAGCGATGATTGCCGAAGCGAGGGAACACCAGGCCACGAGCGGTGATGCGCTGCAAGGCCTTCCCGGGACCAAAGAACGGACGGTCATCGAAGGCATGCTGTCGCTGCTAAGGGAATCGCTGAGCGGCGACGCGGATCCCGTGGAACTCAACCAGGATGAGATTCAAGCCCTCGCGAGCCCAATGCAAGTACTCAGTGACGAGCTGTCGGAGACCAATCCCGTGCTCGCTGAGCGTTTGGATGTCGAATTCACCGCTTTGGTCGAGAGCGGGGGTACGGTGTCCGAACCTGACGTTCAGGCAGTTCTGGACACTCTGGGCAAGATCGACAGCTTTCTGCGTGGCGAAGCGGAAGGGGCCGCGACTGACGAGGGGGACATCGAGAGTCAGGCGGAGGTGTTTTCCGCAGAGCTCACGCTGTTGACGATCGAAACCCTGTCACGTCGTGTCAGCGGCTTGTCCCTCGACGGTGAGGCCGCCGTCGTTCGAAACCTGACTCAGATCCTCAAGACCGCTGGGCAGCTGGCAAATCTCGTCAGTGATCGGCCGACGCTGTCCGAGCTGGCGACCAGCTTCCAAGCAGCGCTCTCGGCCGCCCTCGCGGAGCCAACAGTTCGTGCGGAGCAGCTCGCCGTAGCGCGTCGCGTGCTGAACGACATGAGCGCTGCCCAAGAACAACTGACGGGGGATGCTGGCACTTCAGCCGCGTCGAAGTCCGCGGGTCCGAACCAAGGTGACCTAGTCCTGGCAGCGCTGGGCCAGCTGCTGCTCGAGCTTCGCAACAGCTCTGAGCTGCCGGTGTGGACGAAGGCGCTTTCGCTGTTCGAAACTCACATCGGCGGTTTGGCGACTGACATCGGCATGACCAATTTCCGCAGACGCGCTCATCTCAACGAGTTTGCTTCGGCAGAGGGAGTACTGCTGGCTTCACCCAGTGCGACGACGCGTGCCAGGGCGGTGAGCGCTTTGCACCAGCTCCTGTACAAGATCGCTCAAGCGTTTGCTCAAAGCGACGCGGGCCAGACTCCACGTGCGGCCACCGTGCTGGTACTGCTTGCCGTCATGGCGCCAGCGTTGGATCCCGACCTGGAAGGCGAAGCCGTCGTGACCGACGTTGGCGCACTCATCCGCAAACATGGCGATTCGCTCTCCAAGTCCTTGGCTAGGCGTCTCACCTCGGTCACGACGGTGGACGCGCTG
>JBNKZR010000422.1:0-6518 GCA_050301735.1 Polyangiaceae bacterium | reverse complement strand
GGATAGCCCATAGGTGGAGGCGTCCCCGATTTTCCGCACGTTCAGGAACTTCACCCCTTTGATGGCCGTTGTAAAAGCCCGGTAGAGGTCTTGCTCATCACCTTCCTGCACCAGAATCAACAGTTCGTGTTCATTGAATTGAACGATTCGGCACGTATTGACAGGGTCGGGCGACTTTTTCATTACCCATGTCCCCGGGAGCGACGCATCGATGACGCAAACGTCGTCCATGATGGGTTCGCCCCTGTACATGTCCCCCGAACAGATGCGGTCCACCAAAGACGTGGACGCTCGAACGGACATTTGGGCGCTGGGAGTGATTCTGTACGAACTGCTGACGGCGCGCCTTCCGTTCGATGCCAGTAGCATCCCGGAGCTCTCCGCGAAGATACTGCTCGAAGATCCCGATCCGGTCCAACGCGAGGACGTGCCCAAAGCCCTCGAGAACATCATTCAACGCACACTGTCGAAGAACCCGTCGGGCAGGTTTCCGTCCGTCGCGGAGTTCTCGATGGCGATCGCTCCTTACGCGGGCAAGCGAACACGAGGCAACATCGAGCGCATCTCGCGCATCTTGAGCGCCGCGGGCATGAGCGAAAGCCAATTCTCGATGCCACCCACCATGCCCCCGGCTTCGCCGGAGGAGCTGGACGTCACCCGCATCGGCGACGAGACGACAGGAGGAGCGCACTCGGCCCGAGCGCACTCCGGCACGGTGAGTCAGTGGGGACGCACCAACGGGCCAGACACGGACGAACAGAAGTCCTCGGGAGCAGGTGTTTGGATCGGTGTCGCGGTCGCCGCGATCGCGTTGGTCGGGGGCGGGGCTTTCTTCGTGATGTCACCCACTGGCGAACCGGCTGCAGCGGCGCCGGTGGCTCCAACCCCGGCAAGTACCGCCGAAGTGACCGAGGCGATCGAGCCGGGGCCGAAAGTGGAACCTGTCCGTCCCGTCCCCGCCCAGACGCAGAACGTCGCGAGCAGTGACGACAACGACGACGCAAAGCAGGACACTCCGGCAGACGAGCCTGTCGAGCCAACGACGGAGGCGACGGCGTCCCCAGCCAAAACCCCCGTCGTGAGCAAGCCGAAGCCGGTGATCGCCGCTCCGCGACCGACACCCAAGGCCGTTGCGACACCGTCGCCGAAACCCGCCCCCAAAAACTCGCCCAAAAAGTCCTCTCTGAAGGACAAGTTTGGGAGCCGCAAGTAGGCCGCCGTTTTCGCTGCGGTCGCCCCGCTAGCCAAGGAGCCATCGGTGTCAGGCATGAACTCTTCTCTGCGCGTCACGATCACCATTGCGATCGCCTGTTGGGCCTTTCTCTGGACGAGCTTCGCCATTGCCGGTCCGAGTCCCGCGGATAGGGCGGCGGCGGAAGCGCTGTTCGAACAAGGTATCGCGCTGATGGAGCAGGGCAAGGCCAGCGAGGCTTGTCCCAAGTTCGAGGCGAGTCAGAAGCTGGATCCAGGTGTGGGAACGCTGCTCTACCTCGCTGACTGCTACGAGTCTGCGGGCAGAACGGCCTCTGCTTGGGCAACCTTCTTGCAGGCCTCGTACGCGGCCAACGACGCGGGCCAGGACGATCGACGCGAACTGGCAGAGCAGAACGCGGAGCGCATTCGTCCGACACTTTCGAAGCTGGTCGTCGTGGTCGCCGACAAGGAAATGGCAGGCCTGACGCTCAAGAACGACAATCAGCAGCTCAACAAGGCGACCTGGGGCACGGAGATGCCGGTCGACCCTGGTGAACATCAGCTCGTCGCGGAAGCGGACGGGAAGAAGCCGTGGTCGAAGAACGTCATCATTCCCACCGGACCTGGCACCACTACGGTGGACGTTCCGCTGCTCGAGGATGAGCCGACGGCCGCCGTCGCGGAACCGCCTCCCGTGACACCGGCCCCAACCGCAGCAGCCCCGGTAGCTGCTCCCCAGCAGGCTGCACCAACACCCCAGAGCCCAGACCACACGGGCTCGAGTCAGGCGACTTGGGGTTGGGTCTCGATCGTGGGCGGCGGAGCGGCCCTCGTTGGCGGCGGGCTCTTCACGTTCCTCGCCGTTGCGGACAACGGCCGCGCCGACGACCAGTGTCGTCAGGATGACCCGACCCTGTGCGGCGAGCGCGGCGTGGAGCTGGGCGACTCCGCAACGACCAAAGCGAACATTGCGACCATTCTGGCAGGGGTGGGCGGCGCATTGACGATCACAGGTGCGGTGCTCGTCTTGACGGCTCCTGATGGAAGCGAGCAAGCGACGTTGCGCTTGGGCGCCAGCATGGCGAAGCACCCCCAGTTGTTGCTCGAAGGGGCGTTCTGATGTCGCGCGTCCAGTGGCTGTGGCTGTGCATCGCCGTCATGTGCAGTCAGGTGGGGTGCAAGGATTTGCTCGGCATCGAGGAGCGTTCCCTCGACGTCAGTGAGATCAGTGAAGCGGGATACGATGGCTGCCGACCAGCTACGAATCTCTGCACGTCATGCACGAGCAAGTGGCACACGTGCATCTGTGAGGGTTGGAACGGCAAACCCGAGATCGAGCTTCGCAACGACTGCGCCGAGGAGGCGCCGGAAGCAATCCGCGCCGACGTGGAAGACGCCGCGGAGGAACGCTACTCGACATACATTTCCGATCTGGATGAGGACGGATACGACGGCTGCGAGCCCAAAGATGGAGACTGCGCTGAGTGCCTGAATGAGTGGCACGAATGCTTGTGTGAGGATTGGGAGTCGACACCCCTTCCCGAACTGCGAGCGGAGTGCGCCGAACTGTCACCAGAACCCGTGCGCGACCGAGTGGAAGAGGAGGCTGGAGAAGAGCTGCTGGACTTCCTGGAAGAACAGGCCAAAGAAACCGATGCGGTCGCGACTGATGTCGGGGAGACGGACGTAGCGACGACGGATGTCGAGCCGACTGACGTCGCTGGCACGGACCCGCCAGCAGACATCAACGATCTCAGCATCTTCAACGAGAACTTCTGCGATTCAAAGCCCGGAGACGACGACTGCTTGGGCTGCTTCTGTGGCGAGTGCGCCCCTGAAATCGCCGAGTGCCAGCAGGAGTTCGGCTGCTCGGCGATTGCGAATTGTTTCCTCGAAGAAGCCTGTGATCCGCTCGCGGAGAGCGGCAACATGGCGTGCGTCGGTCCGGCTTTCTGCGGCGACGTGGTGAACGAGTACTCCGATTCGCTCTCGCTCGCGCGCTCCATGTTCGGCTGCGTGGAGGCACGCGGGTGCCCGTGTGGGGATGGCGTGGGTGCGTCCAACTGCAACCCGACAGACGGCTGCAACAACTGCCCGGACTGTTGGGGTCGCTGCTTCTGCGAGGGCAAGAGCGACGGTCAATGCCAGGAAGAGTGCGGTAGTCCAGATTGCACTGCGGACAACGGCTGTTTGGCAACGATGTGCAACGATTGCCTCGACCAGTGCTTCTGCGAAGGACTGGGCGACCGCGCCTATTGCGGCGACTATTGCCGTCCGGGCGGCGTCGACTGCGCGCCAGAGCGAGGCTGCAACTGCAACAACTGCATGGACGAATGTTTGTGCGAGGGGTCGACCTGGGAAGCGTGCGAGAACCTCTGCGGCGCGAGCATCGGACCGATTTGCGATCCCATCGACAACTGCGCAGGCTGCACGACCTGCGGGGGCGCTTGCTACTGCGAGGAACCTTCGCTGCCCTTCAGCGAGTGCATGTTGGGCTGCGAAATCGAGGGCTGCGAGCCGAACAACTGCGACTCGTGTACCAGCTGCCAGACCCGGTGCGAGTGCGAAGGCGAAGCCGCAGACGCCTGCCTCACGATGTGCACGGCGGTAACGTGTGAGGCGCCGGATCTGAATGATTGCGAACGCTGCGCGTGTGACAAGTGCACCTCACTATTCGGCGAGTGCGAACAGTACGAGACGTGCATCGACCTGATGTACTGCTTCCAAGACACCGGCTGTATCGGGATGAACGAGTGCGATCGGCCCGAATTGTGCCGCGCCCAGATCGACGCCGTGGGTGGCCGGGACAGCCCACTGCTGGGAGTGGCTGAGGCGCTGCAAACCTGTCGCGTCACTCAGGGCTGCGCCTGCTTCTCCGGCGGGGTCGATCCGAGTTACCCGCCGGACATCACGTGCGGCGCCCAGAAGTGTGTACCGTTCGTTCCTCCGCCACCGGATCCCATCGCGGAAGCATGTTGCCTCGGCAGTGACGGCGGCACTTGCGGGATCGTGGCGGGCCCCATTTTCGGCGCGCAGTTCGACCAAGAGTGCTTGCCGATGGGAGGCCCTGGCGTCCCAACGACCGATTGCCCAACGGCGAAGCCGGATTTTCCGCCGTACAACGGCGACATTCAACTCGACGGCTGCTGCACCGCGAGCAACTTGTGCGGCTACGTCGACAATACCGTTGGCTTGGGCTGCGTGCCTGCGGAGTTCTTCGGTCTCGACCCAGGTGCGCAAACGGCGTGCAACTACGACGTGTCCGCCGCTGGCAACTGAGGTTCGAGCAGCTCCACGTCACCGCCGGGACGCGCGCCCACCGCAGCGGTCAATTCCGCCACCTTGGCCGCTGGACAGACGAACTCGAGTGTCGCGCCCATCGCATCATAGGTCGCCAATGCGCTGACATCGGCGCGGTCGAGCTGGTGCCGCACGGAAGGCTCCATCGCGAAGACGCAACGCAAGCGGCACCGCACGAGCGCCTCGACCGGTTCCCACTCCGCTCGCTCGACAGCCTCGCGAACCGCAGCAGTGTAAGCCCGTACGAGCCCTCCGGTTCCGAGCTTGGTCCCCCCGAAATAGCGAACCACAAGGGCACCGGTGTGGCGCGCGCAAGCACCGAGCAGCACCCGCAGCATCGGGAGCCCAGCCGTTTTACTCGGTTCGCCATCATCCGAAAAACGCGACTCCTGATCGCCAGTTCCTACGTACGCGAAACAGACGTGCCGACTATGCGGATGGGCCGCCCGCAGCTCCGCCTGCAGGACGGTAACGTCGTCACTCGACTGCGCGGGGAGCAGCGTGGTGATGAAGCGCGAGCCCTGGATCTTCTCGATTTCGTGGTCTAGACGCTGCCGCAACCGTACCGGCGCGCCTTTCGCTGAGACGTGCACTGTCTGAACGGTAGGGAATACCACGGAGTTCGGCAAGCACCGCCCCTCCATCAGTCGCCCCGCGCGCAACTCCGACCTCCGACCGCTGCCAGGGCGGGGTGTTCAGAATGGACTTGAAAGGGCACCACCAGGTCCCCCGGGGCGCCCGATGGAAAAAGAAAAGGCACCACCAGGTTTCCCTGGGGTGCCTTTATGAATTAGCCCGGCGGCGTCCTACTCTCCCACACAGATTCCCCGTGCAGTACCATCGGCTCTGAGGAGCTTAACTTCCGAGTTCGGGATGGGATCGGGTGTGGCCTCCTCGATAAAGCCACCGGAAAACTTTGGGCGTCCAACCAGACACTGCACCTCTCGAGAGATGCCAAGTAGCGTTTTGATGCTACCTGGGGTTTCGTCACCGAAACCACGAGTGTCGTCCAATTTGCTGTAATTCAACCGTTGTGAATTGTGCTTCGAGCTGCGCTTCCTCTCGGAGCGCGTTGCTCGTTCGCCCGATTCTGGGCGTTAGTCTCAATGTTTGCCTTAGAGAGCACGATAAAGCCGCACGACCGATTAGTACTGGTTAGCTCAACGCCTCACAGCGCTTTCACACCCAGCCTATCAACCTTGTAGTCTTCAAGGGGTCTTTAGTGACCGAAGTCAGGGAAACTTAATCTTGAGGCCAGCTTCCCGCTTATATGCTTTCAGCGGTTATCTGTTCCGAACATGGCTACCCGGCTATGCCGATGGCTCGACAACCGGAACACCAGAGGTTCGTCCACCTAGGTCCTCTCGTACTATAGGAAGATCCTCTCAAGTTTCCTGCGCCCACGACAGATAGGGACCAAACTGTCTCACGACGTTTTAAACCCAGCTCGCGTGCCGCTTTAATTGGCGAACAGCCAAACCCTTGGGACCTGCTCCAGCCCCAGGATGCGACGAGCCGACATCGAGGTGCCAAACCTCGCCGCCGATCTGAACTCTCAGGCGCGATCAGCCTGTTATCCCCAGAGTACCTTTTATCCGTTTAGCGATGGCCCATCCATGCGGAACCACCGGATCACTATGGCCGTCTTTCGACTCTGCTCGACTTGTCAGTCTCGCAGTCAGGCTGGCTTCTGCCATTGCACTCAACGAGCGATTTCCGACCGCTCTGAGCCAACCTTCGCGCGCCTCCGTTACAATTTGGGAGGCGACCGCCCCAGTCAAACTACCCACCAGACAGTGTCCCGGACCCGGATAACGGGCCGCGGTTAGATATCCATAGTATAAGGGTGGTATCTCAAGGGAGGCTCCACAGAGACTGGCGTCCCTGCTTCAAAGCCTACCACCTATCCTGCACATGCCAATACGAATACCAGTGTGAAGCTGTAGTAAAGGTGCACGGGGTCTTTCTGTCTTGTTGCGGGTAATCGGCATCTTCACCGATAATACAGTTTCGCTGAGTCCCTG
>JBNKZR010000421.1:0-6524 GCA_050301735.1 Polyangiaceae bacterium | reverse complement strand
CCCAGCAAAGTGGCCTCGGTGTTGGATGCTTGAAGATTAACAGAGGCGTCGCCGCTGGAGTCGGGCAGGTTCTCCCCGGCGCTGTCTCCCATGCCTGCCATCGACGGGTTCGTAGGTTCACCGCGAACCGCGCCGGGCTCCGGTGCACCACAGCTGGCTAGCGCGGTGCAGAAGATCAGCGGAAGCCGTGAGAATCTGAAGTGTCGCGTTGGATGCAAGGCAGCTCCGTCGGTGCCGAATACGATGCCCAAGTGTGCCGCAAGAACAGTAGCCAAACGGAGTTACCGTCGCTGTTGGAAATTTTTGCGTCCGACGTTCGCTCCACTGGCCCGACCTGACCGCACCACCGAGCAGTCGCGTTGGAAATCGGTCGCGTGCCAAGACCTCATGATTGTCGCCGTGCTCTGGAGCGGTGATCCGGAAGCAGACTGCCAGCAGGCGCGAGGGAGGGCGAGGCCTTGCGAAGCAGCCGCGGCGCCCATCGGGAGTGCCGCCCGACGTGGAAGGACGGTGGGCATGTTATCCTACTTCCTCCACGACCCAGCTCCTCGATGGCCGTGATAGACCTCATGCGTGCACGCGTTGCGCCCGCGCGTCGACCGCACGATTGTCTGGCGGCAACGCGAGGGGACGCGAGCCAGGCGCTGGATTTCTCGTCGCGAATGCGTGATCTGGGCGGACAGTGCTGGAAGAGTCGACTGCTCCTGCGCACGGGCGCGCGAACGGTGACTGCAACGGCTGCAGCCCGCCAGCGTGCACGCGTTGCGACGAATGCAGCCGCCGCTCGCGTCGTTCTCGCGCGCTTCTTCGAAAATGCATCGGCTGCAGACGACGAAACCACGTCGCCGATGTCCTCGTGCCTTGGCGCGCTGCCTCGCCGCGCGCGTGGGAGCTCACGTCTTCGATTCGTGTGCACTTGGACGAGAGTCGCCGTCGGGGCTTTGCGAATGTGCCGCTAGCTGTAGCGTTGAGGCCCGCAGAGCTCCAACTGGCCCGTCCGACTTGTCAGTCCGCTGGCGGCGCTGTGGGGTTGGCACCCCAAGGGATCGCGGCATTTGTCACCCAGGCTCGTGAAAACCCTGAGCTGTTTCGTGGGCTCGAAGGTTCATAACCAGAGCAATGGGAGTCCGCTCTTGAACCCCGTGAAAGGTCCGCCAACCGACAAGGTGGTGGGTTATGGGAGAATGTGTGCCTCGTTCGCGGCTCTAGCCGTGGGCGCTGCTGTTTCGGCCTGTAGCGCTGGCCTTGGCGCACAAGACGAACGACCCGACGCTCCGACGAGAACGGAGATGAGCGACGAGCCATCGACAGACGGCGAAGGGGTAGCTAGCGACGTCGAGGGAAGTGGGGATCCAGCTGTCGAAGATAATAACGGCCCCGCGCAGACGCCGGACGCTGAACCAGCCCCAGTCGGCGACGATGCTGCGGGCTTCGATGCAGCGTTTGCCTGCGATCCAAACGCGCAAACGCCAGAGCCAGCTTGGCGACGGCTGACCCACACTCAATACCAGAACACGCTTTTCGACCTCGTCGCTCGCTGGCTTCCGGACGAGAGCGAAGCTGCAGCGGTCCTCGAAGCGGCTGCGACTGCTCTCGCGTTGCTTCCGGAAGACGAGCGGCCCAGGACGAATGCCGACCTGCGTGGCGGCTTCCGCCGTCTGGACCAAAGCGTTTCTCAGGCCCACGCGGAAGTCTGGTACGAGGTGGCCGTCACCATTGGCCGAGAGCTGGCAAGAAGCGATCGGTTGGCAGCCGCCACTGGGGGGTGCGATGGATCAGAGAATTGCGCTCGCGATGTCGTGACGCGCCTCGGTGCGCTGGCTTTTCGGCGACCTCTGTCGAACGACGAAGTGGATGAGTATGCGTACGATTTCGCCCTCGACGCGACCTATCCCACCGGCGAGGAAGGGTTGACGGATGTCATCACCAGCTTGCTAACCGCTCCGCAGTTCCTCTACCTGGTAGAGCACGGCGACAGCGGCGCGGAGCCCGGCGAGCGAGCAGAGCTGACGGCTCACGAACTCGCAAGTCGTCTCTCGTACCATTTCTGGAACACCATGCCGGACGCTGAGCTCCTAGAAGCGGCCAACGACGGCTCACTGCTGGACGAAGAGGCCTACGCAGCCCAAGTGGAGCGCCTGTCCCGAGATCCACGGGCGGAAGTTGCGCTTCGCGACTTCTTCCGCGAATGGCTCAAGCTGGAGAACCTCCCCGCACTCGACGCCGCCGTGGGACAGCCCGTCTTCGACGCTTTCGCGGGTGACGATATTCCCAATCAAAACTGGCGGAACGACATGATCGAAGAGGTGGTCGACCTCACGAGCTTCATCGTCATGAATCGAGACGGCAGCTTTGCGGATCTGATGCGCACCGAATACATCGTTCCAAAGACGCCGGCTCTGGCCCAGATTTACGGTGTGGAAATCTCAGATGAGCCGGTGCCCGCCCCCAGCGGCGAACGTCCGGGTCTGCTCACCCGGGCGGCGTTTCTCGCCACCGGCAGCGCGAACACTCGTCCCATCATGAAGGGAGTGTTCATCCGCGAGAATCTGCTGTGCGACGAGATCCCGCCTCCGCCCGAGGCGGCGGCAGCTGCAAAGGTCGACCTCTCCGACAGCCTTTCGACACGTCAAGTCGTGGAGGCCATCACGGAAGCTGACGGTACCACATGCGCAGCGTGCCACAAGGCGTTCATCAACAGCCTTGGTTTCCCCACAGAGAACTACGACGGCTTGGGGCGCCTCCGCGCCGAGCAGCCCCTCTTCGACGAAGACGGGCGGCAGGTTGGCACCGCATCGGTGAACACCCACGCCACGCCCTCCGTCGTTATCGGTGACCCGACCGAAGTGGACGGCGTCGAAGAGCTCACAGAGCTCATCATCGAAAGCGGGAAATCACAAGCCTGTTTGGCGCGACACTACTTCCGCTATAGCACTGGGCGCTTCGAGGACCTCAGTGGCGACGGCTGTGCGCTCGAGGAACTTCGTACCGCAGTGGACAGTCCCGGGGGGGTGCGCGAGATGCTCGTTCGAGTCGCCCAATTGGACAGCTTCAAGGGCCGCGTCATCGCCGAGTGAGCGGGACTAACTGAGGAAGAGTCATGAGAAACAAGCGAATCACACGGCGACGGCTACTGCAGGGCGCGGGTGGGTTCACGCTGGCGTTGCCATTCCTGCCCTCCTTGGAGCGAACAGCCATCGGCCAGGATGTAGAGTTCGTTTCGCCCAAGCGTTTTCTATCAATCACCACGAACCACGGCGGCGTCTACGAGTCATCGATGTTCCCGGACGAGAGCATGCTCTCACAGAGCGAAGAGCTATATCCCGGACATGAGATATCGCAAGGTGCCTTGACGCGAGAAGTGCAGGGCGATCGCGCGATGCTATCAGAGGTTCTGAGCGCACCTGCAGATCTGCTGACGGACGCCATCGTCTCCAAGCTCAACGTGCTTCGCGGTCTAGACATCCCCTTCTACATCGCGCACCACACGGGCGGGCATCTCGGTAACTTCGCGCGCAATGACGGTAATGGCGATCAGGGCATGGGCCTCGATGCGATGCCCACGATCGACCAGCTGATGGCCTGGTCTCCGAGCTTCTATCCCGATCTGAGCCAGGTCCGGCATCGCTCAATGAGCACCGGTTCGAACGGACGCATGTCGTACAACTGGTCCAACCCGGCGGATCGTAGCGGAACGATCGAGGAGGTTCGCCAAGTCACCGATCCCGTCGAGCTCTTTCGTGATCTGTTCACTCCCGAGGATCCCATGGACGAGCCGGAGATAGTGCGACCACCCGTCGTCGATCGTGTCTTCGAGCACTATCGCAGTCTGCGCGACGGTGATCGGCGAATCAGCTCGATAGATCGCCAGCGGCTCAACGACCACATGGATCGCTTGGCGGAGCTTCAGCGGCGGCTTGCTGCCGGACCAGTGCAGCGCACCGCGACCTGTGAGGGATTCACCGCCCCCACGAGGCCCGACAACGACTATCGGGCAGAGATGCGGATGTGCGCGGACGTAATCGCTGTCGGCTTTCTGTGCGGCACGAGCCGCATCGCCGTCATGGGGCTCCACGAAGACTCCTACGAAGCACCCGTACCCGACTGGCACCAAGAGGTAGCTCACTTGTGGGACACACCCGAAGCGCAAGTGAAGCTCGTTTCCGCCAACCAGGCGGTCTTCGAGCAGGTCTTCCTGTATCTTGCCGCGCGGCTGGATGTCGAGGATGCTCCCGGCCACACGGTGCTCGACGACACGCTCATGGTGTGGAGCCAGGAATCGGGGGAGTCGACGCACAACTCGCGTTCGATCCCGGTGATCACCGCCGGCGGTGCAGGAGGCGCGATGAACACGGGGCTCTACGCAGACTACCGCAATCGAACCGAAGCGGGCATCGTCTCCTATTGGGACGACGCGCTCGGCTATGGCGGTCTGCTGTACAACCAATGGTTGGCGACCGCCCTGCAAGCGATGGGTCTCGGCCCAGACGAGTGGCAAGACGTGCCGTCCAATGGGCAGACGGGCTACGGCTTCCCACAATACGCCGAAGAGTACACGCGCGCTCAAGTCAGTGGCGTGATTGAACGCGCTAGCGAGTGGCTGCCGTTCCTCGAAGCGTAGCGCTAGTTGGCGCGGCGGGCCAAGTCATGAAGCACTAGCGCCGTGTCGTCGGCCACTCGCCGGGAGCTGAGGGGACCGTGGCGAGCCAACCCAGGGTTCGTGGCGTTCGCTCGAGTGTGGCCGGCTCCCCCCGTCCCACGAGCGTGACTGGCTGGGTCGTCGTGCGATGATGTCGGGCGGTCGCGTGAAATAGGGTGAAGTCGCCTTGCGACGAGAAACATGACAAGAGCCCGTCGCGGGCACCGTCACATCGAGGAGACGGTCCACGCCTGAGCCCGAACGCCAATGACATCAACTCACGGATGAGATGACCTACGTGACTAACCGCCATTCTTTGCTGCGAAGGGTGAACATTCGCCGCCGCGCTCGCTCCACTGCTCGGTGTGGTCACCACCGCCCTGTGCACGCCAGCTTTGGCGCCGAAATCGGCAATCCGGGGCTCGGCTACGATCCCGGGACCCCTCAGGAAGGAGCTTTGTGTGCCGGTTCCTGACACGCCCGGCCCCCTCCCGAGTGGGCCCAATGCCGGGTGGGGAGGGTGGGATCCTCGTGGAGCTCCATCGCTGGCGCTCGGACGGGAGCGCCCAGGCCCGCAAGAGTTCGTCAGAGTCCGAATCATCAGTACCTGCAGACGCCGTTCGGCGGGAGGCGCGATGGCTAGCCCAAGATGCCTGTCAAGGGGCCGCAGTTGGGCTCGATACCAAAGCCGTTCACCTCGTGTCCGAAGGCGTTCAAGACCGAGGTGTGCAGCTGGTGAGCACTCTTCGTGCTGAATTCGACATACTGGCCGCTTTGGAAGCCCAAGTTCCTGCCACCGATCAGCAAGTACTGCATGTCGTTTGGGTTGTGGCTGTGGTTTGTTCCACTCTCGACACCCCAGTAGATGAGCGTGTTGTCGAGCATGCTGCCGTCGCCCTCGGGGATGGCGGCAAGTTGTCCGGCAAAGTTGGCGATGAATTGCGCGAAGAAGCGATCGAAGAAGATGAAGGCCTCGCGGGTCGTTCCACTGCTGCCGTTGAACGGGATGGAATCGTCGGTTCGGCTGATGTGGGCGACATTGTCGTGCCAGCTGTTGTTGTTTTGCGCGCCTTGCAGTCCAAACATGCCGTTGTGGTGGGCACCTGAGAAACCAAACTGGTAGCTACCGACTCGGGTGCGGTCGCAAGCCAGCGCCTGGACGAGGACGTCTGCTTGGGCTTCTGCCCACCGTACGATCGCATCCCCGTTTCGGTCGTCGCGATCGACCATCGGTATGTTCAGTGAGCCGCAGCTGATCTCAGTGGTCGTCGCGACCGGCGCGTCCATCGCCGCCAAGCGCTGCTGCAATTCGAACAATGCCTCCGTGTGCGCCTCGAGCTTGATGCGCTCTTTCGCGCCCAAATAGGCCTCGATGCGCCGCAGCTCTTGGAGGTTCACCTCGGTGATTTGATGGTCGATTCGGCTCCGCGCCGCTAGGGCTTCGGCGCCGTCAGCGCCTGCGGGTTCATTGACATTGCCCATGTCCACACCGTCGAAGATGTCGCTGTAGGCGGCTCTCGGATCCGCCTCTGCGGCGATGGGTTGGGCTGGGCCCGTGTAGGAAACGACGTGGCGCTTGTCGCGACTGCCGACCCCAGCGGACATCAGGTGCACGCTTCTTATCGGAGTCTCGCCACGAATATCAGTGTTATCCAGCAGGACTTGGTCCACGGACGGGCCGTTCGAGTAGTGAGAGCTCTCATCCGAAAAGCGCTCGCCGGTGAAGAGCTGCGCCATGCCCGCTTCGTGATGATTGTCGTATGTCCAGCTGTGATCGAGGCGTCGAGGGAAGAGCAAGTGCTCGCGCAAGTCTTCGAAGTCGGCGAGCGGTTCCTGCAAAACGAAACTGCTCGGATCGATACCTGCCTTCGGCCACCATTCCGGT
>JBNKZR010000420.1:0-6543 GCA_050301735.1 Polyangiaceae bacterium | reverse complement strand
GATGAACCGGCACGGCCAGTCACTGCTGACTCCACAACGGCCTTCCTGTGGCGTCTGACAAGTCAACGCCAAGAAGTTGGGCGATGGTCGGGCTGATGTCGGCGATTTGATGCGAACCCGCTTGCGGTCCACGGTATTCGACGCCGTCGCCTGCGGCGACGAGCCAGGTCCGTCCTGCCTCCGGGTTGCCGCCGTGGCTCGCAAAGCTGCGGTCGCGACCGTGCCAAATCATCCGTCGAGATGTGCGCATCGTTGAACGGCTTGGTTTCAACACTTTGTAATTATTAGCTTTTTCTTGCTCTTTGACGCGTAAGGCATTCCTTACGTATTATGGGCTCATGACGTTGCAAAGCCAGCCTGAGGTGTTCGGTGCGATCAGTCATCCGGCGCGGCGCCAGATGCTCGATCTGCTCGTCGACGGCGACCGCCCCGTGAACGCCATCGCATCGAGGTTCGAGATGAGCCGCCCGGCAGTATCGCAGCATCTGCGCATCCTGCTCGATGCGGGGCTCGTCACAGAACAGCGGCACGGCAGGGAGCGGCGCTATCGGCTAGCGCCAGAACGACTCAGCCCCGTGCGTGATTGGCTCACGCACTACGAGCAGTTTTGGGACGACCGCTTCGAGCGGCTCGCTCAGCACCTCGCGAAGGGGCCCGAGCAACGATGACATACACCATCCGTCGAGAGCTGAGTTTCCCACAGCCGCCGGAGGTGGTTTGGCACGCGCTCGCAACCAGCGAGGCGCTTGCAGAGTGGATGTATCCGAACGACTTCGAGCCACGGGTAGGTCACAGGTTCACCTTCCGCGTTCCCCCTACGCCGCGGCTCGAGAACGGCCTCGTGGTTCGCTGCGAGGTCGTGACGTGTGTTCCCCCGACGGAGCTTGCGTTCACCTGGGTGGTCGATAACTTCCTCGACACCCGCGTGAGTTACCGCCTCGAGCCTGATGGCTCGGGCACGCGCGTGATGTTCGAGCACACTGGGTTCGAGCAGAAGCCAGCGTTCAAGGGAGCGGAATACGGTTGGAAGCTGATGCACGGCCAGCTCGAGAAGGTCGTCGAACGAGGAAACACGAAAACATGAACACTCTGCTCTGGATTTTTCAGGCCGTCCTGGGTCTCCTGTACTTGGCCGGTGGCTACTTCAAGACGTCGCAGGGCGTGCAGCTCGCCACGCAGTTCGCAGCGATCCCGGCGGGCCTGTGGCGCGTCTTCGGGCTCATCGAGATGCTGGGCGCTGTGCTCTTGATCGTGCCCGCCGCCACGAAGTGGATGCCGGCCCTGACGCCCATCGCCGCCGTCGTATTGGCCATCGAGACGCTGGTCATCTCTGGCGTGTACGCACAACAATCGCTGAAGATGAGCGCCGAAAACCCCCTGCTCTGGAGCGCGGTGATGCTGCTACTCGTCGCGTTGGTGGCTTACGGGCGATTCGTGATTCAGCCGCTGTCGTGAGCAGTTGCGTGTGGCCCCCTCCGTCACGAGAGCGCCTCGAGTGGCGCTCGGATGGGCGCCTTTTGCTCTCGCACGCCCAATCCGGCGCTAGTTCGAACGCCGGCGTCGACGCCGCCAGCATTGCACAACTCTCCCAGCTACCCACCTTCGACACCGCGCGCTATCGAGCTGCCAGCGACAGCCTGCGTGCCGGCCTACGGCAACCCGCCGTGGCCATGGTCGAGGCGTCAAGCGCAGCGTTTTCGCCGAAGCTCACCGCGTCACGCCGAAGACTGCACCATCAGTCTGTGGGCGGCGGCTTCCGTCTTCGCGACCTCGACCCAACGCAGACAGCCGCCGCACTTCAAGCATGTCTCACCGTCGAGGCGGAACACATGCGCGAGCATCCACGCCCAGCGACAACTATTGGCTTCAGATGAACACCCATCTTCTTCCCCTAGGAGCTCGAGCTGGTCGGGTCCAGGAGAAGGTCTCCATCGTCCCCGGCGACGTGCTGTGGATGCAGGACAACGCAGGGTGGTGTTCCGCCTCGATTTGCGGGACAAGCCGAGCCCGCAGCGCATCGCCCTCGACGTCACCCGTGAGCGGTGAGGGGTAGCGCGGCTTCCAGCGCAGCGCGCAGCTCGTCGAGCTCACGGTGGGAGAGGTGGCCGAACACGAACTCCACCGAGCTGCCGTCCGCCAGGAAGAACTCTGCGACGCCGAGATTCGCAACGGCATCCGTGTGGGACCCCGTAATGCCGACCATGCTCATCGACGCTTGTTTCATCACCACGTTGAAGCGCTCGATCTGGTCCATCCGCACCCGACGCGTGGCCCAGACGAGCTCATCACCTTGTCGGCCAATGACGGTGTTGGTCCGCTTGGTGCGGTTCGTGAGCCAGATCGCGAAGAAGATCATCGCCCCCAACGAGCCGAGCAGGATCAAGAGCCCGGCGGCGGCGCCTGGGCCCGAGACGAGCCCCCCTATGCAGATGACGAGGCCGGTCGGAACCCCGTAGAGGAGCCAGAAGAGCCGGAAGCTTCGGCGATGTGCGTCCCGATCGACAGGCCGTTCCCAGATGATGTCCACCGACTGCCCTGCCTCCATCCTTGCCGGAGAGCGCGAGCCGGTCCTCGGAAGGCCTCCGTGAGCAGTCGTCCTACCGCGACGCGGCCTGCGCCTCCACCCGGGTGATGTGTCTCGAGTCCTCGGGCTGAACGGTCGACGGGCCCGTCATGAGGCACAGTCGTCACGAGTGTACCCGTCAGGACCCTGTGAGATGGTTGGCGATCCCCTACCTGCAGATCGACATGTTGGCCCAAGCCGTCGTGTGTGATCTCACTCGCTTCGCCACCCTACGCCTCTGCGGCTCCGAGGCGCGGAAGGCGGCCAGTGAACTGCAAACTCAGCTGACCGATCGGGGTCACTGGTGTGTTGGGCGTGGGTGCGGGGTCGCTCCTGCATCCATTCGAACACGCCGGCCCCGTTCATCGCGCGAAGCGCGCTCTCCCCCGTCTTCATCGAATGCATCAGGTGCGACAGATAGGCGGCCCCCCACGCCGTACCCGTCACGCGCGCTGGCGGCGCGAAGGGAGCACGGTCCAGGGACCAGAAGAGCGCCAAGCGGGCCCAGTTGGCAGGTGCGGTCTGGCAGGTACGTCCGGCCGCGTGTGCTGACACACGTCGGGCTGTCGTCCACGCCGTCACCGTCGGCGTTGCCCCCCTCGGAGGGGTCGTCGGCGCTGAGGGTTTGCTGCATGTGCGGTTGGCCGCTGCCCGCCAGCGGCGCACGTGTTGCGCGAGAGTGGCTTCGCACATCGATGGTGCTACGCTTCGATGCCTTGCGACCGCTAGACTCGCTCGCCCTCGCGATTGCGCTTCCCGCCCTTGCGAACGGGTGTGCGAGCGCGTCGAGCGTAGCGGAAGACGCGGCGCCAGCAACCCTCGTTGCCATGGAGGAGCCACGTCTCGCGCCACCGGCGGAACAGGCAGCGTTGGACGTCGCGCTGGTGTCCACCTCGGACGACCAACGAGACGCACCGCGCTGTTCGCCAGACATGGCCCTGGTCTCCGCTGCGACAGGAGATTTCTGCATCGATCGCTTCGAGTGTTCGATTGAACGTCACGCCCCCTCTGGGGCACGGCGGCCCTGGCCCGGCAACTTGCCCGTCGACGGCCTGGAAGCAGACATCGTTGCCGTCAGCGTGTCGGGCCACAAACCACAGGGCTATATCAATTTGCTGCAAGCGCGGGTCGCCTGTGAGCGCGCTGGCAAACGGCTATGTACGAGCCCTGAATGGGTGACGGCGTGTCGCGGCCCTGGGCAAACACGCTATCCGTACGGCAACGAGCGCACGCCCGACGTGTGCAATGACCGGTTCACGGGACAGGCGTCTCACCCCGTCGTGCGCTTGTTCCGCCAGTTTGCCGCTCCGGGCGCGGATCCCAAGAGCATGTGGACCGAGCCTTGGCTCAACGATCCCCGTCTTCACGACCTCTCCGAGACCGTTTCTCCCGCTGGAGCCTTCGTAGCGTGCACGAACGAGTTTGGCGTGACGGACATGGTGGGCAACCTGCACGAATGGGTCGACGATTCGAATGGCGTCTTCAGAGGTGGATTCTTCATGGACACCCGCTTGCACGGTGAAGGTTGCGAATACCGCACCTCCGTGCACGGACCGAAGTATCACGACTACTCGACGGGCTTTCGCTGTTGCGCTGACGCCGCGGAAGCCGTGTCCGAATAGGACGGGCTTTCGGCGACTTGCGCTTCCTTCGTTGGGGGCAGATCCAAGCAGCAACGAAAGCCGAGATGATAGTTGCGATGGCTACGTGGAGCCCGAACGCGTGAGGGATGCCAGTCCTTCGCGCGCCAGCGACAGTCGTCCTCGTACGGTTGGTCCGTGCCCCAAATGAACCAGCTGCCTTTCATCTCGGTCCGACCAAGACCGCCTTTCCCGCCCAACTCCTCCGGGCGCGTGGGTAGGTTCATATGCTCGGCGACGTTGCCATGTTGATCGTAGACGCCAAAGGGGCTCACGCAGCCAGGAAAGGCTCCTGCTGGGTAAGTATTGGAGCCGCAGCGTGTGAAACCACCGCCGCAACCCGGCGTCTTCTCGCTGCCCGTCGCGCACGTGGCCGGTGACTGAGCCGCCCCGTAGGCCCACACGCGTTCGCGTTTCGAATTGTGCCTTCTCGTCGCGACCGATCGTGGGATACCGAAGACGTACTCTTGCTCGGGGGCTCGCACCGCCCCAGCGCACGCTCCCTCCCACTCGTGCGCGTCACACAGCCGCTTGCCAACGGCCTGGCACAGCAGCGCCGCCTCGAGCGCTGTGACATGCACGACGGGGTACGCACACGGGATGTTTGGAAACTCGTACTGGTCAACGCACAACGTTGCCGTCTCCGGCCGCTGCTCGCCCCCCGGGTCGAAGGCGACGACCATGTTCGGCTTCTTGCAGCGCGGACTCGGTGCCGGCAGACCACCCTCTTGCTCGCTGCGCCGCCGTCGGCATTCTTCGCGGGTCATCGGATGCACGCTCAAGCGTGGGTTGCCTTGGCTGAGCACCTCCGAGTCTGAAAAGACTGCTCGCATGGCTGAAGTCTGTTCTGGCCAGAGCTGCAGCTCGCGTTCCATTTCTTCGAACAGATGTTCGCGCTCCACGGTCAACAGTTCTCTACGCTCATCAGCCGCGGAGGTTGGAGCTCGTGTGAGGGACCAGATCCCCACACCCGCAAGTACCACCGAAGCGGCGATTGCGCAGACGCGCCAACGTTGCGTTCGCGTAGCCGTCTCATTCACGTTGAGTGGCCCTCCAGGTGGCGTAGAAGAATTCGTGCTTACAGGCTTTGCGTAGATGGTCGGCTGCGTCAACGGGTACGTGCCTGGAGGCGCGCTGCGCAGCAGCCGCGCTTCGATGTCTACGCAAGCCGTGCGCGGGAGCCGCACTTGGCGCGAAGCTGGTGGAGGCATCATTCAGCTATCGATACCGTCGGAAGGATCAGCTTCTCCTGTGGCAAGCTCGACGGGGTCGTCGTCGTCTGCGGGACAGACGGCTTGCCTCGCGACTCGGTGTTCGAAAGCCGAGCAGTTTGGGGTAGGCTGCGCTGCGATGAGTTCGAGGCGACGCAGGCAATGGTGTGCTCGAGCGAGCGGCGCGTTGATCGCGGTGCTGGCCGCTGGGTGTACCGACTCCGATTCGAAAGGAAAATCGGAAGTGGCTTCCGGGAAGCCATCACCGGAAGTGAAGGAGCCGAACGAGGACCCTGTCGAAGACGAGGGCGGCATTGCTACCGATGCCTCCAAACCGGTTGAGTCAACGGATGGCGGCGCAGTCGACGTGCATCCGGAACCAGAGCAAGACGCTGCGCCCCTCGAAGACAGTAGTTGGCAGCAGGTCAGTCGCAGCTTTGGGCTCGTCGAACACGTTGCCGGAGCGGGGCGTGGTGACAACCTCAACGAGTGGGACGAGGCGTTTGAAGGCCAGCTCGCGACGGAGGTGGAGTTGTCGCGACCGCACATGGCGATGAGCGATGATGCTGGCAATATTTTCATCGCGGACAAAGAAGCGCACGGCATCCGTTTGGTGTTGCCCAGTGGAGAGCTGGTGACGGTGGCCGGCACCAACGTCGCCGGGGACGGCCCAGACGAACCCACGCCCGCTTTGGAAGTGGCGCTATCCAATCCTAACGGCGTGTGGGTTCAGCCTGACGGCACTGCCTATGTCGTCGATCTCGGCAATGCGAAGATCAGGAAGCTGAGTGCTGACGGCGTGATGCAGACGTTGTTCAGCGTACCGAGTCTCATCGTCGGCAGGGGCCTATGGGTAGCGCCGGATGAGAGTGAGGTGCTGGTTGCATCGGGTTCACAAATCTTGCGTTGGACGCCCGAATTGGGGGTGACGGTGTTGATGGACAGCTTCTCCCAGCTTGGCATGGTGTTGCGTGTCCCCGGGGGGGAGATCTGGGCCGCAGATCGCACGGCCCACCGCGTTTATGCGATTGCAACGGACGGGCAACAGCGAGTCTTGGCGGGCAATGGTACGACGCTTTTCGAAGAGGGCGCTCTTGCCACGGAAACCGGGCTGGATGAACCGCGGGCG
>JBNKZR010000419.1:0-6545 GCA_050301735.1 Polyangiaceae bacterium | reverse complement strand
GTCGCCGCAAATGCAGCCCTGGGTCGGGGTGCAGGTCTGGGCCACACAGTAGTCGTCGCAGTAGTTGGCGTCGTTGCCGTTGCAGATGCACTCGGAGGTGCAATCCGCACAATTGCAGCCGCCTGCGGGGCTGCACGCTGGTGGGTAACAGGTGTCGTTGCAGTAGCTGTCGCCGTAGCCGTTGCACAGGCAGTCGGAGTAGCAGGAGCCGCAGTCACAGCCACCGGCGACACTGCAGGGGACGGGGTAGCACAGGTCGTTGCAGTAGATGCTGTCGTTGCCGTTGCAGAGGCAGCCGTCGTAGCAGGTGTCGCAGGCGCAGCCGTTGACGGGCGAACAAGCTGGTGGATAGCACAGGTCGTTGCAGTAACCTGGGCCATTACCCTGGCACAGGCAGTCGTCGTAGCACGCGCCGCAGTCGCAACCCCCCTGGGGGCTGCAGGCGTCCAGGCATTGGTCGTTGCAAGACGCTGGGCCGAAGCCCATGCACGAGCACTCGGAGTTGCAGTCTGGACAGTCGCAGCCGCCGTTCGGGCTGCAAGGGCTCGTGTCACAGCGCGCGTCGCAGGTGTCTGCGTCGTTACCCTCGCAGTAGCACTCGGAATAACAGTCGCCTCCACAGTCGCAGCCACCCGACGGCGTGCACGGGTCACACCACTGTCGGCATTGGTTGAGCGACTCCCCGATACAGGTGCAGTCGCTCATGCAGTCGCCACAGAAGCAGCCGCGTTCTTGAGTGCAGCTGTCGCCAGGGCGGCACAGTTCCGTGCAGTAGAAGAGGTCCCACTGGCCTTTGCACAGGCAATCGTCGACACAGTCGTTGCAGCTGGCGCAAGTGCCGTCGCTGCCGCAGTCCGGATCACTGCAGCGGTCGATGCACTCGCTGTCCGGCCGTCCTTCACACAGGCAGCTCTCCCAGCAAGTGCCGCACTTGCAGCCCGCCTCTGGCCAGCACTCCGACGGCTGCTCCCCGCAGGGGCAGGCATTGACGATGTTGCAGTCGAGTGCGAGTCGAAACAAGTCGTGCCCTTCACCGTCGATGCCGCCGCTGGCATCGATCAGCGGGCCACAGTATTGCGGCTGGTAGCAGGATTCGGAGCCCACGACGGGGAAGGGGTCACAATCGTACTCGCCGATGCAATCGAAGATCGCACGACAGTCTTCGTTGTCGTCGCAGGCAGAGAGCTCGTCGCTGCACTTGTCGCAGAAGCAAGTGATGCACTCGTCGGTCCCGTTCGCGCCGAGACACAGCGCAGGCAGGGGGTCGGTCGTGTCTGTGCCATCGGTGACGTCCGTTGCCGGCTCGTCCGTCACTGCGTCGGTCGTTGCGTCGTCGGTCGTTGCGTCGTCGGTGACTGCGTCATCGCTGCTGCCGCCGTCTGACGTCTCGGCCTGGTAGCGTTCGAACGCATCTTCGGCTTCGGCGATGACTTCATCGCGAATGGCCGCAGGTGCGTGATCGCGTGCGCACTCGAGGCGCAGCTCTGCTTCGGGCAGGGTTTGCCAGCCGTCGCAGATGCACTCGTGCCACTTGCTCGTGCACGCGGTACACGAGCGCCGGGCAGGTTCACACCCGCTGTAGCCCTGTTCGGTGAGCTCTTGCGTATCGAGCTTTCTGTCTTCGATACCCAAGAGGCTGTGACAGCCGCTCAAGATGAAGATGCTCAGCAGCAGCAACCCCATGGTCATCGACCAGCGCTCCCGAGCGACGGCTCGCCCCGTGTATGCCCATCTCCTCAAGACCCGAGTAGTCTAGCGCCCTTGGCGGCGCGTGCCGAAAGAGTGCCGGACCGCGGGCCATTCTTCTGCATGCGGGGTGCCGCGATGTGTGAGCACGCCACGTGGTGTAGGTCCCTGGGACCCGCAAGGAACTTGTCCAACTCGCCGTGGGTTCGAAAAAAGGGGCAGCATGTCTGAGGCGAGCGCTCCCAAGCCGGCGGGTCGAAAACGTCGTCGCCGCAAGGTGGTGGAGGCGCCCCCCGAAGAGCGCACCCAGGACGAGGAGCCACGTAGTCGCTTCGCGTGGATCGCTTCCGCGTTCAAGCTCGTTGCGTTCGTCGGCCTGCTGGTGACCGCCGTCGGGGGATTCGCCTACGGTGCGCGACAGTTCTTCGTCTCCACGTCGCGGTTTTCGATCGAGCGTGTGGAAGTCGAAGGCAGCCGTCGATTCGGCGAGCAACAACTGCTGGCGCTGGCAGGGATCAAGCGCGGGGACAACCTCTTCGCCTTGGATCTCGAACAGGCGGAGCGAGAGTTGACCAGCAACCCCTGGATCTCGAGCGCCCGTATCTCGCGCAAGCTGCCCGACTCGTTGAAGGTGTCCGTCAGCGAATACACGGCGGTCGCCGTGGCTGGCATCGACTCTGCGCTGTACCTCGTCACCCGCGAAGGCATGCCGATCAAGGTGGTCGAAGAAAACGACCACGTGGACTATCCGGTCGTGACCGGCGTCTCGGCGGAGGACTTGCGTATCGACCGCGCGCGCGCGTTGGAACGAATCGCCAATGGCATTGCGATCGTCGACCGCTACCAGCGCTTGCCCATCGCCAAAGCCTATCCCGCGCAAGAGATCCACATGGCCGAGGCCGGTACGGTGACTTTGGTGGTGGGTGATGGCGGCATCAGCTTCCACTTGGGCAAGGGCCCATTTCGGCAGAAACTCCTGATGGCTGGCCGAGTCATCGGCAAGCTCAGAGCCCGCCAGCAGACCCCCGGGATCATCTTCCTCGACAACGAGGCACATCCCGAGCGTGTCGTCGTGCGCTTGCGCTGACTCGTTGGCAACGACGCCGAGGTGTCGCAACGCCGAAGTTTCGTGCTGCTTCCGAGTGTTCGGGATCGGCGGGCAGAGAATTTGGCCGCCTTCGAAGCCGCATGGCAGCGTGCGTCAACGAGCCTCCGAGAGTGTCGTTTGGTGGCTCGAAACGCGAGTGTCATGACTGATTTTAGCGCATCTGAGATTGTCGTTGGACTGGACGTCGGTAGCACCAAGGTATCCGCTGTCGTTGGCGAAGTGGATGACGAGGGCATCACCATTCTCGGGGTCGGCAACGTGCCGTGTCGAGGACTTCGTAAGGGCGTCGTCAGCAACATCGAGTGGACCGTTCGTGCGATCCGGGAAGCTGTCGAGGCGGCCCAGACGATGGCGGGCGTCGAAATCGGCACCGTGTTCTTGGGTATCGGCGGCAGCCACGTTCGCAGTCAGAGTTCAGACGGGGTTGCGGCCATCGCCGGCCGTGAGGTCACCCACGAGGACTTGGAGCGCGTTCTGGAAGGAGCCCGCGCCATCCCCGTCGATGCGGATCGCACGATCGTGCACGCGTTGGCTCGCGAATACATCGTCGACAATCAAGATGGGGTGCGCGACCCCATCGGCATGAGTGGCGTGCGCCTGCAGGCGCGTGTGCACTTGGTTTCCGCGGCCAAGTCGTGCATCCAGAACGCCGAACGCTGCGTCGAGCGCTGCGACATCGAGGTTGCCGAAGTGGCGTTGGCCTCGCTCGCCAGTGCCGATGCCGTCCTCAGCGACGACGAAAAAGAGATCGGCGTGGCCGTCATCGACATGGGCGGGGGCACGACCGATCTCGTGCAGTACGTCGAAGGCGGAGTGGCGCACATCAGCGTCATCCCCGCCGGTGGTAACAACGTGACCAACGACGTCGCGACCGGATTGCGCACGCCCATGGGTGAAGCCGAGCGCTTGAAGCGCAACTACGGCTGCGCACTGGGGCGCATGGTCGCCGACGACGAAGAGATCGAAGTGCCCGGAGTCGGGGGGCACTCGCCGCGCAAGGTCGCTCGACGTGTCCTGAGCGACATCATCGAGCCCCGCGTCGAAGAGATATTCAGCGAGGTGCGCCGCCGCATGGAGGAGACAGGTTTGGTCGACCACGTGAGCTCAGGTGTCGTCCTGACTGGAGGCGGTGTGCTGATGGAAGGCATGGTCGAAGCCGCGGAGGACGTTCTGGGCATGCCGGTTCGTTTGGGCTTCCCTGTTGGCGTCAAGGGCTTGGTGCAGTTGATTCAAGGGCCTCAGCACGCAGCCGGCGTGGGCCTGGTGCGCTACGGCGCCAGTCGTCTCGAGGAAGTGCACGCTGCCGACGAGTACGTCGCCGCGCCCGAGCGAGTCCCCACGCAGATGCGCGATCCGGGCCGGGGCTTCTGGGGTTGGCTGCGCGACGCCTTCTGAGGGCGTCAGTCGTGGCGAGCTGATTGAGCCGGGTCGGCGTCGGCACGCAAGCACGGGCGTGATGGCGAGACGCTGGGGCTCGGGCACGGCTCGTGCCTTGGCTGGCGCGGCGAGCATCGGGCGGCAAGCGCTGCGAACACACGTGGTCGACGCAGCTCGGCAGGGCTTGGGCTGAGTGCCCCAGTTGGGTCACGTCGGGGCCCGCCCGTGCGGCGCAAGGGGTGCTTACTCAAAGAAAAATGCATCCACTTATTTGGCCGCTGCTCGCCAAATCGGCTTCAAGAAGATCAGCCCGAACGGCAGAGGCAATGCCCGACGGGGACCCCGACGACGTAGCGCCCGAGGCGCTGGAGGAAAAACATGAGCTTCTCGATCGAGTTTGCAGATGACGTTCAGCAATATCAGGCCCGCATCAAGGTGATCGGGTGTGGCGGCGCAGGTGGCAATGCCGTCAACACCATGATCCAGTGCGGTCTGGAGGGCGTCGAGTTCGTCGCCATCAACACCGACGCGCAGGCGCTGAACGACAGTCTCGCTCCCGTCAAAATCGCCATCGGGCAGAACGTCACCAAGGGTCTGGGCGCTGGCGCCGATCCGGAGAAGGGCCGTAAAGCAGCTCTCGAGGACGTCAATCGGGTCAAGGATGCCATCGCGGGCGCCGACATGGTGTTCATCACTGGCGGCATGGGTGGTGGCACCGGCACGGGCGCCGCTCCGGTCGTGGCACAGCTCGCTCGTGAAGAGGGCGCGCTCACCGTCGGCGTCGTGACCAAGCCATTCATCTTCGAGGGCCGGACCCGCGCGCGCCGCGCGGAGCAAGGCCTGATGGCCCTGTCCGAGAACGTCGAGACGCTGATCACGATCCCGAATCAGAAACTGCTCACCCTCGATGCGGATCTGTCCTTGATGGACGCCTTCCGCAAGGCGGACGAGGTTCTGTTTCAGGCCGTCCAAGGTATCAGCGACTTGATCACCAAAGCCGGCTACATCAACGTCGACTTCGCCGATGCCCGTCGCATCATGGAAGAGCACCACGGCCGTGCGCTGATGGGCTCGGCTTGCGCCAAGGGCGAAGGGCGTGCCCGACTCGCTGCTGAACAGGCTGTCTCCTCGCCACTGCTCGACAACATCTCCGTGGATGGCGCGACCGGTGTGCTGCTGAACGTCGTCGGCGGCATGGACGTGAGCCTGCGCGAGATCGAAGAGGCCGCCTCTTACGTCCGCGAACTCGCGCACGAAGACGCGGACATCATCTTCGGCGCCAGCGCCGACGAGACCATGAACGACATGATCAAGGTGACGGTGATCGCCACCGGCTTCGACCACGAGCACGAAGAGTCTGCCCACAGCGCGCAAAGCCAAGCGCGTCGTCAGCCCGAGCAGAATCTGCAGGCGCCTCCGCCGGTGCACAGCGCTCAACCGAGCGCGATGTCGGCCCCGACGCCACCGAGTCGTCGCCCCACCCACGCTCCGCCACGCGAGAGCTTCGCGGCGCCCGCGACGGTGCAGTCGTCTCCGGTGCACCAGGCTCCCCAGCACCACGTCGCGACAGCAAGTTCACAAGGTCCCAGCGTGACCGTGGGACAAACGTCGTTGCCCATTCGTGACGACATCCGCTTCCCCAAGCGCAGCGAAGCCGATTGGGACGTGCCCACGTTCCAACGCCGCACGCTCGGCTGAACGCGCTGCCCCGCGCTAGAGGGCGCGGCAAGTGCACAAGTCTTCGGCTCGGTCGTTTGCACCGGGCCGAAGGCCATTTCATGGCCTGCCCGGTGCAGGTGCTGCGGGCTCGATGGGGGCGACAGGGTTGTTTGGTGCTTCGCCCACCGTCGGGGCAGCGTGCGGTTGTGCTGAGCGTGTGCCAGGAGTGGGCGCTGCGCTGGGGGGCTCGGGTGCCGCGGCTAGGCCTCCTTCGCGCGGATCGGCGTAGCCGTAGAAGTCGTGCCCGGAGATGAGGATGTTGTTGGCGTCACCGATCGTCAGCCGCGTGCCGTCGAAGTGGTGTCCCAACGCCTCCAGCCCCGCGCGCAACTTCGCGTCGATGGGCCGCAGCCGTTCCGTCCGTAGTGCGTCCGGCACGAAGCCATGATGAATGCGCGGTGCATCGACCGCTGCGTCGAGGGTCATCTGGCCGTCGACGAGGTTGCGCAGCACTTGCACCACGGTGTTCGGTATCGTGTCCCCGCCGGGGGAGCCCAAGACGAGCAGCGCGCGATCGCGGTCGCCCAGGTCGGCGAAGCGGCGGGCGAGGCGAGCCGCCTGCCCGGGGTCGAACCCGGCGGCGCTGACGCGCTCCCGCTCGCGCTCGAGGTTCTGCTGGAGCTGCTGCCGCGAGGCATCGAGTTCGCGACGCGTG
>JBNKZR010000418.1:0-6561 GCA_050301735.1 Polyangiaceae bacterium | reverse complement strand
CAGCACCAGCAGGCCCATCAGCGAGAGAACCATCACCACTGTGCCACCACCAAGCTAAAACAAGGAGATTGTTCCAAGGACAGGATGAAGCAGCCTTCAGAGTTCAGAGCTCAGGTCGCTGGCTTCGAATGATACAGCCGCGACTTGGAGCAGCTCACACGCACCTCCAGTGGCGTATGAGCCGTCGCGTAGGCGTGCCACGGCAACTTCGAAAGCCCTGCCTCCAACGCCGAAAACGACGCCGCGTGGAACGACTTGAGTCGGACGCGCAACGACTCTGCCAACGCACTCTCGCGGTGGATGCGCCAGAACACGAGTCGAGTGACCGTGCCCTCGACGCCGCCCGGCACGGCACGTGCTTCGGCCCCGAGCTGCACGAGCTCGCGCTGCAGCAACGCCTCCAGCCCAGGCGCACTCACGGCAAAAAAGCGAAAAGTCGTTCGGTCGTTGGCCGCGGATGTCATCCGCGCAACCTACTCGTCTATCACTGCCAGCGCACCTCGACACTGCCGCCGCTGGAGCCTTTGAGGTCGATCAAGGTCGGACAGTCGCTCGTGCGGCTGCCGAGCGAGTTCGTCTCCCAGTTGACGCCAGCAGCGTTGTACGCGTCGCCCGGGTAGGCCGTGCCGAAGCACGACTGATAGACCGTGAATGGCAGAGGCGTCGCCGCCCCTCCCTGGGGGTCGTGGAAGTCGAGCAGGACTTCTTGAGACACCCACCAAGCCGGGTAGTTGGTGATCTTGACACAGCCATCGACGTCCACTCGCGGGTTCGGTCCCATCACGCGCTCGTTGAGGTCTGTGGCGTTGTCGAGTGAACAGTCCGAGCCGCAGAAGCCGCCCTGGCAGGTATTCGGCGAAGCGCAGTCCGCGCTGTCGATGCAAGCCTCACCGACACCGCTCAGTTCGCACTTGTCCCCCGTGCAGCTACCGCTGTGGCAGTCCGCCCCCGTGAAGCAGCCCTCGTCCGCATACCCGAGCTGACAGGTGGTCGAGCAGCGCCCGGTGATGCAATCGGTACCCCCGCCGCAAGGTTTGCTCACCGCACCCTTGGCACAAGCCCCCCCGGAGCAGTTGCCACTCAGACAATCCGCCGCGATCTCACACACGCCTCCGAAACCCTGCGGCTGACAAGTCGTCGCGCAATCGGCCCCGACACAGTCGCCGTCGGCATAGCAAGCGTCGCCGCCGTTGCCTTGGTCACAAGACGAACTCATCGTGTCGCAACCCCCACCAACGCAGTCATCGCCGCTCTCGCAAGCACTGCCAGCCCCGCCCGGCTCACACACACCCGCCGCGCAGCGGTCGCTGTGACAGTCACCGTCGACCTCGCATCCGGCGCCCGCGTAACCCGGCTCACACACGCTCGCGCACTCGCCACTGAGGCAGTCGTCCGCGCCGGTGCATTCGCTCCCCGCGCCGCCGGGCGCGCACACACCAGCGTCGCAGTTGCCGCTCTTGCAGTCCGACGCCACACTGCAGCCGGCCCCGGCAAAGCCCTGATCGCAAGAGCCAGCCATCGTGTCACAGTTGGCGCTCGTACAGTGCGCGTCGGCACTGCACGCTGCGCCGACCGGGCCGGGATCGCACCCCGCGACGCCACAACTGGCACTGACGCAGTCGGCCTCCGATTCGCAGGGCGCACCTTGATAACCTGGCACACAGACGTTGGCGCCACCACAGATGCCGCTATGGCAATCACTGGCACCCAGACAACTCGTGCCGACGTAACCCTTGGCACAGCTCCCCCCCGTGCACAGGGCCGTGATGCAATCGGCAGACTTCTCGCACGTCGTACCGAACCCTCCCGCTTCACACGTTCCGTCGACGCACGTCGCGTAGCAGTCCCCATCCGTAGTGCAGGGAGCGCCCTGGAAGCCGGGGCCGCAAGCGAGGTCGACGCAGTTGTTGCTGCCGCAATCGCCGTCGACTTCGCACGGTTCGCCAGACCCCCCCGGCACGCATTCGCTGCCGTCGCAGTTGCCCGTATCGCAGTCCGCCGCCACCAGGCAGGCCGCTCCGACAGCGCCCTTGTCGCACGTGCCCCCGGTGTTGCAGCTGTTGCTCAGGCACTGTGCATCGTCTGCGCACGGTTCTCCAAAGCCCGCCACTTGGCAGGTGTCGTCCACGCATACGCCAGTGAGGCAATCGCTGGCCACGCCACAACTGGCGCCAGGGGGACCCTTCCGGCACACGGAGTCCATACACTCCCCGGTGACGCAGTCCGCTACCACGCTACACGCACCACCAACGGGGGAAACCTCACACGCGTCGTCGACGCAAGAGCCGGTCGTGCAGTCCATGTCCGACCCACAAGCGTCCCCACCGTGCGAGGCGGCACAAACGTCGGCGCTACAGCTCCCGCTGAGACAGTCCGCGTCCGCCGCACAATTGGCGTCGCGAGCACCCTTCTGACAGGTGCCATCCGCGCAGTCCGAGCTCGAGCAGTCGCTCATGTTGCGGCAGATCGTGTCGTAGCCACCCGCCAGACAACCGTCCGCCCCACAGTGACCGCTCTGACATTCAGCGTCGTCGTCACAAGCTGCGCCGAGCCCACCCGGCTGACACAGCTCGTCCTGGCAGAACTCGCTGGCACACCCAGAATCGGAGACGCAAGGCCCACCGAGGGGCGACGCATCACACGTGCCACCGGAGCATATTCCGCTCAAGCAATCGTCCGCCCCTTCGCGGCAACTCTCCCCGAAACGCGAGATGTCGCACGCGCCGTCGACGCAGCGGCCGCTCAAGCAGTCGTCGTCGGTGCCACAAGCTTGCTCGAAGCCGCTGACCGCACAACGGTCTCCAGCGCAACGCTCGGTCGAACAGTCCGAACCGACCGCACACGCACCACCCGCCGGGGCGACCTGACATTCGTCGGCCGTGCAGATCCTCGTGACGCAGTCGCTGGGCCCGTTGCATGTCGACCCAGGCTCTCCGGGAGCGCATTCTTCGTATAGGCACTCGCCGCTGGGACAATCACTTCCGTCCGCGCAAGGGTAGACGCAAAATCCGTCCACGCAGGAGGCGTCCGCTCCGCACGTGCTGGCGACGTCGTCCTCGGTGCAGACTGCCTGAACGCTCGACGGGGGACTGCACTTGCCGTCGACGCAAGCACCCGACTGGCAGTCGGCATTGGCCGAGCACGCGGTCGTGTTGATGTGAAGACCACACACGCCGGTGCTCCCGCAGTTGCGGCCCATACAGTCTCTGTCCACGGCACAAGCCTGATCGACCAGGCAACCGGCGCAGTCCGCACCGCCACAATCGAGATCGCTTTCGTCACCGTTGACCCGCTCGTCGCTGCAGGACGCTGTGCGCACCGCGCAGTACCCGTTGTCACCGCAAACATTGGAGTCGCAATCGAGGTCGTCCTCGCACGGTTCCGGAACGCACCCCTCTTCGACGAGGCAATCCGCTCCCGCGTCGCCCGTCGAGGGGTCGGGCCCGACGACGTCCGTGCCAGAGCTGGAGCCGTCATCAGTCGCGTCCCCTCCTGGATCCGTCGCGGAAGGGTCCGTCGTCCCTGGGTCGGTTTCGTCGACGCCCTCGGGATCGGTGCCGCCTCCCGACATGTCATCGGTGCCGTCGTTCGGCGAGACCGACGTCCCATCGGTGCCAGAGCCGTCGGTGCCCTCTCCGTCACCTGCGTCGGGCCCGTCCGTTGCATCCGAAACGTGGAGACCGGGGTCGTCGTCCTCGAAGAGATCCCCTTGCCTCCCGCAGCCTACGGCCAACGGGAGGCACCAAACGAGGAATGACCACTTAACGAACGGACGAAAACGAAATAGGCTAAGGGCGACTGAATTCAAACTGACACCTGCATCGGGCCGACGGTTGCTGCTGAGCCAAAAAACGTACAGCGAACACAATCAGTTTGACCGCTACTTCCGTCCTATTCCAGCTCCTTCGACCACGCATGCCCACCTCGGAGTTGGAGTGAGCATGGTTTGCTCCAATCTCATCTGTCGGGTGCTGTGTGCTGATGCGGGCGCGCGAGTGCTCGAGCAGCTCAACCCCGAGAAGTGAGCACCTTGATGGTGCGCAACAAACCACATCCTGCGACACGTTGCCTAGTCGCCCCTCCGGCCGGAGCGCACTAGGCAAGAACTCGCAGCGTTCGCTCGCGTCGCTTCTCCGATCCCCACCGCCACCGCTGAACACCCATGAAACGCAAGTTCGCTCTCGTCGCCATCGCCCTTTCGGTGCTCAGCGCAGCTCTACTGGCAACACTCGCCACCGACATGCAGCGGAAGATCACCCAACCACCGGGAGCCGAGAGAGCGGCCTATGCTCCTCGCACCAACGGTGAGCTGCCCGTGCTGTGGCAAGCGCCGAACTTCGAGTTCAGCGCCCAAGACGGAAAGACGGTTTCGAAGGAAGACCTGAAGGGCAGCGTCTGGATCGCTAGCTTCATCTTCACCACTTGCACGACGGTGTGTCCACTGATGACGGCAAACACGGTGCTGCTACAACGACGACTGCCGCATTCCCGGTTGCGCTTCGTCTCGTTCTCCGTCGACCCCGAAACCGACACCGTTCCCGTACTCGCCGCATACGCGAAGAAGTGGGCAAAGCACGAAACTCGCTGGTTGCTGCTGCGCCCCGGGCCAGACCAACTCGACGACCTGGCGCGGGACATGCGAGTCGCGCTCGAGGCCACCGACGACCCCGACAACAAGATCATGCACAGCAGCATGTTCTTTTTGGTGGACGCTGCGGGTGCGGTGCGGGGCGCCTACGACAGCAATGATGACCGAGCCCTCGACCGCTTGACGACGGACGTCGACGAACTGCTCGGAAAGAGCCAAACCGCTGCGTCGTCGTCGACCGATGGAGCGGAGCTCTACCAGCGGCTGAGCTGCGGCGCTTGTCACGACAATCAGCGCCTGGCGCCACCGCTGGCAGGACTCGTCGGCAAGAACCGCAAGTTCAAGGATGGGCGCGCCAGCGTCGCAGACCGCGCCTACCTGGAGCGCTCCGTGCTCACCCCAGGCGCGGACGTCGTGGATGGCTACTTGGAGCTGATGCCCAGCTACGCCCCACACCTGTCGCAGGCCCAGCTCGCGGCACTGGTGGCTCATCTCGAGACGCTGGCGAGTTCGGAGTCTGCCCAACCCGGTGCCACGACGGCTCCCGACCCCGCGGCGGAGATTGCGATCGACCCCGTGTGCTCCATGCAGGTGCGGGTGACGGCTGAAACACCGTCGGCGACTCACGACGGGCACGAATACCACTTCTGCGCCGAAAGCTGCAGAAAGCAATTCGTGGCGAACCCGAGTAAGTACGTCGAGTGAGTAGCGACCCGCACGCAGCGCCGCGCTCGCCGAACACGGGTCACCGTCGTTTGGGCGTGCCGCTGCTCGGCGTCGTCGCACTATGCGCTTTCCAAACCGCAGCCTGTGAGAGCTGCAGCGACGTCGACGAGGCGAAGCCGACACAGCAGGCATCCCAACCGGCCCCGCCCGATGCCTCCACGAACGACAGCTTGCCGTCGGACTTCGCACTGATCCCGTCGCCCACGGGCGCGACCTTGGTTTGGGCGACGGCGAGCCCAGCGGAGTGGGCACTATCCGCTCTGCAATTCGATCGAGGTGGCGTTCAGCTGGGACCTCCCACCACAATCGTCCCCGCAAGTGGGACGATACGAGTCATCAGTGACGTGCAGGCGCTATGGGCAGGAGACTCACTCGTGGTGCTGTGGCTGTCGCAAAGCGATGCTGAGGCGGACGAACGACGAGCGCGGGCCATGGCGTGGCTCGGGACGCCAGAGTCCGGCGGCGACACGTTCGAGCTGTCACGCGCCTGGGCAACCTCCCCTTCGAACCACGGCAACCTGGCGTTGGCCCTGCGCGACGAGGGCGCAACGGCTCTCATCCGGGGTCCCCAAGAGCCGTGCGCCGAAACCCCGGAGCAGCCGTGTCACGACTTCACCTTTCACCAGCTCGGCGCTGGCGTCAGCCCCGAGACGGGCCGGGTGACCCTCAGCGTTCCCGTTCCTTGCGAGAACAACGCCGCTCGCCTGATGAACCTCGGACAACGCTGGCACTACGCCGTGTGCACCCAACACGAGGGGCGCAGCGTCACGACGGTCTTCTCGATCACCCCGTCGCCCCAGTATGCCGAAGCCCAGCGTCTGCTCCCCGACTGCGCCCCCCTTGGCCTGACGTACCGTCGAGGCGTGCCTTACCTCATCGCGCAATGCGCGGCTGGTCTGTCGGCATCGCGCGTGGGCTCCGAGGGCGGCGCTGCCGTCTTGGAGCTCGGCACCCCTGACGTGCGCTGCACCTCGGGGCGTTACGAAGTAGACGCCGGTCCTCTATCCTTCGCGCTGCGTGAACCGCGAGCGGATCTCCACACCTGGGTGCCAGCCCCCAACTCACGACTCGTTTGGACGGGTCAGCGTTTGATGGAAGCGAAGCGCCAAAGCGACGGACTATCGCTCGAGCTACGCCAATGCACACCCGGTGGCGAAAAACGCGAACGGCGTGCGATTCCGCGGCGACTCACGAGCCCCCACGGGGTAAAGCAAAACTTCATCGGGGAGTGAGGGTCGACCACTACT
>JBNKZR010000417.1:0-6571 GCA_050301735.1 Polyangiaceae bacterium | reverse complement strand
TGCCTGGCAGATCACGAATAGCTTGATGTCTGCGAGGTGCAGAGCGTCTCCCTCCAAGAACGGACCTCGGATCTGCTTTTCGATGCTGGCGCACCAGCGCTGCAGGTAGCCATCCGCGAAGGCTTCACGGCGCTGCTTCTTTTCCCCCTCGTCCTGGGTGTCGCCGGTGGGGGCGATCGCGCCGCGGAGTTCTTCCACGGCCGAGAAGACCGCTTCGTGGCGCGCGGCGTCCCACGCATCCTTCGGGTGGTGCCCGTAGCTGCGCCCGATGTAACTCAAGATCGCGTTGGCTTGCGCCAGCATACCTCGCCCTTCGCACTCCAACGTCGGCAGGGCCCCGTAGGGGGTTGTGGGTTTGAGCTCTTTCCAGGTTTCGCCCTTCACGCGGCGGTCCTCGAAGTCGACGCCATTGACGAAGAAGGCCAAGCGGCACTCCTCGCCTCGGCTGCCGGGAAAGTCGAAATAGGTGAGTCGGTATCGAGTCATGCCGCAGGCCTGGCACCGACGGAGCTCGGCGTCAATGGCGCTGGTTGCCTCTCATCCGTCGCGCTTCTGCGGCGCCTGTCATATGATGTCGCATGATCAAGCGGAACTTCACCGTCTCTCCCAGCGGCGAGATCATCGATGACCGGCCGGAGCCGGGCCCCAGCCGCAGTCAGAAGAAGCGCGACGCCAAAGGGGTCTTCGACCTGGGCGTGACTCTCGCCGAACTGCCGCCCGCCCAGCTCAAGAAGCTTCCGCTGGACGAGCAACTGTTGGAGGCACTGACCTTGTGCGCCTCGATGAAACGCACCGCGCGCGCTCGCCAGCTGCGCCGGATCGCCAAGATGTTGCGCGCCATCGACCGCGAGCCGCTGATGGAGGCCCTCGGTAATCGAGGCGGCTGAAGCAAGGGCCCGGCCGCGCCACGTTGCGCCTCATCTGGACGCTACTGCAGGCCGCGATACTCGAGGCCCAACTCTTCCCACAGCGGCCGCATGTCCAGCAGGTCGAGCTGCGGGTTGGAGCGCAACAAGCGCTCCTGCTCACGCAGCCAGCTCGTGGCATCGGCGCGGCCCGTCTTGCTGCGGCAGAGTTGTCGCAACGTCTTGCCCGAGTGCATGGGTAGCGGCTCGTCGAGGGTCTTGCGCAGCCGCTGCAGCATCATCGTTGCGAGTTCCCGTTGCATCTCCGGAGGCAGTTCCATGAGGTCACTGCGTTCATCTTGGGCTTCGAGGTTCGGTGGGCCGTCGATGGCGTTCACTGCGTGCGTCACGAGTTCGCCGAGCAGCTCCTCCAACTCCGCTTCGAGTGCATCGAGGCGCTCCGCCGAGTTGGCGTGCACGACCAGGCGGTCTTTCTTCAGCTCCAAGCGTCCGACGATGACGTCCGCGTCGTTCAGGCGTCGGAATTCGCCATCCCCCAGATCCTCGAAGGCCCGACTCAGCGCGGCGTGAACGGCCGCACGATCATCGAAGCGGTAGTGGGCGCTCCGAAGCGAGAGTGCCTGGTCGTCGGTGTTGCGCAATTCGGGCATCGGCGGTGCCTCGTAGAGATCGAGGAGCGCGGCTAGGATGCTCGGGGGCAGCAATCCCAAGCGCACGCTGTTGTCCACCTTCGGAAAGCGGGAGCGCAGGTCATCGCGCGCCCTCTTCGCGAACTCGATCACGGGCTCTGCCAACATGGCGGGAACTCTCACCAGTCCGCCTTCCAACGTGATCACCGAATCGTCGTCGATCATGATCCAGCCGGCAAGCAGATCGCCGACAGCCAGCCCATGGGTCCCGACGTGTTCGATGATCTCGAGCTTCTTGCGGCGCAGAGTGTCCATCACCACCAACTTCTCGTCCAAGAACACGTGACGGACTTCGAAGAGCGAGAACCAGCCACGCTGCAGCGCGCGGACCACCGCCCGCTCGTCTTCCGGCGGATTGCCATGCAGGGCGTAGAGCTCGAGGGCGGTCAGTCCGTCGTCGTCCACTGGCGCGCCGAGCTGGCAGTAGGCGTAGGCCAATGGCGCGAGACGGTCAGGCAACTCACCATGCTCGAGTTCGAGGCTCTCGAGCAACTCGTCAAACACCTCCTCCTCGGCAACGATGCGCAAGAGCTCATCACGTAGTCGCCTCAGTGGGTCGTCCTCCAGGAATGAAGGGCCGTCGTCTGGCAGCAGGGGGCCGTCGTAGGCCGCGTTGTGGGGTAGGCTTTCGGGGCGATCGGGCACGCCCGCCAAGCGCACGATGCCGTTTCGCTGTCCCGCGTAGCCGTCCATGATGAAGTCGAACCAGAAGCGCCAGTTGTCCCCGTACTTGAGATGATCGCGCAGCAAATCTTCCGGGCTGCGCTTGATGGTGGACTTTGCGGCTCGCTTCTTCTTGTCTTTCTTGTTCTTGCCCTGGCGCTTCTTCTTGTCAGTGCTGCCGTTCTTGGCGCCAGGGTGAGAGCCCGCAGCGCTGGGAGCACGCGTCCGAATCCTCTCGAAGTACTCGAGCCATTCGCTCTCGGGGGCCAGCAGCAGGTACGGTGAGTCCATGATGAACGAGCGTCCGTCGAACTCGTAGATGCGGCCGAGGAACAAGTCGCCCTCGCGCAAGAACGTGCCGGACAGGCGCACCTTGCGCGGCGCTCCGCTCGCTACGTGCACCAGTTCGGCGTCGTGCCCGTTCACCACCTCAGCGCGATAGAGATCGAGCCAGGTCTCAGCCAATTGTCGTGCCAGGGCCGCGTGCTTTGCGAACGGAGTCGAGCCCGCGAGCAGCCGAGCGACGACGGACATCGGCGTCTCTTTCGCCATGCCGACGGGCATCGACGTGAGCAGCATGATCGCCGACATCGAATCGTAGAGCGGGCTGATGGGAGGCCCTCCCGGATCGTAGACTCGTTCGATCTCTTCTCCCCGTGTGGCCAGCGTGTGAAAAGCGGGAACGTGCAACAACTCGAATGCGGTGCGGCAGAGCGCCATGTAGTGGAGGTTGAACTCCCGCACGTCAGGCGGAATGTCGGTCGCCTGCTCGTCTTCATCGAGCATCCGTTGGAGCTCGGCGAACAGCTCGGGGGGCAAGAGATCAGCGGGAGACAGCGAGCGTCGCAAGCTGCTCGCGATGGGTTCGAAGTGAAAGAGCGCCACGGCGCGCGAGGCTACACCATCCGCCCGCGCCACGACAGACTCAGCCGCAGCTTGGGCAACACTCCGGGATCCTTCGCGGCTCGGCGCGGCAAGCTGACGCCGCGCGAACCGACGGCACAAACGGCGAAAGGCGCCGGGATCGACCCGGCGCCTTTCGCGCTCGTTGGCTTGGGATGCGTTAATCCTCTACCATTTCCTCTTCGACGACCTCAGCGCGCACGATTTCCGGTTTCGCCTGCGCCTGCTTGGCGTAGCGGCGTCGGTTCATGCGCCGTCGGTAGCGACTGGAGAAGCGCTGCCGCATCTCGTCATCGTTGCGAAACACGTAGCGCCCCGCCTCGCGAACCCGTGTGACGAGAGCGTAGAGGTAGCTGAACGCTCGGTCGCGCAGGTCGCGAGCAACGTTGGGAGGCGTCAAGCGCTCCTCGCTCACGTGAGTGGAGAGCAGCTGGGCCAACTCCTTGGCGTCGCGTGCTTGTTGCTCGGCGTCGAAGGTTTGATCACCGGAGAACGCTGCCAGATTGCGCTCGACCACCTCTGCGAGATCGTGGAGGTCTTGCACCAGATCGGCCACGCCCTCGCCGCCAGCGATGGCAGTGAGTCGCGCTTGGGCTTCGACGTCACCGCTGAGGTTGAAGCGCCCAGCAGCCAGCATGTGACTGCGGGTTTCAGCCGCGGCGGTTTCGGCGTCGACGAGCTCGCGCGCCTTGTTTCGGTCGCGTTCACTCACCCAGCCAGACTGCGCTTCTCGCGCAGCGGTGATGCGCTGCTCGAGTTGCTCGGTGAAATCCAATGGCATGCCCACGGAGAGCAATGCCGCGTGTACGGCCGGAGCCGCGGTAAAGCGCATCAAGTCGTGCGCCTCCTGCAGGGCGGTAGCCACTGGCAGGTTAGGGACCCGGACCTCGCTATCCGGGATTTGCATCAGAAGGGGTCTCAGGTCTTCGAGGGACACTCAGACGTACTCCTTTCCGCGTGTGAACCCGAAGGCTCACGGGGTGGCTGCCCACAGCACCCCGCGGGACCATCCCGCGCGTCACTCGTGAGCGTTTGCATCCCCTTCGGACCCCGCTCGATCGAGTTGTCGGATTTGTGTCGGACCGGCGCCCGAAAACGCCTCGAGGGAGAGATCTGCCGCTCGTGAGGCTCGCTCCTTCGTTGGTGACGCGCCGCGGCACCAGCACCGGAGACAGGGAGCTCCCGGAGCGAAAGTTGGCCTCACCGGACAGAAACAGAGAGCCGCAGCGAGACAGGACGCTCCCGGAGCGAAAGTTGGCCTCGCCGGAGCGAGACAGGAAGCTCCCGGAGCGAAAGTTGGCCTCGCCGGACAGAAACGGAGACCTGTCCGAGCGAAATTCTCCGCTGCGCCGGCGAGGGGACTAGTTGCTGCCGCTCGAGGTGGAGAAGCAGTAGAAGCCGCCGTAGCCACCGGAGCAGCCGATGCAGCTGCCGTCGCCGCTACCGCCCAGAGTGCGATCCAGTCCGGGGGCGCAGCCCGGCACGGCGTGGTCCGAGGCCCATTGCCGCCCGCTGTTCGCGTTGCGAGGCCACGAATGACCGCACATCGGGCGCCCGCCGCTCGTGCTGGTCCAATCCTCGCAGGTGTCCGCCGCGTTCGTCGAAGCGAGCAAGCCCTGTGTATCCGAGCCAGTGATCGTGTCGTGATTGTCGTAGGTCATGGTGTCGAGACCCGTCGGGCCCACGTAGTGGTTCGGCTCGCCGCGCTCGTTCGGCAGATCTTCGATGATGCTCGGATCACCCGCCGGGCGATCACCCGAGAACAAGCCGTCGAGGTCTTCGGAGACGAGTCTTCCTTGTACGTCGTACCAAGGCCCGGTGCCGATGCGGTCGCGCGCGTTGACCGGCGTACCGTCGGGGCCCGAGGTGACGCTCAAGAAGGCTCGCCACTCCTTCTGGCCGGCTCCCGCCAAGCCCATCTCCGCAGCTTGGCGGCAGATTTCGTCCGCACCTTCGAGGCCAGAGGGTTGACCGAATCGCAAGTCGCCGCCGAAGCCATCGGGACTTCCGGAAAGCTCCTGCAGCGCCGCCATGCTCACCACGAAGAAGCTGAACGTCTCGACGGCAGGGTCGAGCGCATCCCCGCCGCCTTCATCGGGTTGTTCTGCCGGCGTTCCCCCGGCGCCCACATCAGAACCTCCCGCGCCCTCTGGCTCTGGGGCTTGGGGCATGCCGCCAGCGGCGTCCGTCCCGCTCATGCCCGCTGTGCCGGGCATGGCGTCCATCGGATCCTCGCCCGCGTCACCCCCCATGCCGGCGGGTTCTGGTGCTGGGGTATCACCCACGCCCGGAGCATCCGGCTCAGTGGGAACGGTCGGCTGCGGCATGGGGCTGCTGCTGGCAACGCCCTCGCTCCCGTCAGACGAACCTGCGGCAGCGGGCCCACTCGCACCGGGCATCGGAGTCGGCAGTGCGCCTCCCGGTGAGCCCTCGCTCCCGCCGGCAGCGGGGGCTCCCGGACTTGCCGCGCCGCCCGATGCGCCACCGCTGGGCGTGGTAGTTGCCATCACCCCCGTGTCGCCAGCAGAGTCATCAGTCGTCTCACCGCAGCCAGCGGCGAGCAACAGCACCAAGAGTGCCGAGTGGACGAAAGTTGCGGATTTCACTGACGGAGCTAGTTTCACTGATGGAGCCAGGCGCGGATGCATGTCGTTGACTGTACCCACCTGACGGACGATGAGGCGTTTGCTGTCGTTTTGTCATCAGAAACGCGACAGACGTGGAGCCTCCGCACGTCGGGCATGACCGCCTGCGTCGAGCGATCGCCGAGCTCGGATGGTCGCTACCCCCCGGGCGAAACAAGCCAGTACCAAAGAGAAGCTCGAGCAAGCAGCAGTTCGACGCTCTTGACCTCCGGCTACCCGCGCACCACTGATCGTCTCAGGTTCATCCCCAAGCCCTTCGCATGGGAAGAGCTCGCGGGCGAAGTCAACGCGGCTATCCGTCGGCGTCGGCGACGCTTCGTGCCCTCGGAGCAGGATGTCGCGGGCTAGAGGGCGAGCGCGGGTGGATATGGGTCGACGCTGACGCGGGATGCGCAGTTGCGTGCGTGCGCTGACGGCACGTTGCGGCGGGGTGGCGCGACGAGCGTCAGTTTCGACGAATTGGGTCGGTGCGCTTGTCTCACCCGCGTAGCGGCGTGTAGCATCCCGCAACGTGAGCACGCAGGAGGCCGTCAAGCCGCGTAGCTAGCGCAGCGCTTGATGTACATCCTGAACGCACTTCGGTTGCCTCACGCGCAGCACGTGGGCCCGGGTGCGAGCGGCGTCGCGTGACCCGCGTAGCGGCGCTGGCAGAGCTCTCGACGGGTGGTACCTTTGATAGACGCGCCCCTACGAAAGGTGCGCGGTAACTTTCAGCACAGCCATCGCGGCTTCAGTCTCGAGTGAGCCCCCACCGAGGAGGTATGAAGCGCCTTCGCCACAATCGATGCGCGCCTTCGTCCGATGT
>JBNKZR010000416.1:0-6579 GCA_050301735.1 Polyangiaceae bacterium | reverse complement strand
TCAATCAAGCGTGGGTGGAGGCGCCGTCGAGCACGACGGCACGCGACGGTTTGGGTCCCACGTTCAATGCCCGCAGCTGTTCTACCTGTCACTTCAAGGACGGTCGGGGACGTCCGCCCGAGGAGGGTGAGGCGCTGGAGAGCATGTTGTTTCGTTTGAGCGTGCCCGACGCTGAGCAAGGGCACGCCCCCAGGGCGGACAACACCTACGGTGGCCAGTTGCAGCCGTTCGCTATCGACGGGGTGGGGGGTGAGGGCAACGTCCGCATCCAGTACGAAGAGTTCTCGGTCGAAACGGCCGATGGTGAGGCCATCCGGCTGCGCCGCCCAAGCTACGAGCTGGTCGATCTCGCCTTCGGAGAGCCGGAGACGGAATTGCTCCTATCGCCGCGGGTGGCGCCCCAGATGATCGGCATGGGGCTGTTGGAGGCCATCCCGGAGGAGCGCTTGTTGGAGTTGGTCGACGACGACGACGAGGACGGCGACGGCATCAGCGGGCGCGTGAACCGCGTGCGGAACGAGCTGCTGGGCGAGGCCGTCGTCGGGCGTTTCGGGTGGAAGGCGGAGCAACCGACCGTGGCACAGCAGGTTGCCGGCGCGTTCTTGGGCGACATGGGTATCACCACCGAGATGTTTCCGAACGAGAACTGCCCTCCAGCACAAGAAGCGTGTGCCGCTGCGGAAAATGGCGGCGAGCCCGAGTGCAGCCCGACCATGTTCGAGCGGGTCGTCTACTACTCGCGGCTGATAGCGCCGCCGGCTCGAGACAGTTGGAACACGGATGAGTTGCTGCTGGGCAAGACGCTGTTCGGTGAGCTTGGCTGCGCCGACTGTCACGTGCCGAGCCACACCACGGGGCAGAGCGACATCGAGCAGCTCTCAGGACAACTGATCTGGCCCTACACCGATCTCTTGTTGCACGACATGGGTGAAGAGCTCTCTGACGAACGACCGTCATTTGCTGCGAGCGGCGCAGAATGGCGCACGCCGCCGCTCTGGGGAATCGGCCGCTTCGACGATGTCAACGGTCATACCTACCTGCTGCATGATGGCCGCGCTCGCGGGGTTCAGGAGGCCATCGTGTGGCATGGCGGTGAGGCCGAGGCGAGTCGCGAGTCGTATCTCGAGCTCAGCGCGAGCGAACGCGACGCACTGGTGCACTTCGTGGAGTCGCTGTGATGCAGCGCGTTCGTCGCCAACTCAGTCATTCGTGCTTCCGTCACGAACGTGCCCCGTTTCGGTGGCGCTCGGCGAAGCGCATGCGGGCAGTCGTGCCTTGGGCGCTTGGCGTACTCGCGGCGGTCGCCTTCTGCGCTGGGTGCAATTCGGGTGGGGGCTCCAAGCGAGCGAATGAAGACGCGCAGAGCACTGGCGGAGCCGAAGCAGGCGCCTCGTTGGAGCACGAAGCGGGCAGCGCAGACGCGCGATCGGATGCTGGCTCGGAAGTCGACGCTTCGCTTTCTGGTGGGGAGCTGGACGCTGCGACGACGCCCGGGAGCAATGACGTGGAACTCGGCAGCGTGGTCGACCACCTGGTGGACGACGTCTTCGTGCCCTCCTACGAATCGTTCGAAGCTGCTGCCAAGGAGCTCAATACGAGCGTCAGCGTGTTCTGTCAGGCCGTCCAAGTCTCCGGCGCGTCCGCGGGAACGCAGGCGGGGGTATCGCGCGGCGACGCCGGACCGCGGCATAGCGACGCCGGAACCATGCAGCGCGACGCCGGAGCAGGCTCGCCGCTCACCACCGGCATTCCCGACGCGCTGGCGCTGTTGCTGGAGGTCCGTCGGGCGTGGGAGCGCGCGCGCAGTGAATGGAAGAAGGCGGACGCGTTCGCTTTCGGGCCCTACCGCGACCAGCCTTGGCGCATCGGGCCCAAGCTCGACTCGTACCCCGTTCGTGCGGCGACGGTGGACGCTTTTTTCGTCAACGGCGAGCTCGATGCCGGCACGCTTGCGAGTCAGGGCACGCGCGTGCGCGGACTACCGGTGATGGAGTACTTGCTGTACGCGCCGGGCAGCGCCGAGGCGACGCTTTCGGCCTTCGAAGGCGAAGCGGGCCGCTTGCGGTGCAACTACTTGCAGGCCTTGGGCAGCGATACTCACGCCCTTGCGATTGAGATGACCGAAGCGTGGCGAGACACCTACGCGGACGAGGTGAAGTTGGCGGGCTCGGGCAGCGAAAGCTTCGAACGGTTGCACGATGCTCTGAGTGAAATCGTCAACCGCATGGTGTTCGCGATCGAGAATCTGAGACTGATGAAGGTCGGCAAACCCGCGGGGCTCGGAGAAGACGGTGAAGCGCTTCCGGAGCTGTTCGAGTCACTGTTCAGCGACCGCGCGCGAGAGGACGCACACGACGCCCTCCTCGGTGTGTGGCAAGTATACAGCGGGAGACTGTGGCCCGATGGTTTCGACGGCGACGTGGCGGCAGAACGAGACCGAGGGATCCGCGGTACCGTCTTGTGGAGAGGTCCGGAGCTGGACGAAGCGGTGGTCTCCGAGTTCGAAGCGGCGTTTGGCGCTCTCGACGAGTCCGACAGCTTCATTGCAGTGGTGGCGGAGGATCCGACGCGCCTCGAGCCTGTGTACGAAGCGTTGCGCCAACTGCAGCTCACGTTTGGCGTCGATGTGGCTGCGGCTTTGGGGGTGACGGTAACGTTCAACGACACCGATGGCGATTGACGCGAGCTGCGCGCGGTGGCGAAACGTCCTTCGCGCGCCGGTCGATGCTTCTTCGCTGATCGGGGTTCGGTTGGCCCTCGGTGCGCTGATCTGCGCCGGAGCCATTCGTTTCTGGGCCAAGGGCTGGGTGCAGGAATTGCTCCTGAACGACGGCATCCGGCTGACCTACTACGGCTTTGCTTGGGCGCCCCATCCAGGGGAGCTGGGGTGCCAGGTCCTGCTAACGGTGACGGCGCTGGCCGGGTTCGCCATGTGCTTCGGCAGGTGGGGGCGCGCGCCCGTCGTCGTGGCGTTCGTCTCCTTCACCTGGCTCGAATTGATCGAGGCGAGCACCTACCTGAACCATTACTACTTCGTCTCTGCCTTGTTGCTGCTGCTGTGCGTGTTGCCGCAGGTACCGCCGACTTCGACTCTGCTCGCGTCCCAGGAGCACGCGCCACGCGTTCCGCGGGCAACTCTTTGGGCCGTGAGAACGCAAGTGGCGGCAGTCTACGTTTTCGCCGGGGCAGCCAAGCTCAACCCCGACTGGCTACTTCGTGCGGAGCCGTTGCGGACATGGCTGATGGTTCGCTCCGAACTGCCAGTCATCGGACCGTTGTTGACGCATGAGATGACCGCGTACGCGTTTTCCATTTTCGGGGCAGCGTACGATCTGACGATCGTTGCTTGGTTGAGTTGGAGAAAGACGCGTGCCTTGGCGTGGATGGCGGTGGTCGCCTTTCACGTGTTGACGGCAGCGCTGTTCAGGATCGGTCTGTTCCCCTGGATCATGATCGCCCTGAGTTGCGTCTTCTTCGAGCCGAACTGGCTGCGACGTGCAGTCGCCCGGGTACGCGACCGCTGGGGGTGCAATGCGCGAGGCTCGGCGACTCCGAGGTTTGACTCCGGCTCGCCTTCAACCGAGCCGGCGAGTGGTGCTGCCGAACTGGTGACGTTTACGCGGGGACAAGGAGCTGTCGTCGGGTTCCTCTTGTGCCTGCAGGTGCTGTTGCCTTTGCGGCAATGGCTCTACGCCGGCAATCGAATGTGGACGGAACAGGGCTTCCGTTTCGCTTGGAACGTGATGCTGATGGAGAAGGTGGGCCACATGGAGTTCGTCGTGCGCGACGGCAACACGGGGCGCAGCTACCGCACGGACGGCGAGATGCTGCTCACACCCCTGCAGCGCAAGATGGCCAGCACCCAGCCGGACTTTCTGCTGCAAGTCGCTCACGAAATAGGCCGTCGTTCGGGCTCCCGCGGCTATCAGAACGTGCGGGTATACGGAGATGTCTGGGTGTCCCTCAACGGTCGCAGACGGAGACGCTTCGTCGATCCATCGGTAGACCTCATGCAGGTACGCGATGGTTTCGCGCCCCGCACGTGGCTGCTACCGATGAACGACGACTCGCGCTGAAAGACTCAGATCCCTGGGGGGCAGGGACCCACCAGAGGCGGGTTCGGGGGCTGACCGGGGAGAGGTGGCGGAGTAACGCTGCAGGTTCCGTCAGGCATCCTGAACACACCGGGAATTGCCGTTGGCGTCCCGGTCGCAGAAGGTGCTGGGGCGGCAGGTGGGGGCGCAGCGGGCGCTGGAGCCGGTGCCGCGGGTGGTGGCTGAGCCGGTGGTGGCGGCGCGGGCTGAGCCGGTGGCGGTGCCGCGGGCTGAGCCGGTGGTGGCTGTTGGTAAACGGGCGGCGGCTGCTGCGGTTGTTGGGGAGGTGGGTCGTTCCCCCCACAAGCCACGAGCAGTGCGCCCAACGAAAGGGCGGCCACTGGCAGCACACCCCATGACAGAACCGACGAGAATTTCATGCCGTGATTAGAGCACGCTCCGGTTGCGGTCACTAGTCGAAACCGCGGTTCGGCTTGCTGCGCACACGCACCCACCGGTGCGTGTGTACACTTCTCCAGCTTGGCTGACGTTGCCGAACCACGAGCGTTGAGCCCCGGCCAGTTCGGCTAGCTCGGAGGAAGTCTGTGCACGCGGGTAGCGTGGGGCTCGATCAGGCTAGCTTCGAAATAGCGCGTTGCTAGACCGTCCTTGTCGCTGCGGAGTTCGTCCGCCGTGCCGCGGGCCTCGATGCGCCCTTGGTGCAGGACGAAGATGCGGTCCGCGATGCTCTGCGCCTCCGCCATGTCGTGCGAGATGATGATGCTGGTGACGTCGAACTGGTCACTGGTCTTGACGATGAGTTCGTCCACGACGCGCGCCGTCAATGGATCGAGCCCACTCGTGGGCTCGTCGTAGAGCAGAATCGTGGGTTCGAGAACCAGAGCGCGCGCGATGCCGACCCGCTTGCGCATGCCTCCGGAGAGCTGGGCAGGCAGGCGCTCTTCCACTGGGCCCAACTCCAGGGCATCCAACTTGTCCCGTACCCGCCGTCGGATCTCTTTCTCCGTGGCTTTGGTGTGCTCGCGTAGAGGTAGGGCGACGTTCTCTAGGACGTTCAGGGAGTCCAGGAGGGCGGCGGACTGGAACACCATTCCGAACTTGCGGCGCACCGCGTGAAGCTCCGCCTCGGGCATCGCGGCGATGTCTTGTCCGTCGACGAACACCGAGCCGCTCGTCGGTCTGTCGAGGCCGATGAGGACCCGCAGCAAGCTCGTCTTGCCGGCGCCGGAGCCGCCGATGATGACTGCGATTTCGCCTCGCTCTACCTCGAAAGAGATGTCCGACAGCGCCGTGACGTCACCAAATCGTTGAGTGATGCCCTGCGCCAAGAGGTGGGCGCCGCGCCGTCGATTCACGTTGCTTCAGCCCAACTTGTTCTTGAGGATCTTCAGGAGCTCATCGAAGCTCTTGTTGACCAAGAAGCGTTTGAACGAGTCTCGGTAGTGCTTCACCATGCTGACGCCCTCGATCGACATGTCCTCGATCTTCCAGCTGTCGCCCACCGCGTGCAGGGTATAGTCCATCGGGACCTTCTCGTTGCTGGCTGTTATGAGCTGGGTCCTGACGATGAACAGCTTGTCTTTTGCCTTGGCGCTGAGGATCTTCACGTCTTCGTTGCCGCGAAAGCGATCGACGTCGTCCATGTACTGTTTGGCGATCAGGTCCTTGAACACGCCGACGAATTCTTCGCGCTGCTTCGGTTCGAGCTTGCGCCAGTAGTGGCCGAGGCTACCCCGCGCCATTGCCTCCCAGTCGAAGGCCGCGTCCGCCACCTCTCTCAGCTTCGCGCGTCTCTCGGCGGCGTGCTTCTTCAGCTCTGGGTCCCGAAGGTGCTTCAGAGCCGCGGCCACCATCGTCTCGATGACCTCCCGAGCACTCGAGCCGGCGAAAGCGGGCATGGTGGTGGTCACCGAAGTGGCAAGCAGAGAAAGAATGACTCGGCGGGAGACGATGTGCTGCATGGTGGTTAGTTGTTGACGGGGTAGAGTCCCCCGTCGGGGGTCGTCAAAAGTCCTGTCGCCTTGGCCAGGCTAGCCAAAGCGACATTGTACTGCATCTTAGCGCGGAAGTTTGCCAACCGCAGTTGTACATACGTTGCGGAGGCGTCCTCCACTTCCTTGCTATCGCCCAATCCGATCGAGAAATCCGCTGACGCTTGGATCATCCATTTCTTGGCCCGCTCGGTGGCCAATTGCGTGGAATCGACGTCGGCGCGGGTGCGGCGTAGGTCCTCCAACGCCAACTTGATTTGAGCGGGAAGGCCAACGCGTGCCCACTGCTCGAGGGCTGCCAGTTCCAGTGCCTTTGCGCGGTTCTCCGCGGCGCGGTCCCCGGCCATTGCACCCTGGAATTGCCAGCGCAGTCCGAGCAACCCTCCCGGCACGAAGTGATTGAGGGGGTCGATGGCGAATCGGGTGTCCACCCAGTCGCGGCCGGGCGTGTAGGCGCCGGATACGAAAGCCGCCGCGAAGAAGGCGCCGGCCAAGAAGAAGTCCGCCGCCAAGAAGAGCGCCCCAGATCGGAA
>JBNKZR010000415.1:0-6585 GCA_050301735.1 Polyangiaceae bacterium | reverse complement strand
CAGCTCCAATTGCGTACGGCACGCTCTGGTAACAGCTCCAATTGCGCACGGCACGCTCTGGAAACAGCTCCAATTGCGCACGGTGGGCGCTAGTTCTGCGCGTTCTCGGAAGTGGAGGGTCGCCGAGACACCGCACTCACTGCGGCTTCCAATCGTCGCCCATGATCTTGCGCAGCCGGAACTCGATCACTGATGGATGGACCGCCATCGCGTCGACGACCGAATTGAGATAGCGCAATTCCTCTTCGACGATCTTGCCGTCGGCAGCAGCGGCTTGAACGAGGAGATTGACCGCCATCTCGCGCGCCGTTCCGTTGAGCTTGGCGATCTCGCTGCGCGCTTCGTCTGGATCGACCAGGGGATAGATGGCATCCCACTCCTCTTCAGGGATGCCGAATTCACCGAGCACCTTTTCGACGAATGCGCGCTCACTATCCGTGAACTCTTCGTCGCTCGCGACCAATCCAGCAACCATTCGGCAAAGTAGGCGTTTCGTCTCGTCGTCCATGCGCTCGTTTCCGAGGCTTACCATAGCGTCCCGGCGCCTGCCGCAAGCAAAGTCACGACCGCCGCTGCTCCTGGGCCCACGCCGTCGTCCTCTGACGTCCAGCCGAGCTCACCCCATTCCGCGCAGCTCGCGCCTCCATCACCGCCAAGTCGGAGCCGTGCGACGTCGCCAGACGTTTTTCCGAGCGCCTCGCAAGCATTCCTCTGGACGTGTCCCCCGATGCTGCTAGACGACTCGCAACGGGGATTGGCGTGGCAGGCGTCGTTTCGAGCAACCCGCAAACGCAACAGTCGAGCAACCCGCAAACGCATCAATCGGGACAATCGAACCTGAGCGAAACGCTGGCGGCTGAGCTGCCTTGAATGATGCGTCTGCTGGCGTTCGTTCGAAGCACTCCATGTTTCGAGGAGCGAGAGCAGCACGGCGAAGCGCTGACGCACTGGCAGCGCTTCTCCGTGGCGCAAGCGACCGGACTGCCAGAGGCGGAACTGGCACCGCTGCGCACTTGCGTCGCCTATCGTGCGGGCATGCTGGAGGCGGTCCTCGACGGACCGCCGATGGTGCGATTCTGCGGAGGGTTGATCGCCGCCCGACTCGAGGGGGCCTGTGTCTTCCACATTCTCCTCCACTGACGAGACGGTGGGCAGCTGGCAGTGCTTGTGGAGCTGGCTTCAGGGGCTCTTGTAGCGAGAATTGTAGTGCCGAACCTCCTTGGGAGAATTTTTCCGGCAAACGCGAGCCGCTCGACCCGAAATTCCGGCAGCAGATACTTTGCCACCACCACCGCAATGGCACAGTCGCTTCTCTGATGTATGTGCGTGTCTCTGTGATCCCAGCGTGTCTTTGTTGCCATCGCACGGTGGAGACTTTGCAGGCCCAATGGCATCGGCAACACTCGCCCACCTAAGTTCTCCGGAGACACCGAATGAAGTACCGATTCTCACCCATCCTGGCCCTCGTCGGGATCGCGCTCGCCTTCGCGGGTTGCAGCAGCGAAACGCCAACCGCAAACCAGAAGCCCCCGGTCGCGGGCGATCTGATTCAGCCAGTACCGGACGGCGCAGGATCGGGCGCAACTCCCATGCACGCCTCACCGAACGCCAGCGTTGCCGCGGTGGATGCGCCGGATGACGAAGGCCCGGGAGACGACTTCATTGCCGAAGATGGCAGCGACCTGAAGTGCACACCGAAGACCTGTGAAGAACTGGGACTCGATTGCGGTTACGCGCCCGACGAGTGTGGCGGCGCCGTCAACTGCGGCGGGTGCCCCGAGGGCCAGTTGTGCGGCGGCGAAACGCCGAACATCTGTTTGGCACCACCGCCGTGCATGGGCGCGACCAGCTGCGCCGAACTAGGGTGGGAATGCGGCGTGGCGATCGACGACTGCGGCAACGTCTTGGACTGCGCAGCGGAAGGTCTGGCCTGCGAGAGTTTCGAGACCTGTATCGCCAGCGACAACGGCGCTACCGAGTGTGTGCCGGGCTTTGGCGGCGAGGCCGGCTGTGACGTGTGTGTGGGGTTGCCTGACTGCGACGGGCAAGCGCAGACCACGACCCTCACTGGGCGGGTCATCACGCCAGGCCGCAGCGATGACAACGTCGCCAATCAGGTCGGTGTGCCGAACGCGTTCGTCTACATCCTGACGAACAACAGCCCCGACGATCTGCCGGCGTACGTCGATGGCATCCCCGAAGGAGAGACCGCTTGCGACCGCTGCGAGGGTCAAGACCTAGGACCGCTTCTGGCCGGTACTGCTACGGACGCGCTGGGCAACTTCACCCTCGAGGGGAACATCCCCGTGGGCGTCGAGTTCTTGCTCGTCGTCAAGGCGGGTCGCTTTCGTCGCGCCGTTCCGGTGACGCTCCCCGAGACCGCGGCGTGCGCGACGACGGAGCTCGACCCCCTCGAAACCCGTCTGGCGCGCTCGATGACTGACGGCGTAGGCGTGAACATTCCCCGTGTCGCCATCTCCACAGGAGACATCGACGCCATGGAGTGTGTGTTCGAGAAGATGGGCATCGACCATTCCGAGTTTGGCGTGGGTGGCGACGCGACCGCGCCTGAGCGCGTGCAACTCTACGGCACCGATGGTGCGGAGATGCCAGAGGGCAACCCCGACCAAGACGTCCTGCAGGATGACTTGGCTCGCGTGCTGACGTACGACATGCTCGTCTTCGGCTGCCAAGGTGGCGGCTATCTCGACCCACCTGTACAGGGCGCACGAGACAACGTCCGCGAATACGTCAATCGAGGCGGGCGTATGTTCGCCAGCCACTGGAGTTATCAGTGGATCTGCAGCAACGGCGACACCCCCTACAGCGCCGACGATCCCATTGCGACCGGGCTTGCCCCTTCCGCTGTCTTCCCCAGTTGTACCGGCCCTACCCCTCCTCAAGAGGCAGAAGGCCTGGGCTTGGTGTCCACGGGTCGCCCGGACGCGAACCCAGCCAAGATCGACGACTTCGCTGCGTGGCTGGTCAACGAGGGCGCTGCGACGATGAACGCCGACGGCGGCTACGAGTTCAACATTCTCCAACCGCGTGATCTCGTCGAGACAGTCAACGCTCCCTCGGAAGAGTTCGTCTACCGCGAGTACGAGGAACAATCCGGCGGCATGATGGGTGGAATGATGGGCGGCGGCACCGGGGGCATGGCAGGTGACGTCGACCCCACGCCTGCGGAACTCATCACCTCAGTCCAGCAGTACGCCTTCAACACTCCCTTTGGTTCCCCGGAGGAAGACTCCTGCGGCCGCGTGGCATACAGCGGTTTCCACGTTTCGGCGAGCGAAGACGTGATGAACGGCGGCTCCAACAGCCCCTTCGCCAACTCGGTATTCCCGGAACACTGCGTGGGTGATCTAACGCCCCAGGAGAAGATCCTGCTCTTCATGCTCTTCGACCTGGGTGCCTGCGTCGGTGATCCGCCGGCTCCTCCCCAGTGCGAACCCCAAACGTGTGAAGCGGTCGACGCAGAGTGCGGATTGATCAACGACGGTTGTGGTACGGCGGTCGACTGTGGACCCTGCCCCGAAGGGGAGATCTGCGGCCTCTTCGAGCCGAACAAGTGTGGCGCGTGCGTGCCGTACACCTGCGACGAGGTGGATATCGAATGTGGCTTCACCGGCGACGGCTGCGGTGGGGTTCTCACCTGCGAGTGCCCCGCCGGCCTGCAGTGCGGGTTCCCCGAGCCTAACCTCTGCGGTCGGCTCGACGTCGCCAACTGATACGCGAGCGAGAAGTCGTGGGCGGCGGCCCCAACACTCGCGTTGCGCGCGCTCCCCATGCGCCCGGGCCCGAACTAGCGAGCCCGGGCGCTCGCTTCCGAATCGAGTCGACGGCTTCCGGAACGAGTCCGGAACTTCCGGCGCCGCCCCGGACGCTTCCGAATCGGGCAGCGAATGTGGCGGCGTCGCGGGATGAAAATCGCGTCACCGTCGCCGCTGTCAAAAAGCGCGAGAAAAAGGCTTCGAAATCGCGCTTGCGCACTGCGCCATGGCTGGTCTGCTCGCTCGGAGGCGGCTTCCGAACCGTCGTTCGAAGCGGCCGAGAATCGGAGCTCCCGACCCCGAAAATGATTGACCGCCAAAAACGTAGTTAGATCAAAGGATTCTGAAGGTGCGCCGCGGTTCCGGAAGTTTGCGACCGGTTCCGGAAGTTTCGGACTCGATTCTGGAGCTACGGCGCGCGCGGCGAAAGGCATTGGGGAGTGGCCGAAACGTTTGGAGGTCGGGCTCTGTCGGCTGCCCGCGCTCGCGCGAATGACCGCGCGTGATCCTGGATCACTTTCGTCACATCGACGGCGATGGAGTGGCGCGCCCCTGCTTGGAAGTCAGCAGACAACCCAAGCTGACGTAGCCCCATGGCGACTATCCCGCGAATGCCGCGTGCGAGACGAAGGCAGATGGCAGCGCCGGCAGAGCGTCCCGTTAGGTGGGTGCCATATTTCGACGAAATGTGGATGTTTGAAAGAGTTACCTGTTTCACGAGTACCACCGAAGAAGATGCCGCGATTTCTCGCGGCGGCGTGGCGCCGCCTCAGCTACGGTTCGGATACACTCCAACCCTCCGAGAACCCCAAAGCGAGTTTCGACTGGCCTTGGGGTTTTCGCTTTTCTTACCGTGGATCCGGACGCGCTTGCCGTCCTTGAGCGCCCCTTTACCTCCAGCCATCAGACCGCCACAGTGAGCGCACCAGGCGCACTAGGACTGCGCACCGCCGAGCTGGACGCGTCAGGCCGCGCTCGTTGCCCCCTTGCCAGCTCGTATTCACGGCGGGCGCTCTCGCAGAGTGCCCATCCCGTCTCGGTCGCCTTCGCATCGGCGAGATGTGAGGACGTACCCATTCGGCCACGCGGCGAAACTTGCTCGACTTAGGTGAACCTGAGGCACATGCGTTCCAATGGAGCCGAGTTCAGCGAGTAGGCAGCACGCGTCGCTAGGGCTCACGGCGCCCGAAAAGGTGCCCCGGAGCAAGCGCGCACTATGGGCGAACGAGCGGGTCACCGCGGCCGGACCAAAGTGCCGACATCGACGAATCGAAACCTCGCGATAAAAAACTCCGCCAAGCCACTAGCCAGCAAACACCCATTGCTTCGTGACCATGCTTAATCCAAGAGCGAGTCGACGCCATGCCTATAATGGCGAGCGTGTCCACCGAAAGCACCGTACTCCCCTTCCGGCTCGTCACTGCCACCATGGTTGCGTCGATACTCGGTCTCGGCTGCAGCGCGCCTCGAGCCGAGAACGACCTGGGCGTCAGCAGCTCCAGCCCAACACCCGAACCCATGCCCGCGCCGGGGGACGCGTCGCAGGTAACCTCAAACACGGAATCGCCCCAGCCGACAGCTGCGGCAGGCGGCGACGATGCAACCATTCCAAGCCCGACCGTTGCTCTACCCAGTAGCGCTCCGGAACCCACCTTTCCCACGCCGCCCTCAACGGCAGGCGCTGGGGGGACGTCGGCGGTACGGAACACAGGCCCTGGCGGTACCCCAGACGCGCCGCAGGTCCCCGGCTCCGGCGGCGTCGGCGGCGAAGGAGAGGGGGGCACCGGTGGGCAAGCGATGAACGGCCCCGACGAGGAGGCCTCAACCGACGAGTCGATGCCTGTCCTAGACGACCGCTGTGACGTGGCCGTCTACGACCCAAGCAATCCTCCGCAAGCCCTGGAGGTAAACGGTAGTCTCGGAACCCACGATCCGACCTTGATCGAACAGGATGGCGTCTTCTACCTCTACAACACCGGCAACGGGTTGCCCGGCAAAACCTCATCGGACCTACAAAGCTGGAGCAACGCGCCGGCAGCGTTCGGCAGCGCGACGACGTCTTGGGTGTCCCAAGAGGTACCCGCAGCCCGCGACCTGTGGGCGCCGGACTTGTCCTACTTCGACGGTAGGTACCACCTCTACTACTCGGCTTCGAGCTTCGGCAGCAACGACTCCTGCATGGGGCACGCCACACGCGAATCGATGTCGAGCGGCAGCTGGACGGACCACGGCTCGGTCATCTGCTCGAGTTCGGGCGACACATACAATGCCATCGATCCGAACATCTTCGTCGATGTCGACGAGAAGATCTGGCTGTTCTTCGGAAGCCACTGGGATGGCATCAAAGCTGTCGAACTGGTTCCCACTGGGATGTCTGCCGTGGGTGACATCGTGGACATAGCGGCACGCCCTCGAGCTCCCCGTGCGATCGAGGCCCCCGTCGTGGTCCGCCGTTGCGGCTACTACTACTTGTTCGTCTCCTTCGATCAGTGCTGCAACAACTGGAACGATGGCGTGCCGTACAACATCCGCGTTGGACGCTCGGAGAACGTGCTCGGTCCCTACGTCGACCAAGACGGGACACCGATGTACCCCGATGGCGGCGGCAGCTTGCTCCTGGGGCCGAGCGGTCCCTATCAGGCCCTCGGACACAACGCGGTCATCTTCAGCGCTGGCAAGGCGTACAACGTCTATCACGCCTACACGCCAGGCTCGACGCTGCGCGTGGCAGAGCTCGTGTGGGACGAGGGGGGCTGGCCCATCTCTGGAGGTCCGTGAAACAGGCGCTCGCGCCCCCGCGCATGGCACC
>JBNKZR010000414.1:0-6603 GCA_050301735.1 Polyangiaceae bacterium | reverse complement strand
CGGTCGTCGACAGGCCGCTGACGGTAACGGCCGCGTCGACCAACACATCTCCCTCCGAGCTACCGGCGTCCATCGTCGTGGATGTGCCAGCGTCTGGAGTTCTCGGTATCGAGACGGGGCCAGGATTGCCATCAGTCGGTACCTCACATGCCGCCCCGATCTCCCTGCAGGAGTCCGGGCCACAATTGCCCAACGGCACACACGTATCGGACGCCGTGCCGGGGCAATCATTGGCATCACGACATGGCGTGAAGTCCAACGTATTCTTGCACACGTTGAGGTAACAGTAGCTGTCTCCGCAGTCATCGTCGGACGTGCAGGTCGCGTTGTCTGGGAAGTAGTGCAGACCGACGCCGATGCCCTCCGAGGCGCTGTCCTCCACGAAGGACTTCACCGCAGACTTGATCGCTTCCCACTTCGTGCTCTGCCCGCTCGCAGCGTCGTTCATCGACAGCGAGCGATCGAGCATCAGGTGGATGTCGAGGGGCACGATCTCGGCTTCGTAGCCCAGGCCCGCACAAGTGCCGCCATCTTCTGCCGTCGCTTCCGTCGCGGGTGCAGGCTCGCTCGTGTCCTCGATCAGCTCTGCCTGGGAGCCCCCGGGGCTTCGGAGCGGGCCTTCTTCCGTTTCACCAGTTGCGTCAGTGGGATCCGCGGAGTCCGTGCTGGTCGTGGTGGACTCATCGAGGTCAGTCGTCCCGCTCGACGAAGCGTCATTCTCGTCACACGCCGTGATCTGCAAGGCCAACGAAATACAAACCAGCTCGAGCAATCTCGTGTTCATCGCCATACGCCTCGCGCAGTCGGCACCCGCCTTGCGGGCGCAATATTCAAAGAATCTTCAATGGATGTTGGAGGGAGATAAACGACCCACCTTGCGCATGATACGCTGAACGCTCGACATGCTTCGAGCTTCTTTTCTTTCGGCTCTATCATGGCGCGTAGCGACTGTAGGGATACGGGTGAACTGGAACCCTTTGCGATCGATCGTGTCGCAGAGTTGTTTGTTGTGATCGGTTCGCTGATTTGAGGCCCTCCCGTTGGGCTGGCAGTCTATAAAGTGGACTCGGAGCTAGTGCTGGGCCCCGCTGGGGTCCGGATCAACCGCTGATCAGGAGTGCAAAGAGAGATGACACCTTCACCGGGTCAAGTGTTTCACCGACGTCAGGCCCAGTGGGTTTCGGTCGCGTGTCGAATGCCGTGGTTGTGGGCTCTGTGCTTGGGTGTCACGTTCACGGCGGGATGCGAGCCGACTGCAAAAAACGATTCCGCCGAACCAACGGATGAGGTGCGGGAAGAGCGCCTCGACCCCGAAGAGACGGAAACCGAAGAACAGGAAAGCGATTCCAACTCGCGGGCGACCCTGGTGGAGGTGGAGCTGGATGAGACGGACGAGCCAGCGTCGGAAGAGCCGGACGCGGGGGACGTCCCCGATTCTGGCGCCTCGATGCCGCGGGACGCGGGGTCGACGGCGGCTGATGCTGCTGCGGTGTCGTGTGACGACGAACTTGCCGCGTGCGCGGGCGAGTGTGTCGACCTGGCCCAGAGCGAAGCGCACTGTGGCATGTGTGGCAATCAATGCCCTGCTACGGTGAAGTGCACCGATGGAGAATGCCTGTGCCCAGGCAACGGTTTGGGTTGTGGCGGCGAATGCATCGACCCGCAGACACACGTACAGCACTGCGGGGGTTGCGGTATCGCATGCGAGCTCGGTTCCCGCTGCGTTGGAGGCGAATGTGTCTGCGGTGGTGTGGAGGCGAGCTGCGACGGCGAGTGCGTGGACTTGCAGAGAGACAAGACACACTGCGGCGAGTGCGACAATGCTTGCACAGATGGCTTCGTCTGTGACAAGGGCGAGTGCCGTTGTCCTGGAGGCTTGAGCAATTGCGACGGCTCTTGCGTTCAGTTGGCGAGCGATACGGACAACTGCGGAAGTTGTGGTGAGGCTTGTACCGAGGATCAGGTGTGCTCGCAGGGAGAATGCAGCGCGGATTGTGCAGACGAGGAAGTGGACTGCAGCGGCAGCTGTGCGCTGCTCGAGACCTCGCTGAGTCATTGTGGTCGCTGTGGCAACGCTTGTGAGGCGGGTCGCAGCTGTGTCGAAGGCGAGTGCGTCTGCGACGATGGGCTACTGGCATGTGATGGTGAATGTGTCGAAGGCGAAACGGACGCGGAGCATTGCGGTGCATGTGACGTTGCCTGCCCTGCCGGGACGGAGTGTGTCGCTGGAGAGTGCGAGTGTCCCGACGGGCAAGCACTATGCGGCGACGCCTGCGTGGACCTCGCGGCCAACGTACTGCACTGCGGTGAGTGCGACAGGGCGTGCGGAGTCGGGCTGACCTGCGTGGAGGGCGCATGCGAATGCTCTCCCGGCGAAACTGCATGCGGTGCAGCTTGCGTCGACCTGATGACCAACACCGCGAACTGCGGGACTTGCGGTGAGGCGTGCGGTGCTGGAGAGGCGTGCGTCGAGGGTGTGTGCCGATGCGCCACCGGTTTGACTGCGTGCGGCGATGAATGCGTCGATCTGATGACTAGTGCCGAGCACTGCGGCACGTGCGATGAGCCTTGCTCAGGAGAGTGCGTCGCTGGTGAATGCCAAGTGTGCGCTGCGGGTTTGGTCCTGTGTGATTCGGAGTGCATCGACGTCACGGCGGACGAAGACAACTGCGGCGCTTGTGGCGAGCCTTGCATTGCAGGGGAGTCATGCGTCGCAGGGGTCTGCACATGTCCTTCTGGTCTCGCGAGTTGTGACGACGGATGCGTGGACTTGACCTCGGACGACTCCAATTGCGGCACGTGTGGCGTCGTGTGCGGCAGCGGTGAAAGCTGTGTCGGCTCGGCCTGCGTGTCCGATGACCCAGGTGGCTGCACTCCAACGCTGGTGCTCGAAGGTTCCGACTCCGTCAACAGCGGCAACATAGGTACCGGTGAGGCATGTATCTTGGTGAACCTGCCATGTGTCGGTGGCTGGGGCTGTTCGAACATCTCGTCGCGGGCCATCACTGTCGACGGTGCGCCCCTCGATTGCAGCGGCGCGCCGAGCAACTTTCCCAACGGCGCAGGGCCCTTCTACGTCCAGGTTGCCGCGGGGAGCCCGGACTTCGCCTCACTCTACTTCTACGAGGGCGGTTGCGCCGATTGAGGCGCGCCGTGAGGATGGATGGCTCAGAGCTTACATGGTGTTGAGAAAGAAAGGTCGATGATGCGCTGCTGGACAAACGCTGTTCTTCGTCGTTTCGGGATCCGGCATGCTGCGCCGCTGCTGCTCCTGGCCGCGGCAGGTTGCAGCTCAGGGGGATCCGGGGGCGACGACCGAGACCAACCCTCGGACGACGAGATGCTCGAAGAGTCGAGCGGCAGCCTTCAACCCGATAGCGGGTCAACGGACACCGAGGGCGCCGAGGACACGGATGCCGTCGAAACGGACGAGGATGTCGTCGAAACGTCAGTGACGGACGAGGACGGCGCCGACACCGATGCGGAGCAGGACGAAGCCGGGGACGACGAGCCCGGGGGCTCGGAACAAGCAGCGACGGATGAGGCGGAACCCGACTCGTCGGGGGACCAAGACGGCGACACGATTTCCGACGAGCAGGAGGGTGAAGCGGACGAAGTCGATAGCGACGACGACGGTATTCCCGATTACCTGGACGAAGACTCGGACGATGACGGGATCCCTGATGCTGTCGAGGCGGGAGACGCCCAGCTCTCGACGGCTCCGCGGGATACGGACAACGACGGCATTCCTGACTTTCAGGACACCGACGCCGACGATGACGGTATCGACGACGAACTCGAAGCCGCAGACACCTGGGACGTCGATGGCGACCTGAAGCCGAACTATCTGGACACCGACTCTGACAACGACGACATCGGCGATGCCGAAGAGCTCGAACTGGGGATGGACCCATTCAGCCCCGACAGTGACGGCGACAGCATCAGTGATGGCGACGACGGATTGGACGACTCAGACGGAGATGGTGTCATCAACGCGCTGGACGAAGACAGTGACGATGACGGATTCCCAGACATCGCCGAAGTGAGTGACCGTCTCGTGGGTACGAAGCCCGACGATTCCGATCTGGACGGGACTCCAGACTTCCTCGATCTGGATTCGGACCAGGACGGTCTGCCCGACGCCCAGGAAAAGGACTGCGGTGACGGTAGGAGTGGGCGCCTCTCATACGACGCTGACGAGGATGGCTTCGACGACTTGGCGGAAACGCTGCTCGGTTCCGACGCCTGCTCCGCACAAGACACCGTGCTCGACACGGGCGTCGAGTTCTACTTCGTCTTGCCCTTCGAGGGAGCCGAACAAAGTGCGACGCTGCGCTTCGTGCCGCAGGTGAAGCAGGCCGACATCATGTTCAACGTCGATACGACGGGCTCGATGGGTGAAGAGGTGAGCAACCTCGCCGCAGGGCTGAACACCATCGTCGACGGCACTCGCCAGCGCGTGAGCGATGCCGCCTTTGGGCTATCGACGTTCCGCGACTTCCAGAGCGACGCGGAGCCCTTCGTGGTCGAGAGTCCGATAACGACAGACGCCGAGCAAGTCGAGCTGGCCGTGAACGCTCTGACCGTCGGTGGCGGTGGCGACTTCGCCGAGTCAGGCTACGAAGCGCTCTACCAACTCAGCGTGGGTGATGGTGTCGACGGGATCTTCGGCGTGCATGGACCTTGGGCCGTCGATGGTGCGATCGGCGGCGCTCAGTTTCGAATGGGCTCGTTGCCGATCATCGTGCACGCGACGGACGCGACATCCCACGACTCTTCCACTTATGCCGCAGGTTCGGGGACTCACAGTGCGGCGGAAGCCTACGACGCGTTGCTTTCGATTGGCGCGCGAGTCATCACCATCGAATCCGGAACGGCCGGGGCCACGACGCAACTGCAAGAGATATCGCAGACGACTAACGCCGTCGTGCCGGTCTGCGCGTTCAAGACCGGCGACGATACCTGGCGCTGCGGTGAAGACACGTGCTGTGATGGCACGATTGCCGTCGATGATCGGTGCGTGTTGCGCTACGAGGTCGCTTCCAACGGCGCTGGCCTCAGTGACGCGAGTGCCGATGGTATCGACGCTCTGATCAAGTACACGACGTTCGATCTATTCGCGCTGGACCGCGACGATGGCGACACCACAACTCCGGACACGAGTGACTTCATCGTGCGGGTCGAGGCGAACGTGCCCGACGATACGTTCAAGCCGCCGAGCGAACCCGAGTTCAGCTGCAATCCCGTGCCGAGTCCCGCGATGCTCAACGGTGCCGACTACGAAAATGGCTTCGAGGGCTTTGCGGTGGGTTCCAGCCGTCAGGACGTCGAGGGCGCCAAGTTGTTCTTCACCGTGCGCGCTCAGAACACCACCGTGCGCCAGACCGGGACGCCTCAGCTGTTCACCGCGTTCATCGACATCGTCGACGAGACGACCGGCGCTGTCCTCGATACGCAGGACGTGGTCGTGATCGTGCCGGCTTCCGTGGGCGCCGCCGGCGAGTAGAGACGCAGAGTAGGAAGCGTCAGCGCCAAGAGCGTCGCGGGCCACGGCGCGGCGCTTGAATGCGTGCCGCATTGAGCAGACGCACCACGCGGAAAGCATGCCCTTCGAACGGGCGCAGCAATTCCAGCATGCGAGCTTCCGTCCCCCTGGGTTCACCAGCGAGCACCCAAGCGACGGTGTTCGGCAGGTGATAGTCGCCGACCAGCAGCGGCTCCGGGCGCGACAGCCGGTAGCCCAAGGCGTGGGCCGCGCTCCATGCTCCGATACCTCGAGCACTCTGCAGCAGCTGGCTGGCCTCCGAGGTTGGTAGCTCTGCCGCTTTCTGCAGCCCTTTGGCCCTGAGCGCTACCTCCATCAGGGTTCGAGCCCGCTGCGACCCGATCCCGAGTTCCGCGAGCCGAGCCGTTCCCGCCGCGCGGATGGCGTTGGGGGTCGGCGACAAGCGGAGATGATGCAGTGGGCCTGGAGCTGGCTCGCCGAATGTCTCGCACAGTCGACGCCAGCTGGCAGCGGCTTCAACCCAAGTCACCAGCTGATGCAGCACGGCCACGAGCAGCGCTTCGAAAACGTCTCCGGTGTCCGTTCCCCTGAGCCCCTTGTGTCGTCTCAACAAGGCGTCCGTTGCAGGATGCGATGGCAGCTCCCACTGGCTTTCGTGCAGTCCCACCCACCGGGGCACATGTTGCATCACGGAGTTGGCACCGGGACCCCAAGCCGCGGCGCGCAGCGTCTCGCCCACTTTCAAGCGCACTGTTGCAGGTCCCTCGAGCGTGTGTGCCGTTCTCCACAAGCCGTCGGGTTCGCGGAACAGGGTCGGGTAGCGCGACCCAACGCGCAGCATGCGAGTCGTCTCGAAGAAGTCGTAGGCGCGGGGTAAGGGCCATTCGCCCATGGCCTCGGGCGGTGGTGCGTTGCTCAAGTTGCTGCCGTCAGTCTGCGCTCGTGCGCACTGTGAGGGCCCGCACACGAGCGGCATGGGGAGCTGCGGGGTGACGCAACAAGAACTCCGAAGCGCGCTTCGAGGCGGCGCGGTTGCGTCCGAGCGCCTCCAATGCTTCCACTGCCAACACCTCGGCGTCGGGGAGCAGCGCACTGTT
>JBNKZR010000413.1:3362-6649 GCA_050301735.1 Polyangiaceae bacterium | reverse complement strand
AGAACCTGGGTTCGTCGACGATCAGTGCCCTCGTGGTGTCGGAAGCTTTGTTCCGTTCGACCGCAGCCATGGATTCGAACCAAAGCTCGACGATCCCGTCCACCTCGAAGGGCGCGCCTCCGGTGCGCCAGCACTAGCAGATGGTGATGGTAGCTCGGGATCACTCGCCGAAGGCTCCGCATCAGCGCAGCCGGTGCAAGAGGCGCAGGCGAGCGCCAATGCCCCGACCCGTTGACACGTGCCCGCGAAAATAGCTCGATTGGTCATGGTTTATCCTATGTGTGGCGTGGCCAGCACGCGTTTGGACCACGCGGACACAACAAAAGGCCAAGGCCCGCCCAGGACACTCCCTAAACGACCCAATCAGGCGCTGCTTCCCACGCTTCTAGAGCAGACTCGATAACACGCCGCGCTCACCACGGCGTAGGGACTGTTTTGCCCCCCCCGCAGGACTGTTCAGCGCTTTCGGCAACTGCCCCGAACGGACACCTGACCAGAGCCCTGTCACCCGTCCGCCAGCCACCTGCTCACGCCACCTCACTAGCTCTCCGCGGTGAACGCGCCTGTCCGACAAAACTGCGACGCTGACGCGGAGCGCAACGAGATCGAGTTCTGACACGCCCGTTGGTACCGCGGATGGCTTGCGGGGTGGGCGCCCCTCACGAGCGCCCACGTTGCTTCGACGATCTGGTACCACTGAGCAGAACGAGCTGAGGTAACATCATGACGAAAGCAAACAGAACCGGAGTTGGCCTGCCCACTCATCGGCCTCCCCATATCGCCGAGTGAGAGAAGCCGCGGCCTGGCACCATCAGGCAGCCGCCGGTGCTGGAGGTGGCATACCGGTCTTTAGCAGGACGCGACCGCCAGAGACAGCTACCAGGCCAGACGCGCAAGTGAGGCAATGGTCTGTTGGGCAGCGGCGGGTGACGCTGCGACCCTCTACGGACAAAGCGACTGTGCTCTCGGGAAGACCGCCGTGCGGATTCGTAACCCATGGGAGACTTCAGTTTTGCGCATGCGAGATTCTGCACTAGCCAGGTTGTGGCGGGCGTCCATGGTAGAGGTTAATGATGACGCGTTGGTCTTCAGTTCTTGGAGAGTGTTGGGGCGACGCGCTGCCGCCTCCCTTCGTCTGCGATGACGGTACGCGGTATTCGCCTCAGTTCGTGTGTGATGGCCATGCTCAGTGCGCGTCAGCGGAGGATGAGATTGATGAGTACTGTCCACCTCCAGTGGCTCTCGGCGGCGACATAGCTTGTCCAAACGGCAATTCGATAACCATCGAGCATCTCTGCAATGGCTGGAAGACATGCCGTGACGCCTGGGACGAAAGCCCTGCCGCTTGTGCGGCAAACGGAGTCCCCACGCTAGCGTGCGCAGATGGCAGAGCGATCCGTGAGGAATGGTGGTGCGATGAGGTGGAGGACTGCCTCGATGGGTCGGATGAGGCTGACTGTCCTTGAGCAGGCTGTCGATGTCAGGTGAAAGGGCTGCTTCATACTGGGTATTGTGTCTCTTGGAAGCATGGCTGCCGTGCGGTCGCCATGCTCAGTCATCATCGGTTCCACTCGATCAGCTGGTGGTGGAATGCTGTTGTCGCGATGCGCTGGAGCGTCGCGTTCTAGTTCGCACCGAGTAGCTGCCAGATAGTCAGGAAGAAGACGAGTAGAGCGACCCAAATTCCGAAACGGATCGCGGCGCGGGTGGCCGGTGAGTGACGGTTACTTGGGTCCACGGCGGTTTCCGGCAGATGAATTGAAAGGTCGGCAGAGTCGTCCTGGATCTCTCGTGGAGTCGCGAAGTCTTCAAGCGTCAGCCGTAGCGGTTCACAATGAGGAGCCGCATCAGCAATGTATCTACGCAGGGACTCAGCTCGCTCGTGATTGCCTGAGGAATCCATGAGGTGCGCGAGTGCCATCGCGGCGAGGAGTCGCGTGTAGGGGCTAACATGGTTCGCCACGGCGTCCTCGAGAATAGCCGGAGCGTCTTGTGCTGGGGTCTGGGACAGGACGTCGCAGACGGTGAGTGCGATTTTATACGTTCGCTCTGCGGTGGCAGCCCCAGGGATTCTCGGGTTGACCAAAGACTCGGTGTGGGCCTCGAGGAATAGGTCCCTCGCGCGGCCCACGTTCCGTTCACACAACAGGGATATCCAGGCTTCGGCAAAGTGCCCGAGAGCTTGCACGAATGGAGCCTTGGAAGGCCAGTCCACTTGCCTCAACTGAAGTCGTGCTTCTGCGCCTCTATCGTAGAGTGCGAACGCGAGCGCCTTGGCCTGAGCGGCGAAAGCGTCACGATCTGGGAGCGCAGAGGTGAACGTTCTTGTGACGGTGTTGGCGAGGACTGTTGGGTCAGGAGCTTGAAGCGCTCGGAACATGGCCCGCTGGAGGCGCTGCCGAACGCCCAGAAAGAAAGCCAGGATGCCAACGAAGAAGGTCAGGGCCACGGTAGCAACCCAAAAGGCAGGCGCGCTGGAGGGATTGCGGGCGGGACGACCTACCTGTTCACCGCTCGGAGCGAGCAGTTGCCACGCTATGAGACAAAGGACGAAGACGGCGACAATGAAGAGTAGACGGCGAACCGGACGCTTCTGTTCGCCGCCGAAGGCAAAGGTCAGCAGGTATCTGTGGTTCGCGCGCTTGTTGTCTACGTCTTGGGTCGCCATCGGCGTGGACGACAGGATGCCGTAGGCGGAGACTCGAGGCTACAGTTTTGGAGGGTTCATGGTGCAACTAGCTTTTCGGGGACTGCAGGACTTGATGTCCTCGGCGCTTGGGGTGTGCGGAGCCCTCGCGAGGCGAGTTTCGAAGTGACGCAAAATCCTCTGACCCAACGGTGGTGAAGGTGCTCGCACGTTGCCGAATGCTTGTGCTCAACCGTCGAGTACGCGAGACTTCGCGGCTGAAGATCGTCTATGAGTTCAGCTTGGCACCACTACGAACCGCATCCTCGCGGAAGGCATCTCAGAGGCGATGAATTGCACTGCCTGGATGCTCGTCCTACTTGTCGCAATCACCCCGATGCTCATCGTGCTCCGTCGACGCATACCGAAAGAGAAGCCCGACGAAGAACCCGAAGCTCCAGGGTGATCGCCACCCGCCCATTGTGACCGCAGGTTGGCGTGCTTGGCACTAGTTCTATGGGACAGCGCCGCGTGTCCGGATCCGGGAGCCACGTCAGGGCATGGGCTTGCGATGATCGGAAGACAGGGTATCTTCCTTCAGTGTGTCTGGTTGGACAGAGCTGGCGGCCGGCGCAAACGAGGGTGCATTACCGGTGGTGAG
>JBNKZR010000413.1:0-3352 GCA_050301735.1 Polyangiaceae bacterium | reverse complement strand
CTCTGGGTTGGCGTGATGGCGCTGGCGCTCGGGTGCAACAGTCGCTCGAGTGACACCAACACGACCAGGAATACCGATCCCGGGTCAGAAGAAGCCGCGGAAGGCGGCAGCGACCCTGGGAGTCTAGAGACGGCAGTTGGCGAGGAGGAAGCAACCACGGGTCTTGGCACGGATGGCTCGGGCGAGGACGATGCAGAAAGCGAGGCGTCGGACAGCGACGGGGCTGAGAAGATAGACGATGCTGCGGCCATGGAAGAGCACGTGGGGCCGCCGAATGAACCGGAGTCGGACGCGACAGATGGAACGGACGCAGCGGAAAGCGATTTGGAGGTCGAAGGCGGCGTAGCTGTCGAGAATGGCGCGGGGTCCTTTCGGGCGCCCTGCTCATCGGACGAGGATTGTGGCGAAGGCCTCGAGTGTCACTGCAACATGTGCACGGTGCTTTGTACTGAAGAAGGAGAGTGCAGCGGACTCGGAGGCACCTGTGAAGAGCTCAATTGCGCGGGGAGTGTCTGTGCCGTCGGTTGCGAGGAGGACACGGACTGCGCAGTATCCGAGACGTGCGAAGAGAGTGTCTGCATGGCGTGCGGGCCGCTCGAAGGATATTTGGTGAACGCCAACGATGGATGTCTGGAAGCGCGCGGCAGGCTGGATGGCGTGTGTTTCATCGAGACAGGTCCGACAACGAGCACCGGGCTTTCAGCCGCCGTGTGTTTGGTGGGACCGGATGGCTCGGTGTACATCGTAGACGGATACAGCTACTCGTACGAGTTGGCAGGGGACGGATGGCGAGCATACGCGGAGGAATCGGCAGAAGCTGCGTGCGAAGAGGCGTTCGAGTTGAGTGCGGAGGGATACTTGGATTGCTTGGCGGATGGGGACGGCGGAACCGTATGCGCGGCGAGAGGAGGGTTCACGGATGCACACGTCGCCCACTTGCCGCTGTGTCCGAAGTGACCTTTCGCGCGGCACGGGGTCGAAACGGAGCACGAGCGAAGAGGGATTCAGAGATGTTAGACGGGAGACGCGCTTCCAGGTCTCGACAATCTGGGCGACTTCTGCAGGCGTCCTCCTCCAACCCCTCGCGCGCCCCCGAGCTATCGCCGTCGGACTCGCTACACGCCAACATGACGCAGCAGGCAAGTACCAAACAGGCGTTCATCATGCGCCGAAAGCCTGAGTCAATGTCTTTCCGTGGGCAAGTGGTCCGGTTCTCGGCAGCACATCTGCTTGGGAACTTCCACCGCCTGCTCGACGATTCCGCCACTGACGCATCGGGTCAGGCAAGCATGGACGGCAACCCGGGAGTAGCGTTCGTCGTCATCCGCATCGCGCCGCTCACTGCGGGGAACGCGGTGCGCAACAGAGAGACGCTCTGTTCATCTCTGGCACGCCTGATTTCGAACGGAGGGCAGCGGCACCACCATTGGCTTGTGGTTGGTGATTGCCATGGCGTGGCTGGGGAGCCGGGAGACGCTGAGAGCCAAGACCAGTGGGAAGCACAGCTGGGACAGTTCCTACGACGGACGCTCAGGTTGCGCAATCGCCGTCGATCGCCTACCCTCGACTGATGCGCAAACCAAGGTGGGTGGTTGCAGCATCAGCTGCGAGCGCGTCGTGCCTGAGCTGTGTTGTCCCATTGACTCTGCACCCGACGATGCACCCGAGCCAAGACGCGACCACAAGCACTACCGGGGTCTCAGCTGGAGCCACCTACTTCGTTCAAACTGAGAGTGACTCCAGTGACGAAACGAAGCTGCTCAATATCCCCTATGGTGAAGGTTGGGCCCGGTTCGGATTCGATGAGGGACAGCTCGAACTTCGAATGACTCCGACGCTTGGTTACCTGGGATACCGAGCAGTGCTGACGTCGCCCGAAGACGGAAACATCGGGCTGTCACTGCAGCCGTCGTGTGGCGCTGGGCTCTGGCACCAACGAGCGAGCACGGTAGACTTCGACGGCCGTACATCGGTGCGGCACGACACTCTGCTGGCGCTCGCGCCGAACGTTGCCGCCTTGGTCGTCTTCTCCGAAGGTCGGGGATTCGTCATTCCGAGACTTGGCTACCTCTACACCCGCAGCTTCGACGAGGACGACGGCGAAGGCGCAGTCGCGCTCGGGGGCAACGTCGGCTACACGTTCGTGTCTGATCCGTTCGACTACTCGATCGAAGTGTCATTCCAAAGAGTGGCGTCCACCGACGACGACGCGCAAGGGCCCATCTACGCACTTGTCCCATCGCTGGGGATCCAGCATTGACGACCGTGATGACCAGAGCAGTGCCATTGACAGCCACCATGCTGCTGGCTGCATGCGACGGCCAAGGCGGGAGCCATCCTGATGCGGGACGGCGTGGAGATGGCGGGCGAGACGATGAAGCGATTCCGGATTATGAGGACGACTTCACTTGCATGGCCGAGCCGGTCGGGCCAGACGACACAATTCACGGATTCGACCAGACCGCGCGAGAGCTACTGGGCGATGCCTGCACTTCACTTTCGGGTGCCATCGGCCCCACAGCTTTGGATGCGACGCTGACCCTTGAGCTCGACTACGGTGAGCTCAGGCACGACGTGCCCGCCCCGGACGCAGGTGCCGCCCAGGCCTGCGCCCGGCTGAGGGCCAAAGCCAACGTAACGATCCGAATCGTCAGTGGAACCGACAACATCGTTGAAGAGTCGGACCGTGCGGAGGTCGACTTGCGTGGTCCGGACGCCATACTCTTGGCGGTGGCAATATTTACAGTGAACGAGGAATCGCCATTGCATGAGCTCATTCCCACGTCCGGTGGCGAGTTCGTATCGACACCGGAGTTCGCTGTGTGGTTAACAGATCTGGAAGCAGATCGCGTTGAAAGTGAGTGGCGGTGGCGGGGAAACGTTCGCTGCGAAAGCGAGAGATGTCCGCCAACTACGCCAGGCGTGCCGATCGAGGGACCAGCAGGATACGGGGAGGTCGATTGGGGAAGCAGCGCACTGGAATGCCAATGAGCGCGGACACCGAATGCCCTGTCAAAAAGGACTTCCACCACTTGCCGATACCAAGAAGGCTGACGATGGCGCTCCAGATCACCAAGCTCTCTTCTCCCCGCGTTCGCGTGCGAGGACGGCTACTGCCGCCTCGTCGAAACGATGCTCGAGGAGCACTAGGCGTATTCACCTGGCGCAAGGTTCCGGCTGAGCTTCGTTCCTGGCAGAGCATCTTCGTCCGCCACACCCGCTCCAAGGCGGTTGCCCTTCGCCGAATCTGAAAGAAGGCCGGACGAGAACATGAGTACCCTCCACGCTAGTCGCGCGGTGGCAGGTACGGCATCAGGCCAGCGAACGGGCAGCTGAGGATCGGTGCGTTTGG
>JBNKZR010000412.1:0-6674 GCA_050301735.1 Polyangiaceae bacterium | reverse complement strand
GCAAGTGTCTGAACTCTCGGACGTTGGCGTACCGCGCCGCTAGACGGCCAGCACGAGACTGCTCGGAGGCCGAAGAAATCCCGAGCCCGGTTGAAACCGTCGCGAGTCCAGAGCGTATTGCCGAAGTGGTGCCGTGGGTCGCAGGCAGCTCGCGTGTGAGGCGTTGTGGGCCCTGGGCGGTCATCGACTTGGAAAGGGAACGACGGTGAATAGGTACGAACGCTCGCTGCAGCGCCCGACGCGCCACTTCGGCATCTTGTTGCTTTCGATTTCATTGCTGGTGGTGAGCTCCGGCTGTGACCGTCGTGAAGCTGGGTCGAGCGACGGGGGCACGGGGACGCAAGGTGAGGATGCGTCCGCCGCCGGAAGTGAGCGTCCCAGTGGCGGCGTGGGGCCCGACGCTTCGGCGCTGGACGAGACAACGACCGACGACACGGCTGCCGACAGCACCGCGACGGACGAGGACTCGCCGGACGAGCCCAGCGCGTCACCGCCAGCGGTGACCGCTGCAACCTGTGCGGCGCTCGGCGCCCGCTACGACGGTGCGAATTGCGCGGAGGCGGGCTGCGGAGGAGTGAGCTGCGACTGCGACCCGTTTCCACTATCTGTGGCCGTGTGCAATCGCTTCTTCGGATGCCTGGAGGAGCTCGATTGCGAGCAGGCGTGCGAGATGGACTTGGGTGAGGTCATCGACTGCGCCTCAGAGTCCTTCTGTGAAAACGACGACGACTGCGGCAGCGGCCACTGCAGCCTCGATGAGCGAGACCAAGGGCGCTGCACGACAGGAGAAAACGGCGACTACTGCGCACAGGACGACGATTGCACGGACGGCACCTGCGTCGTGGTCGACGCTCGGGGCGGCTGCTCGAGTGGTGACTATGGCGCCCCCTGCAACGACGACGCGAACTGCGCCGCGGGATCGTGCGCGCGAGCCGCCGATGCTGAGGTGGGCAGTTGCACCACGGGCGCGGAAGGGGAGCACTGCGTCGAGGATGCCAACTGCCAGGCCGGCTCGCGCTGTCTTGCAGAGCTTCAAGTGTGCGCTTCAGGAGAACTGGGCTCGGCTTGCGTCGGCGACGACGACTGCAACGGCGCGTGCATCGTCGGAGCCTGCAGCGATGGTCGCGCGGGGAGCCCGTGCCTGGCGGACGGTGATTGCGAGTCCGGGCGCTGCGCCCAACAAGACGCTGCCGCGGGAAGCTGCACCAGCGGTGGTGAAGGAGACACCTGTCGCGCGGACGCCGATTGCGAGTCGGGGGTGTGCTTCACCAGCCTGTGCAGCAACGGTGAGGACTCGCCATGCAACGAGAACGGCGACTGCCTCGACGGCAACTACTGCGTGGGCACGCGTTGCCGCTCAGGGAGCATCGGCGCCACTTGCCTGACGGCGGAGCAGTGCGACGGGGATCTCGCGTGCACGGGCGATCCGAACAACTCCGGCACGTGCACGGATCGGGAACTGGGCTCACCTTGCCGGGCGGACGAACACTGCGCATCGGGATTTTGTGTGGCCGGGTCCTGTGGTAGCGGCGATGTCGGCGGCGTGTGCGACGTCAATGCCGACTGCGATTCGGGCTTCTGTGTCGTGCTGGCGGACGGTCGCATCTGCTCTTCGGGAGAGCTCGGTGCCGACTGTGGTTCGGGGCAGCAGTGCCTCTCCGGGCGTTGTGTGAACGGCGCGTGCAGCGCGGGTGTCGCCGGCGATCCGTGCGTGGTGGAAGAGCAGTGCGACGGCTTCTGCGTGGACGACACCTGTTCGGCAGGTGAACTCGGCGACTACTGCACCTTTCCCGGCGATTGCTTGTCCCAAGTGTGCTTCAACCAACAGTGCGCAGCGGGAGATTTGGGGGATGCCTGCGGGACCCTGACGGACTGCAACAGCCGGCACTGCGCCTACTCGCCTGCGACGGAGATGGGCGTGTGCACGGACCGAAGCGAAGGCTCCGTCTGCTACGTCAACGGCCAGTGCGACAGCGGCTACTGCGCGGACGAGGCGTGCACCGACGGAGCCCTCGGCAGCTCGTGTGACGATGCTCTGGACTGCGTATCCGGGATCTGCACCTCGGGAGTATGCGCCGTGGGCGAGTTGGGGGACCCTTGTCGCTACGCGACGGACTGCGAGAGTGGCCACTGCGCCACCGACTTCGTGGATCCGGGACAGTGCACGGACCGCAGCCTCGGCTCCTCGTGCTTCAGTGGCGGCGACTGCGACAGCGGCTATTGTGGCGGTGGCGAGTGCACGACGGGCGCGCTGGGTGATGCCTGCGAGAGCCGCGCGGACTGCCAATCCGACTACTGCGGCGATGGCAGCTGCACCGATGGCCTCAGCGGCGCACCATGTGTGAACAACTTGGACTGCGTTGCCTATTGCGTCGGCACGCTGTGCGATTCGGGCGAAACGGGAGCGAGCTGCGAAAACAACGACGATTGCGTGAGCGCCGACTGCCGCCCCAACGGCAGCTGCAAGTGACGAGCGCGACGTATTCCGGGACTACGAGCGTGACGTGCCTTCCACTTCGAGGATCAAGTCGGGTCCGTAGGCCTTGGCTGGGGTTTGGAAGCCGACGGGAGCATCGCCGCTCGCGGCTCGGCGCGCGCTGACGAGGGCCGTGAGCATCGTCAACTGATAGGCCTCTGGGGTGTACAGGTGAGCCTCCACCGAACGGCCTCGGGCGTTGGTGACTTTGCCCCAAAGGCGCACGTGGGCATTCTTGCGCATCGACTCGTCGGGGCCGCCTGGGGGCACGCGACTCTTGAGGAAACGCTGCACGGGTCGGGCTCTGAGCAGGCCGCCCAGGTACCGACTCACTTGGAACGCGCGACGCATTCCTGGTGGCGCCGCCATGTAAACCTCGATGTTGGGAATGCCCGTGCTGTAGAAGGCTGTGGACACATCGCCCCACGGGATCGTGACACACGGCTGCGACTGTCCGTCGAAGTCGATGTCCAGCGTGCGCCAAACGGGAGGCACCTGCACAATCTTGCCTTCCTGCCGCACTGCCCCCCAACCGAGCGACTCAATCGACGTCAGGGTCGTACCGTGCGAGAGCTGCATGGAAGAAGCCGCAAACGCCAAGGTCAAGTGGCATGCATCTTCGAGCTGCTGCGCCAGGTAAACGGCGAGGCAATCCGTCGGCACGACGTCGAAGCCGACGCCGGGCATGAGCATGACGCCGGCCTGCTTGGCGCGCTCGTCGCAGGCGGCGAGCGCTTCGAAGACGCCGAGCTCCCCGGTGATGTCCAAGTAGTGCGTCTTGGTTCGCAGACACGCCTCAGCCATCGGCTGGGCGGTGTGCGCGAACGGACCCGCGCAGTGCAGCACGACGTCCACTCCTTCGAGCGTAGCATCCAGCTTGCCTTCATCGTCGAGCCCGACGATGCGATGGGGGCACCCCAAGCGTTCAGCGAGGGGTCGGATCTTTTCCTCGGCGCGCCCTGCCAGTACCGGCTTGGCGCCTTCGGCGGCTGCGCGCTCGGCGATGAGACCGCCGGTGTATCCCGAAGCGCCGTAGATGAGCACGTTGTCCATAGGCGACGCGTGATAGCACGGGACAATTCTTCCGAGCACACGATCAGCGAGCACGGTCGCCAACGGAGCAGGGCGGGTTGGCAACCATCTCGGCTACGCCACAGAGGACTGGCAGCTATTCGGCGGCCGGTACCACCCTCACGACCAACGACAGCGGCGAGGAAGCGAGCTACGAGTACTGTGTGATGGGCGACGCCTTGGTCTTGACCCAGCCCGAACCAACCGGGGTTGGCCAAGTGCTGGGCTCGATCGTGCTGCAGAAGGAATGAGCGCGCGAAGCGCACGAGTGTTAATCTCGTAACTCATGGATTTCGACCCCGCCTCGCTCCTGGTTTCTTTCGTCATCTCGGGGGCAGGGTTCGTCTTGTTCTCCTACGGCAGGAAGATGCAGCGCATGCCACAGATCGCGGCAGGTATCTTCTTGATGGTCTCGCCGTACTTCGCGTCCGGCATCGGCTGGATGTTGGCCATCGCAGCGGGTATCGTGGCCGCGCTGTGGCTCGCGCTCTGGCAGGGGATGTAGCTCGTGGCGTGGGTCGCGCGCCCGCGGCGCACTTCTGCAACGAGCGTGCGGCTGGTACGGAAGGCACACGGCAGTCGGGACGAGCCTGTTCCGCGACCTCGGAACGCCTTCGTCCTCGGGGAAGTTCCTGTTCCGTGACCTCGGAACGCCTTCGTCCCCCGGGAAGTCCTTGTTCCGTGGCCTCGGAACGCCCTCGTCCTCGGGGAAGTCCTTGTTCCGTGACCTCGGAACGCCCTCGTCCTCGGGGAAGTTCTCGTTCCGAGGTCGCAGAACGCGCCTTTGGTCAGCCTGGGCCACATGGCGAGGCTCTCTTCGAGCTCTGCTGCCATCCAGACAGACAACCAGAGGCACGACCAGGCCTCGTCCCGCATCCCTTCTCCCGGTCCACGATGGGCTCTGTCGGTCCAGAGAGGCTAAGAGAAGTCGAAACACAGCCTCTGCTCGGCGCAGAAACGCAAACGAGGCCTCGCTAGCGCTCTATCTTGAGTCAAGAGACGCAGCGAGACCTCGATTGGGGGGCAGCACGATGGGGCTGCTAGATGGGCAAGCACGCCTGCCGGGAGTCAGGACGTGGGCGTTTCTTCAGGCGTGGGCTCGCCGCTATCGGAGCGCCAGTTGTAGAATAGCGACTCCACCAGATTGGTGTTGTCTTCCAGCAGCTGGAGACGCGGGTAGAGCTTGTTGTAGTGGCGGCGAGCGGCATCGAGTGCCTGGGTCAAAGCGCCCTGGGCCTGCGCCTCTTTGACGTAGAGATCCTGGCGCGCTGCCACGGCTTGTTCGACGGCGGTCAGGGCGCTGGCAATCGCCTCGGCCTGAGGCTGAAACTCTGCGTACTGCGCCTGAGCGCGCTGGGTCTCGAGCAAGGCGCGCACGTAGCGGCTTTGGGCGGGCGTGGCGGTGGCATCCATGGCCTTGCTCGGAGCGATCGGAAACAATCGTTTGTACATCGGGCTGTCGCGATCTCCGTTGACCACAGCCAGAACGGCGCGCGAGAGCGACATCACCGCCACATCGAGCTCGCCATCGCGCCAATCCACTTCGGCGGTGGACGCGATGCGTTCTTCACGCGCCACGTCGCGCGCGCTGACGGCCGACGTCACCGTCGTGCGCTGCGCCTCCACCTCATCCGCCAGGGGGCGGAATGCCTCGCGCGAACTCAGCCGCACCTTGGTGAAGCCCAGCGCCGCCAACACGAGCCCCGGCGGGTGATAGTCTTTCAATTTTCGCATCGCATCCTCCTCTGGGCAGCGCGCTCAATCGCCACGTGCCCGCATGCAATTGCCCCCCGAGGGCAACCTTTCAATCCTACCTCACGCATGTGCGCCGCTACTAGTGATCACCAGCGCACGCTCGCCAATAGCACTCACCCATCTCGCCCCACCTGTCAACCCAGAACACGCCGGCCCCCACCGTGCAACACAAATTACTGGCGCAACTCCCATGCCCCGCACGACGCACCGCGTTCACACGCCGCGGCGACGCACTGCACCATGAACGAAGTCCCCCGCGCGCGTCGCGCCGACGCACTGCGCCGTGTCCAGCTGTTCAGCTCTCGGAGCCATCCGCGTCCTCCGCGGCGACTTCAGCGAGGCGACGTTCACAGTGTTCCACACGCTCCACGTCGCCGACTCGACGCGAAACACTGAGCAGTGAGGTGAGCGAGGTGGTGAGCGTCGCTCGGTCCACGCGGCCGTGGATGTCGCCCTGCTCGGCTTCGCCCACCGCGCGTTCGTACCACTCCTGCGCCGCTTCGTACTTGCCCAACGACGACAGGCAGTGACCCACATGGTAGAGGCTCGCGCCCAACGACGCGTGGTCCTCAGGCGTGGCAGCGCGCTTGCGGGCGAGCCCTCGCTCGAACCATTGCTGCGCCAGCTCGAAACGCCCCTGCTCCCACAATGAGCCCCCGATGGCCCAGTCATCCAGAGCCTCCAAGGTGTCTGCCCCCAGCTGCGACCAGAACTCGACGTCGGCCGGATACGCCATCAAGCGGCCGGCGAGAGTCGTGTCGTTGGGCCGCCCATCGTACTCACGATTCAGCTCGCTGAAGTGTTTGCCGTGCTCGGCCACCAGCGCTTCTGACAAGAGCCCGTCCAAGCTGCGCAGGAACTCGCACAACAGAGCGTGCAGCTTGAAGCTCTGCCCCGTTTGACCCGGGCTCAGCGCCGACTGATCCATCACCGCCCCGAGCGCGTTTTCGAAGCGCTCATCGTCCCAACCGTCACTCAGCAGCAGCTGCTTCAAGTCATACTCCGGCACGCGCTCGGGCACGAATAGGGCTGCTGCGCGGAGCAGCAATTGCGCATCGGCGTCGAGCAACTGCCACAGGTTCGATAAGCTCTCTTTGGTGGCGGCACTCGGCCCTCGGAGCTCCACCGGGCGCTGGCGTTCATGCTGGCGACGCACGGCCCGGGTCAGCGGCAGCATCTCGATCGGCAGGCCACCGGCGATCTCCACGATGCGGTCACCAAACTGCGCCGTCACCTGCTCTCCCCCCACCGCCGTGACCAACCTGCGCGAGCTCTCGCGGTCCAACCGCGTGAGGACCAGCCGCTCCCAACGCTCGCCAAAATCGCTGAAGGTGCTGCTCACCACCACGTCCACCTGGCTGCCTGCCGCGGG
>JBNKZR010000411.1:0-6694 GCA_050301735.1 Polyangiaceae bacterium | reverse complement strand
GGGATGGTGACGCCCAAGTTGAGGAAGTAGTTGTTCAGAGGGATGGGAAAAGAAAACGAGGTATCCGCGCCCACCAACGTCGCGCCAGCGGGCAGTACGCCCGGGCCGTCGGGAGTCACGACGGTGAAGATGCCAGCACTGCCGAAGCTCGGATACGGCACCTTCGACAAGCGCGTGTAGCGCGCGGTCGCGGTCACGCGGGGCAGCAAGCTGTAGAACGTTTTGCGAGAATCCTGCTGGGCCGAAAGCACCTCGTGGTGCTTCACTTCTGCTTCGCGGCTCGTCTTGGCCGCCCGCAGACCCGCCTGCTCGGACGTGAGCCCGCCAGATACACCCACTCCCTGCAGCAGCTCCGAAAACGTGCCCGGAGTATCGCTGGCCTCTGCCGCGCCCTCGTTTGCTGAGCCGGGCGCTGCCACGCTGGTTGCAGGGGCGGCCTCGCTCCCGGGACTCGCTGCTGGGGCTGCCGTCGTCTCCGGCGCCGTCGCAGCGTGCGCAGGTTGGCTTTGCTCCGCTGGCGGAGAGGTTCCGGGCTCCGCCGCCTGGGCATGGCTCGAGGCGGCGAGCGTGCTGGCGCACGCCCAGGTCAACAAGGAAGCGGAAAGTGCGGTGCGGGTCATTGGCGGTGCCTTGCGATGAGCTGTGCCGCAAGAAGTTCGCGAATCGCGAACGTTGGCGGCCAAATCCGATAATTCGATACGATGCGTCGTTACTCCCCCGCACTGAGCGCGGGAGTTTTCGTCGTTGCCTTGTTAGCAGGAGGGCGCGACCGGCGGAAGCCAAGTTTCCCCCACAGCGCACTGCGCAAGCCGGAGAAGTCGTCGAACAGCGTGTACAGCGTGGGCACGATCACCAAGGTCAGCAGCGTGGCGAACGCGAGACCGAAGACGACGGCGACCGCCATCGGTCCCCACCAATCGCCACTTTGGGTGCCCCAGAATATCTTGCCCTTGGCAAAGTCGATGCTCAGACCGATGGCCATCGGCACCAAACCCAGGATGGTCGTGATCGCCGTCAGCATCACGGGGCGGAAACGCGTGATCCCTGCTTCGATCACCGCTTCGTCGCGACTGCGCCCGGCTTGACGCAATTGCTCCACGTAGTCCAAGAGCACAATCGCGTTGTTGACGACGACTCCCGCTAGCGAAATCACACCCAAACCGGTCATCACGACGCCGAACGCCGTCTCCGTGACGATCAGGCCCCACAACACGCCGATCAGCGATAGGAGCACGGAAGCGAGGATGATCAGCGGTAGGTCGAAGCGGTTGAACTGAGCCACCAGCACCAGGGCGATCAAGAAGACGGCCACCAAGAAGGCATTGCCCAAGAACTCCTGCGTCTTGCGCTGCTCGTCGTCCGCACCCCCCAGACGAGTCGACACGCCCGGGGGCGCCTCCACCTCGTCGAGATAGTTGACCACTGCCGCGCGCACGGCGTTTTCGTTGTAGCCCTCTTTCACGTCACCGGCGATGGTGACCATCGGCTCCTGCGCTTTGTGAGTGATGGAGCCGGTGCCGCCGGCGAGCTCGTAGCTGGCCACGGTGGATATCGGCACGCTGAAGGTGCCGAGCTCCATATCCTCGCGACCGGGAATGCGCAGGGACAGCACCGACTGCAGGTCGTCTTTGAACTCCGGCGCGAGCTCGACCATGATGCGGTATTCGTCGTCCCCGTCGCGGAAGCGAGAGGCCTCCGTCCCATTGATCGCGTTGCGCACGGCGCTGGCGATCTCTCCGGTGCTGGCACCGATACGTTTGGCCGCGCCACGGTCCACGCGAAAGCGCAATTCGGGACGCCCCACGCGGTAGTTGTCGGTCAGCCCGGTGACGCCATCGATCTTGGCGATCTCGCGGCGCACAGTGGCGGCAAAGTGCCCAGCATCGTGGTAGTTCTTGGCGCTCACCTCGACGGCTATGGGCTTACCGACCGGCGGCCCCATGCGTTCCTTCTCGACTTTGATCTCGGCCCCGACGATGTCGGCGAGTGAGTCTCGAATGCGGTTGAGGGTGATGCGAGTGCTCTCCTTGCGCGGCGTCTCCCCCGGCTGCGCCTTGCTCGCGTGCGGGTAAAAGTCGACGGTCACCCGCGCCTGGTTCGTCGCCTGTGAGGTCGAAAAGTCGCCCATCGAGACGCCAGTCTCCGCAACGTAGGTCTCGATGTTGTCTTCTTTGAGCAGCCGTCGCTCCATCTCGCGCACGATGCGGTCCGTCTCCTCCAGATCCGTCCCGTCGGGGGCACGCATGCTGATGGTGGCGCGGTCCGGCTCGACGTCGGGGAAGAACTCGGTGCCGTGGTTCCACTTGCCGTAGGCGATGAGGGTGCCCACGAACATGGCAAACACGCCCACTGACGTCACGATGCGGTGTTTGAGCGACCATTGCAGCGTAGCTCGGTACAGTCGCACGACCGGGTTCTTGAGCGTGCGCTCGAGGTTTTCGGCCTCCAACTCCTGTTGCGTCTTGCTGGCGTCGGCGGTTCGCTTCTGGCGCAAACCCATCGCGGTCAGCACCGGCAAGATCACGATCGCGACGAACAACGAGCTGAGCAGCACCGTGATCACGGTGAGCGGCAGGTACATCATGAACTCGCCCATGATGCCCGTCCACGCGAGCAAGGGGGCGAAAGCGGCTACGGTCGTGAGGGTCGAAGCGATGACTGCTCCGGACACCTCTTTGGCCCCTTCGATCGAGGCGTCCATCGGCGTCTTGCCCATCTCCAAGTGCCGGTAGATGTTCTCCACCAACACGATGGCGTTATCCACCAACATGCCGAGCACGAGGATCAAGGAGAAGAGCACGACCATGTTGAGCGTGATCCCCATCAGCGAGAAGACCATCATCGCGCCCAACATGCTGAGCGGGATGGCGAACGCCACGAACAGGCTGTTCTGGATCCCCATGAAGAAGATCATCACGCCCACCACGAGGATCAGGGCGAGCAGGATGTTGTTCTCCAGCTCCTCGACCAGGATGTCGACGTTGCGACTCTGGTCCGCCAGGATCCTGTGCTTGATCGCACCAGGCCACTTCTCGGCCTCGACGGCCGTGATCGCCTTGGCGGCTTCGGCAACCTCGACGATGTTGGCGCCCGCACGCTTGACCACACCGAGCGAGACGCTGGGTTCGCCGTTCATGCGCGAGTAGGTGGAGCGCTGAGCGAAGCTATCGATGACGGTGGCCACGTCCCGCACGAACACCGGCCGATCACCGCGGCGCGGCAAGGCGACACCTTCGATCTCGCGAGCGCTGGCGAACTCGCCGGGCACGCGCACCAAGAAGTTCGCGGAGCGCGCTTTGACCTCGCCACCGGGGATGTTGACGTTCTCGTTGTTGATGGCGTTGACCACGTCGGTCACGCCCAGATCGTAGTGAGCCAAGCGGTTCGGGTTGACCTGCACCCGAAACTCGCGAGTCCGCCCGCCGCTCAGCTGTACGTCGAGCACCCCGGGCACCCGCTCCAGCTTGTCCTGCAAGCTCTCTGCGTAGCGCTTGAGTTCGATCTCGTCGATCGGGCCTGCCATGTTGACGAACAAGATCGGGATGTCCGAGAAGGATATCTCTTGCACCGACGTCTCGTCCGCCTCGTCGGGCACGTCGGGCCGAGCGCGCGACACGCGGTCGCGGCAGCGCTGCAGCGCGTCTTCGATCACGACCTCGGGCTCGAACTCCAGGCTGATGATGCTGAGGCCCTCGGCGCTGGTGCTGGTGATGTTCTTGACGTCTTTGATACCTGCGAGCTCGTTCTCCAGCGGGATGGTCACCAGCGTTTCGATGTCTTTGGGGGAAACGCCGGCGTAGGGCGTCGTCACCGTCACGAAGGGGATCTTGACGTCAGGGCTCGCCTCGCGTGGCAACTGGGCGTACGACACGATGCCGAACAAGAAGATGCACACGAGCACCAAGAGCACGGGAGCTCTATTGCGTACGAAAAAAGCAATCACGTCATTCTCGTTCTGCGTTGGGAGTCACTGCCAAGGGCTGCTCAATCGAAAGAAGCGCGGCCCTCGACGCAGCAACGGCCCTTGCGCTGCACCAGAACCTCATCCCCATCCACCAGCTCGCGATGACCGACGATGATCAGCGCGTCGCCTGTCTTCAGGCCCGTCTTGACCTCGACCTGCTTGCGCACGACGTCCCCCAAAACGATGTCGCGCCAGACGGCCTTGCCGTCTTCTTCCACGAACACGCCGACGCCCTCGGGACGCGTCACCAGCCAATCTTGAGAGATGACCAGGCCGGATCCCGTCTCGGCCTCGGCGCTGGCTTCATCCGCGGCGCCCGCCTTGGCGCTGGGCTTTTTGCCTGCGGCGGCGGGCTCGGCTTCCGGCTCCCCTTGGGTTTGCAGAGTGACGCTGGCGATCATGCCGGGCAGCAGCTGTTCATCTTCGTTGGGGATCTCGATCAGCGCTTCGAACGATCGCGTCTTGAGGTTGGCGGCGCGTGAGATGGAGGTGATCTTGCCCTCGAACTGGCTACCACGTGCGTCCAACTGGATCTTCGCGCTGCCGCCCACACGCGCGATGTTCACGTCCCGATCCGACAACGCCACCGAGACATTCACCGGCTTGAGCTGCACCAAGCGCATCAGAGGAGCGCCGGGCGCGGCGACCTCGCCCACCTCCGCGTCCACCTTGGCCACATAGCCCGCAAACGGCGCACCGACGATCGAGCGACTGACGTTGAGCTCGAGCTCACGCAGGTTGGCCTTTGCCATCTCCACGCGGTCCGTCGCAGAATCGATCTCCGCCCGGGGAATGGAAGTCCCGAGGGACTTTGCCCGCGCCAGTTCACGCTCAGCGGAAGCCAGCTCGACCTTTGCCCGATCGAGCCGCACCGCGTGCACCGCGCGGTCGACGGAGGCGAGTATCTGCCCCTTCTTGACGCGATCACCTTCCTCCACCATCACCCGCTCGATGTAGCCACCCATGGGGGCGGCGAGCATGGCATCGCGGTGGGCTTCGACTTCACCCGGAACCGTCAACATCAGACTGCGCTTGGACGGGCTGACGACGACCACTTCGACGCGGTGCCCTCCCAGCTGTTCGGAGCGTTCGGCTTTTGGCTCCGCCGAGACTTGCCCCGCCGCCGGTTTCGGTTCGGACTCACAGGCCAGCAGCGCTGACGACAGACCGATGATCAGTGCCGCGAATGCAGCGCGGCGTGGGGGCACAGTTTGCTCGAGCATTGTTGTCGTTCCCAAAGACGGGCCATGGGCCCGGTTTCTTGATGTCTAGGTCGTTGAGCGCTGGCTAGCTGCTCCCTGCGGGACTGTTTGGGGCTCCAGAACGGACTCGACGACATCCCCCCACCAGCGCGACTGCCCGTGAAGGGCCCAACCTGACAGGTATGCGCGCATCGGACGCACAATAGGTCGGAATCTTTGACCAAAGTTCAACCCGAGCGTGAAGAGCGGGTCAGCGCTTTGCTTCTACCCCGGCCACGCCGGCTCCGTCCAGTGCACGAGCGCGGGGCCGAAGACGAACCCGAGTTTTCAGCAAAGTGCAACGGAACTCGGTGGAACACCGAATTGTCGGCGAAAGGCGGCTGCGAACTTACTAGCGTTGGCGTAGCCCACGAGCAGCGCCACTTCAGTGACGCTGCGACTGCTAGCGCTGAGCATGTCGTGAGCTCGCCGCATGCGCTGCTCTCTGACGAAGCCGAAGACGGTGGTCCCGAAGCGTCGCTTGAAACCTTCTTTCAGTTTGCGCTCGTTCATGCCGCAAGAGCGCGCCAACTCGCGCAGCGACGGCGGCTCACAGATCCTGTCCAACAACACGGCGCGCGCGTGCTCCAGCTGCTCGACCGTGCACGCATCCAGCTCGGACTCAGCGCGCTCGGGGCCAACGGCCTGCAAGGCCTCCAACGCCAGTGCCAGCAGCTCCAGCGACTTGCTCTCGAAGTACAGCTGTCGCATGGGGCCACTCATCTGGCAGCGCGTCAGTTCATCCACGACATTGAACATGGTGGTCGTCATGGTCTGAGAAAGATTCGTCAGTGGCGCGTCTCCCGCCAGCACCTGCCCAACCCGATGCGGCAATTGATCCAACTCGAAGAGCCGGCACAACTCTTCCGGATCGACCACCAGGCGTGCGCTCTGTTCACGTGTCGCCGTGGCCTCGCAGCGCAGGCGCGTGGGCTCTTTGAGCTGCATCACGCCGAACTTGCCGGCGCCGAGCCCCACCTCGGTGCCACGTTCATCGACCACGCGCACACTATTGAGTCGGGAGAAGCCAAACTCGAGCCCGATGGGCTGATGCAGCACGTCGAAGCTCCAAGGAATGTCCGTCTCCACGTCGGTGACCATGAGGTTGAGTCCCGGACGGATCTGGGTGCAGCTAGCCGCGCCCCGGGCGCCGTCCCCATTCCAGCGCAAGCGCCGCTCACCGCGGCAGGGCATGTCCTTGTCCACGCGGACGACGAGGCGTTGACTGATGTCCTCGACGAAACCCAGCCCCTCGTCGATCACGATCGCTTCCATGCGGCCAGGGTATCGAGCCACGGCGCGCCCGCGTCAACCGAATCGTGCCCCCCCGTTTCGTCGCACGTCACAGCAAAACGCCGTGATTTCAGTAGGATATTGGGGTTGGGTTCGCCCTTGCCGTACCCTGCCGGCGCGTACCACGGGCTGTTCCACTCCGACTCCACCCAGCTTGCACGCCCCAGCCCGACCCAGTAGGCTCCCGCGCTCACCA
>JBNKZR010000410.1:0-6702 GCA_050301735.1 Polyangiaceae bacterium | reverse complement strand
AGGGTCTGGCTAAGCTGTTTTTGTACTTACCTTTGGTGGACTCATCCACCCAACTTAACCAAGGAGCTGCCATGACCTACAGTCTGGTCGCCGATGCTCAAGACATCTTTCGCATGCAGTCGGAGTCGATTGCGGCACTTGCCGGCAGAATCAACGGCAACTACTCCAAGGCGATAGACCTCATTCTATCCAGCCGCGGACACGTGGTCGTATCGGGAATGGGGAAGTCGGGGCTGATCGCCCAGAAGATGGCGGCAACGTTCGCGTCGACGGGCACACCTAGCTTCTTTCTCCATCCGGCGGACGCACTCCACGGCGACCTCGGGATGGTGACTCCGACCGACGTCGTCATCCTGATCTCCTACAGCGGCGAGACGGACGAGATCATGAAGCTCGTCCCCCACCTTCGGAAGCTCGACGTGCCCATCATCGGATTCGTAGGCGAGGAAGACTCCTCGCTCGGACGTCAGTCGGACGTAGCCATCGACGTCTCCGTGGAGCGTGAAGCTTGCCCCCACAACTTGGCGCCGACGAACTCCACGTTGGCGACTTTGGCCATGGGCGACGCGATGGCTGTGACCCTGATGCGAGCTCGCGACTTCGCGCCCAAGGACTTCGCCAAGTTTCACCCCGGAGGTTCCTTGGGTCGGCGCCTCATCTCGAGAGTGAAGGACGCGATGAGTGCCCCTCCCCCGATGACGACCCCGGAAACGTCTATCGGAGACGCGTTGCTCGTCATGACCGAAGGCCGCAAGGGCCTGGTGCTCGTGATGGACGAGAACAAGGACCTCATCGGAATCGTCACAGACGGTGATCTGCGTCGCGGCATGCAGAAGTTCCCCGGATTGCTCGACAAGCCCGTCAAGACGATCATGAATCGGAATCCGATCACGATCGACGAGGAGTCGATGCTCGCGGAGGCCGAAGATCGCATGCTGCGTCTCAAGCTGAGTGCCCTTGTAGCAGTGGACAAGAAGGGCAAGCCCACCGGCGTGATCGAGATATTCAATCAGAAGTGAGGTCTGCCAGCCCGAGCTGGACGCGGAGGTCGTTGTACACGGCGTTCGCGGCCAGCCAGACCAGCCTGTGCGGCGACCGGCGAAACTCGTGCGACCTCACTCTTGATTCGTGAGCCGCAATTCTGCAGGGTGGGTTCCATGACCTCGCCCGCGGCCCGCACCGCTCAAACGGAGGATGACTGGCGCAAGCTCGGCATCAGACTCGAGGCACCGCACGATCGGGTTCAGTTCTTCAGCGCGCTGGAGTTCATCAGGTTCCTCCCCCTGAAGCCTGGAATGCGCGTCGCCGACGTGGGCTCGGGCCCCGGGCATCAGGCCGCTGTGTTCTCGCTACTCGGGTGCGACGTCACGTGCGTCGACTTCGTCGAACCCCGCTACTCATGGCTGAGGTGGGTCGAACCAGGAAACCCCGTGCCGGCCTGCGATTTGGTCTGGTCGCACCACTGCCTGGAACACATTCCGGATCCTATCGCTGCGCTGCGGCTGTGGCACTCCTTCTTGAAGCCCAACGGGCTCCTGGCACTCACGGTACCTGAGTTCGGCCTCGTGATCTCGTCCGGACACATCAACAGCTACTCACTCCCACTACTTCTGTATCATCTTGCCGCAGCAGGCTTTGGGTGCCGTACCAACCCATTCCAGAAAAGTCGATCGCACCTGCGGGCATGTGTGCCAGCCGTCTCACGAACATTACCCGACACTGTTGACCTACGCGAGCTCGCCGCGCGTGGACTGTTCTCGCCCAGCGTCACTGAGTCGATCGAGCAGACCGGACGGTTTGACGCCTCCGCCATGCACCTGAACTGGTTCGGTGAGAGGCAGCGTCCCGCGCCTGGTGGCGTATCGGCCTACGACTACCTCGTCGCCAGCCTGTGGCGCTGATCCGCTTCGTCCCAAACACCGTTCCAAACACAGCTAGACTGGACTAAGAGATAGCAGATGGGGAAGCCAACATTGCTCCGCAAGCTGGCCAAGCTAAGGAGAGACCCGCGAGCGTTCGCACGAGACTCGAAGAGCCCACTCCTCCAGCGGCTGGGGAACCTTGGAGCGGGTACTCCCGCCGAGTTGTCCCCCTCGAAGATCGAGCCGCGCCTGCTCGGTCGCATTCGTGGCAAGGCAGGAGGCCTCGAGGTCGAGAGGTTCGAGAAACGGATCCGCGAAGAGTCCCTTTCGAGCGCCGTGCTGACTCCAGCCGGCGAGGGGTATCTCGTGCACCGACTCAACCTGTTCGGCGCTCTGGTGGCGAAACGAGAGTTCATCGGGTGGCGCGACCGTTACCTTTTTGCCATCGATTGCGACCTCGCAGCGATCGACCCTACGATGCCGATGTCCAGGCTGCTCTACGCAGCGCCGGATACACGCGCATGGATGAATCTGACGGCGAGCATTCGCAACCTGATCGTGGTGAACCCGAGAAATGCCCTGCCCGCGCTGCTCCGGGCAACCAACCACCGCCTTCGACTGACCGTCATCCTGGACGAGCCATGCCTGCACTACGCTGAGTGGCTCGGCGAGCCGGATGAAATCGACGCGCTCATCCTCGTGGGCGATTCGGAGCGCTACGAGGGTTGCCACGCGCGCATCGTAGCAACCGCGGACACGACTGACGACCTCCCTGCAGCGTTGGAGCACATCGTGATCCTCAACAAGGACAAGGATAAAGACGCTTTCGTGCCCGTCTTCGGGGAAGCGGAGTACCTGGAAGACATCGACAGGTTGGTGGCGAGCGAGACCGACGGCGTCCTACGCGTGGACGGCGGTCTGGCCACAGAAGGCGACGACTTCCACTCGCTGTTGGTTGCTGCGCTTCCTCGCATCAGGTGGTTGCTGCTGCGAGAGAGTTGGTGGAACCGCTACTCCCAACTGGCGACTGGACCTGATGCGCTGCTTCGGGTTCTGGAACTGAGCCTACGAGATGGTTGCCGATATGAACTCCGAACCTGAAGTTCTACACCTGACCAGCACCCCCCTTGCCGGAGCACCCGGGCGTATTGCCAACGCGTTGGCAACCCATACTCGATACTCCGCACTGGCGGTGTCACTCAACGACTATCCGCCACCGTTGGCCGGAGTCTTCTACGAAAACACCCTCATTCTGCCACGCAAGAGTCCAGGAGCACCGCTGCTACCGACCCTCATCGGCAGGGCCTCGATTATCCACGTCCACAACAGGCTCCCGGACCACGCCCTCGAACTCGTCGCCAAGCATGCGAAGCGAGGGTGCAAGTTCGTTTACCAGACACACTCCCCGTTGCGAGAGGGACCACTTTTTTTTGATCGCGCGGAGTCGCAGGGTCTGCCGTTCTCGGCGCACCTGACGCTCCCTCATTTGCATCACCGATTCTTCCCCAACCACAAGCTCGTCCCCAATCTCGTACCGTATGCGCCCTCGGTGCGCCCCCTCGGAGACGATGAGCGAATTCTCGTTATCTATAGCCCAGCGCACAAACGCTCAGGACAACGTTGGAGCGACAAGGTCTCGCCCCAGTTGGACAAGGTCCTGAGGGCGCTGAGAACCTTGCCCCACGTCAAGGTTCTAGACGTCGCGGGTGTGCAACCGAGAGCCCTGTTTGAACTGAGGCGAAACGCACACGTGACGATTGACGAGATCGCGACCGGAGCATTCCACCAGATCAGCATGGAGGGACTTGCCGCGGGGAACGTCACCGTCAACAACGCAGACCCGTTCGCCCAGGCCGCCTTTCAGGCAGCCTGTGACGTGGGCGTACCTCCTCCGTTCTTCTTGACTAGTCCGACTGACGTGGGCGAACGCCTCCTGTCTCTCGTGAGAAACAGACACGAGATCCGCGACCTGCAACAGAGGTCCTACGAGTACTTCAGCAGACACCTCAAACCGGAGCGCCTGGTGCAACGCTTCGTCCGAATCTACGACGAGGTGCTCGGGTGAAAGGGCTAGACGTTGCTGAGCTCGCAGGTTCTGCAACCGGGAGAACGGCCTTTGTTCTCGGAAATGGTCCATCGGTCCTGGAGCATGACCTTCACAAGCTGGACGGTCACCTGGTGATCGGAATGAATGCTTCGACCCTGCTCTCCGAACGGTTTGGGTTCCGAACCACGCACTACGTCGTGAGCGACTTGCGTTTCATCAAGCACCCAGAGAAGCGACAGTTCGGAACAAATCGCCTACCTGATTCCATGATTCGAGTGTTTCGAGAGGAACTCCGCTGGGTGGACGACCCCGACTGGGTGCCGCGCACCTACTACGTGAAGGCTCTTGGTCGAAGCGGGTTTTCTGAAAACCTGCAGCTTGGCTTCTACCACGGGTGCACGACGACGATGTTGGCGATTCAACTCGCGTTCCACATGGGAGCTGTCCGGATCGCCTTGTTGGGGAACGATCTGAAGTACTCGGGCGACAAGCCCCGATTCTACGAAGAGTCGCAGGTTCAGTCGAATGACCCCTTCCTCAGCGTCCAGCTGTGGAACGTGAGAAACGCCGCGCGAGAGCTGTGCGAGCGAGGCTGCGAGCTCTTCATTTGCACCAAGAACAGCAACTTGGTGCCGTACGTTCGGCAACGCGACTTCGATGATCTAGTTGCTGCTGATGGCTGATCCGCTCGTGTTCCACCAAGACGCACAGTGCTGGCAGTACGCACCGCACGCCGAGACGCCGTCGTTCAAACGGGTGACGAGGACGCGCTTCGATCGTACCGAGCGCGCACACGCAACTGATCGCTCACCTGTTCGGGAGCCCTTGCCTCAGAATGCGCAGACGCAGAGAGTGGATTTCTCACGGGTCTAGGCGTATGGTCCACGGCTATGGCAGTCATCGGTAACAGTCAGTTGCTACCGCTCATCGCGCGCGTCTGCGAGGTGCCCGGCGACTTCATTGAAATTGGCGTGTTCCGCGGTGCCACTTTCAAGCGATTGTCTCTTCTTGCTCATGCCCTAGGGAAGATGGCTCATGCCTTCGACAGCTTCGAAGGAATGGCGCCTCCCACGGATATGGACTTTGGGCAGTATCCTGCCGGCAAGCTATCCGTCGGAGGCGTCGAGGCGTTCGAGCAGATTCTCGTGTCCGCTGAGATCCCCAACGACTCGTTCAAGCTCTGGCCAGGGTTCGTTCCGAAATGTTTCAAGGGGTTCAAAGAACCCATTGCCTTCGCGCTACTAGACGTGGACCAGTACGAACCTACGAAAGTGTCCCTCGATTGGGTTTGGCCGCGACTAGCGCCAGGGGGGATTCTCGTCCTCGACGACTATTTCAGAAAACGTGAGGGCTTGGCCTCGTTGGCCATCGATGAGTGGCTGCCGACTCTCGATCCCGTCGAGGCCCGCGTCCTGGACTACGTGGACACACAGCTGTACGTCCAAAAGGTTCATGTGCCGTCCAATCCGTTTCCCGAGCACATGCGCAAAAAGTCCTAAGGTGCGACGCTCCGATGCCGCGCCTCGGGTCAGACTCCGCACATCGTCAACGTGCATCCGGATCCCGGAGGCCACGGCCCTGCGACGACGCGCCGGGCCAGAGCTACCAAGGCGACTGCGACACTCAAACCTAGGTGCCATGTCGCGGGCCGCTTCTTGGGCGGGCTTGGTTGCGGGCTCCCGCTCGGGGTACCGTTTGGACGCGACGTGACGCGAGCCCACTCTCCACACTGTAACGCGAGTCTTGATCGCGTGCGCAAGCTGGCCGAGGATCGGGCCTCGACTGCGGAGCGAGTCGCGGCATCTACGGCAATCCTCGAGTAACCGAGGAGCTTCGCACGGCGTCGGGTCTCGGAGAATAGGGTTGCTCGAATCATGCGTCCAGGGGGTCTCCGGTACACACGGCGCCGTCGGTACCGAGCCACGACGGACTTGAGGAACGCAGCCAACGTCGCGCCCAACCTGCGCGAACGAGACCTCTTGAGCGACGCACCAGCCAGCCTCAGCCCAGCCCTCCTTCACGAGACTAGCGCTTGCACCTCCGCGAGCGTCTTCGTCGTGAACAGGGTATTCAGGTCATGCATTCCGTCGGCAGGAACCGGGCTATCCAGTTCCTGCAACGTTTCAGCACGATCGTCGATGTGAATGAAGCGATACCCGAGGCTGAGCAACTGCCGCCCCACCTGATCCGTCTCGGCTCCCCCCAACAGTTCGCAGATGATATCCGGCTTGTTCGCCTTCAGAACTTCACTGGCGCCTTGAAGAACGAGATGCTCGGCCCCTTCAGCGTCGATCTTCATCAACGAGACACGGGCGGGCGTTTCGCTCGAGACGAACGAATCCACGGTCGTCGCTTCCACCTGCTTGCGGGTATAGATCGGACGGTTGGTGGCCTTCTGCATCAGCGATGAGCCCGACACGAGCACCGCATCTCCTGAGTAGACATTGAACTCCACCGTGCCACTTTGATTGGTAACAGCGCTGTTAGTCATTCCGATGTTGGCGAACTGATTCACTTGCCTGTTGATGAGTAGACGCGAGAACACGCGATCCAGCGCCTCGAACGCGTAAACCTTTGAGCGTCTGTTGGCGCTCGCTGCAGCAAGCGAATACAGACCGGTGTACGAGCCTATGTCGAGGATCCCCGCGCTTCGCCTGGCTAAGGAAACCCACAACTTGAGGCTCAGAGCTTCATACGCATCCGGCCCCCGCCAGAAGTACTCCTGGGCCACTACGTCATCGTTGTTGCTGAACATCAGAAACGGGTCCACGTCGCCAACAGTAACGTCGACGT
>JBNKZR010000409.1:0-6713 GCA_050301735.1 Polyangiaceae bacterium | reverse complement strand
TCAGTCAGAAGGGCGGAGTCGGAAAGACCACCCTAGCGTTGAACTCGAGCTTCGCTCTGGCCCGTGCGGGTTTTCGCACACTGCTCGTCGACGCGGATCCCCAGGGTGCGATCGGGTTCTCTCTGCAGGGTGCTGCGCCTTCCGGTGGCTTGGCTGCAGTCGTCGGCGGCGCCGCCCCACGGGAACATCTGCTCCGAACGCGCCTCGATGAGTTCTGCATTCTTCCCGCAGGCGAGATCCGGCCCACTCAGACGATGGACTTCGGCGCGGCACTGGCGGACGGCAGCAGGTTGTCCGGTCTCTTCGACGCACTCCGCGGCGACTTCGACATCTGCGTGATCGATACTCCGTCTGGCTTCACGGGAGCGACCATCGGTGCGCTGAGGGCCAGCGATTGGGCGCTATCACCGCTTCAAGCCGAACCGATCGCCCTTCGTACCCTCCCCCAACTCCTCGATGTCATCGGTGAACTCAAAGAGCAGGGCTCCAACGTCGAACTACTCGGCCTGGTGCTGTGCATGCTCCAGCAGCGCAACGCCGATTCACTTGCGGTCGCAGAAGAGGTGTGGTCCAGACTTCCCGCCGATCTGGTGTTGGACACGGTGATACCCAGAGATCCGGAGGCACTCGCTGCCAGTGCCTCGAGTGTGCCCTTGGGATTGATGAGCCGATTGCGACCGCCCCCGTTGTCGCTGGTTTTTGATCAACTCGCTGCCGAAATCGCACCCAAGATGGGACTGGTGCAGGAAGAGGACGATGGCCCGCTCAGCCTGTTTGCCTGATGACATGATCCTGGGGGCGCTTCTGAGCCGGGCGGGGTCGGCGCGAAAGCCAGCCGCACGCCAACCGCGAGTGTCCGCAATCCGTACGAGCGGTGCTCCCACGAGTGGGGCTCATGCGTTTTCGCCCTCGCCTTCCCGCTCGGATGGGCCACCACCATCCCGAACCCGACGCCCCTCGTCCCCGGAGCTCGGTTTGAGCGCGCTGGAAGATACGTTGGCGTCTTGTGAGTCCCTGGAGGAGCGCTTCTCGGCTGTCGGAGCCTGGCTTTCACGGCGCTCGGGAGCGAGCCGCGTGTTCGTCTTCGACGATGAAGGGTTGTCCCTGACGAAGGATGCCCCTGACGACGCCTACGGCGCCGCGGCCGGTGACTTGGGTTTGAGTCTACGGTCGACCCAAGCGTTCCTCCCCCAGCTGGAGGAGAGCAGCGCCCGGCTGAAGATGACCTCGGGTGAGCGGGTGGAGCTCGTCTGGTGCGACACACCTGCGGGACGCTTCGGCGTGGGTGCCGTTTCGACCGAACCCCTTGCCCCCAGTTGGACTGCGTTGGTCCCCAGCGCCCTCAAGCGTGCGCTCGAGACTTGATACATCGAGGAAGAACGAATGAGTCGTATCAATGAGCAGACGTTGGAACAAAGCCTCAGGGCCATCCCCGCACTACGGGGCATGTTCATCACCGCAATGCCGGATTGCCTCTTGTTCCACGCTTGGATGCGTCGTGACGAAGCCTGGGCAGGAGAGGACGTTGCCGCGTATTTCGGCGATCTGATCCGCGCCAATGGCCAGGGCTTGCGCGCCCTCTCGGCGTGGTCGTCCGAGATGCAGGTCACCATCGAGGCCTCGGATATGCTGCTGGTGCTGCGTGAGCTGCCGAGCGACTTCGTCGTGGGCTTCGTTTTCGACCGCACCATGCCGCTGGGGGTGGCGCGGCTCAACGTCAAACAGGTGCTCACCCTGTTGGAAGACTTCTTGCCCCAAGTCAGCCCGGAAGAGCGCGCCCGCAGCGTGCGCGTCGCGGAGTTCTTGCTGCGTTACGCGCCGGATGCACACACCGCGCTGCAACGTGCCGCATTGCGCTCCGGGATCTCCATCGACCTTTTGAACGAACCCGACCAGCTGACAGCCGATCAGACCGCGCTGTTCGAGCGCTCAGTCTGCGACATCCTAGGGCTCGAAGCACTGAACCTGTGAGTTAGCCATGAAGGAACTGGATCCCAAGGCCCTGCGTAGCTACCTCGACCAGCAGCACTTGATGTTCTTGGCGGGGGAGCCAGTCGTATATCACTGCCACCACTTCAACCTCTTCCTCGACCAAACGATCGATGATGCCCTGGGCCCAAAGGAAGGTCAGGCACTGCGCATGCGTGCGGGTCGGGAGTTCGCACATCGCTTGATCGCCCGAGTGAGCCAACGGGTGGACGCGCAGACCCCTGCTGAAAGGGTGCGTGTCGCCAGCGAACTGTTCAAGGCCATGGGGCACGGCAGTCTGGACATCAGCGCCGACAGGAGCGGAGGCACGGCCCGAGGCAGCTTCTTGCACTATGGCTATTCCTGGCACGAGAAGTACGGAGCAAAAGTCCGTCGACAGCACCCCGCCGATGCCTTCGCCTGTGGCTACGCTGCGGCGGCCGTCGAGGTCGCATTCAATCTCCCGACCGGTTCGATTCAAGCCAAGGAAGCCGAGTGCTTGGCGATGCGCGCACCGGCGTGCCTCATCGAGCTATCGGAGAGCAACGAAGTCGAGGCCTTGGGCAAACCCGTCGAGGAGGCCGATGCTCTGGCCATCGCTGGTGAGAATGTCGACGGTCTCAAAGAGGAGGTCATTCGACCCATCGCCAGTGGCCTCCAGGACTTCACGGCTGGAGTCGCCGGGGACGAGCGCGGCGTGGTGCAAGCCTTCGGCGTGTTCGTGACGATGCATCTTGCGGGATACTACAACCGCATTTCTTTCGACGCAGTCGAGACCATTCGCGAGCGAGCGCCCCAGTCGGTCGGAGTGCTGGAGGCGCTACTTCGGGAGTCGGGCCACGTGTGCGTGTTCAACACCTTTGGGGGGATTCTGCTGTCCCCCGAATGGGAGGGTCTGGTCGGGCCCCTGACGGAAGACCCCTTGGACATCGTTGCCTGGTGCATGGCCATCGCACGCGCGCTGGGCTTCGGGCGCTGGGCTATTGCGGACTTCGAACCCGACAAGAGGCTCGTGCTGCGAACGCCCGCGTCCTACGAGTCGGTCTACTACCGCACCCGCTGCGGTACTGCCCCAACGCCGAACGAGTACATGTTGCAGGGGGCGGCACTCGCCACGGCCCAACTGGCGCATCGAGTCAAGTGGCTGGAGAAGCCAGAACTTACGGACGAATATTACCAGCAACTGTACAAGGGAGGCGTGCCCTGGCGCGCTGAACAGACGAAAGCAGTCGTCTGCGGCGATCCGTACAGTGAAGTCGTCGTCACCAAGGTCGATGGCTGAAAACACCGCGCGAGCGTTGGCTCCGGCGAGCACCGAGCTGCGGCTCCGTGTGCGCAACGGTTGCCGCAGATGGTTAACCTGGGAGTGCGAATTACCCCAAGAAGACGTGCGCAGCCTGCCGACGCGACTGCTCGCCCGCGGGTTCTCGGATGTGAGCCAGTTCGAGCGCGTCGCCGAGTTGGTCGACGAGCACGGTCACGCCGTCGTCATCGTGCCCAGCACCGGCCGCGTACAGATCCGCGTGCACTACCTGACGCCGCACGAAGAACGTCGACAGGCCGCGCTGATGGTGGCCCGGGCCATCGAAGTCGCGTACGGGCAGGACCTCGACCACAACAGTCCGTTCTAGGTTTCTCGACCCCATCTTCTGTTGCATCGAATGAGCGTTCGCGAATCGTGCTGGCTCATTTAGCGCGCTCCCTGGGCCCCAACGCGCGCGATGGCTTCGTCCAAGAAGTAGTTGATGTCTTCCGAGTCCTCAGCGTGCAGGATGTCGTAGGCGCGCGCCGCGTTGCGAGCCGCGTAGAGCTGCTCGCGGAGATTGCCGTCACGAGTGATTGCAGTCGCAAAGGCCGCCAATATCTCCAAGTGTCGTTCGTGCTCGTCTTCAGGTGTCGCCAGCAGCACCACGGCGTGAACCTCACGCCCGTCGTGCGCCCCCAAGTCCATACCTTTCTTGCTCAGCCCCAAAACCCCCTGCACGCGAGAGCCTCGAGGCAATGTCGCGTGGGGTATCATGAACCCCTCCCCCAAGCAGGTCGACTCCTCGTTTTCGCGGGCAACGACGTTCGCGACGAACTCGTCTCTCGCGACGGGCAGCTGAGACGTCGCGTAGAGCCTGTCGGCCAATACCTCGATCACTTCTCGTTTGGTGCGCGCCTCCAGCCCCACCACGATGCGCTCCTCGGACAGAAAGTCGAGGAGTCGTGGCCGGTCTTTGGCCACCTCCGCCGAGCGAGCCAGAGCGAAACGAGTGGCACTCGGCCCAATCAACTGGTTGATCGCGAGTGTCGCGAGACCTACCGCGGCGATGGCGTCCGCGTTCTGCGCAAAGCCGGGGTGCTCTTGCACGAAGAAGATCAATCCCACCGCCACACCGCCGTGGGGCAAGAGCGCAATGCCCAGATAGTTGCGGATTTGCGCTGGCGCGTTGGCGAGAGCCATCGCCATGTAGGCACTGATACTCTTGCCGGCCAAGCGCGAGAGGAAGTACACGGCGACCATCGGCAACAGCGGGATGACCATTCCGAAGTCGAGGCGCATGCCAGCCAGGGTGTAGAAACTCGCGAAGAGAACTCCACCAAACGGCTGCAAGTAGGCCTCAGCGGCACGCGCCGTGTCATGGCGCAGATTCGAAACCGCGATGCCCGCGATGGTGCAGGATAGGATGCTCGATGCACCGATCGCCTGCCCCACGCCCCAGGCTCCGAGGATCACGACCACCATCATCGGACCGACGAATGCGGGTCCGATCACCGTGCGACTCAAGAGCAGCGCCACCACAGCCCAGCCAACGCCCACCAACGCAGCCAGCCCAAACTCCGCGCCCACCGCAGCCAAAGCCACGTGCCAATCCGACAGCCCGGCGCCGCCATCGCGCAACAGGGCACTGACGAAAACGAACGCGCCGACCGCAACCATGTCGATCAAACCAACGGCAGCGATCAACGTGCGCGACAAGAGTCCTCGCGCGCGTGCCTCTCGCACGACGAGCACGGTGGTGCCAGGAGCACCCGCGATGGCGATCGCCGCGAGGATCAGCGCAACGCTCGGCTCGAGCCCACCCACGAAGATCAGCGCTAAGACCACCACCAGCGGCAGAACGGTCGCCTCCGCGAGCAGTAGCAGGCCGAGCCGCGATCCGGCGTTGCGAAGACTCGCGACGTGCAGGGTCGCGCCCACCGTGAAAGCGATGAAGCCGAGCACGAAGTCTGTCAGCGGGGCGAAGCTCAGCAACCCGTCGCCCTTCAGCCCGGGCAGCTCCAAACTGCGCAGAACGATACCCGTCCCGATCCAACCCGTGACCTTGGGGAGCTTCAGGCGACCGAGCAGTTCGCCCCCCAGAATGCCGGCAAGGAGCACCGTCGACAATTGCAGCAGCGGGAATTCAAGCGACATTTTCGTCTCGCGCGGGGCCGAAAGGAAACCAGAGACATAACATGATTCGTAGCTACGGTGGGCCAAGCGAAGCTCGGAGACCCGCCCGGTGCTTTCATCCCGTGGCGGTGCTGCGGGCCCCAATCAGCTCGGTCAGGAGAAAATGCCGGAACTGGCGAAGCCTTCCCTGTTCGGGAATGGGTTCGCGCGGCGACAGCCCCCATGTCGTTCGCCGAAGTTGAGCCATGAAGCTAGAAACGAACGTCGTCGTCAGCGCGCCTGCGCTCTCCGCGTGGAGTGTACTTGCTGAACATTTCGCAGACTTGGATGAATGGTCGACGAGCATCGACGAAAGCTGGCTCGACGGAAAACTCGGCGTCGGTGCGGTGCGTACCTGGGTCAGCTCGACGCCGCTCGGGCCCATCCCACCGAGCATCGTGTCGGAACGCGTGCTGCACTTCGACCGGCCAGCCTTGGAGCTTGCCTACGCAGCGGAGACTGGACTGCCGCAGTTCATCTCGCGCGTCGTGAATCGATGGCACCTCGCCCCCCTGAGCGCGAACACTTGTCGCATCATCAACCGACTCGAGGTGCAGCTCGTGTGGTGGGCGCGCCCGCTCGCTCCGTTGTTGCGACGCGCATTGACTGCGCCCATGGAGACGTTCATCGAGGATCTGACGAAGACCATCGGGGGCGGCGGAGCGCTCTGCAAACCACGCCAACGACGACCGACGGCGGCGACGTGACTCTTTCGTTGGAGCGACCGCGCAGCAAGAAAGAACTCAGCATTCACTGAACAGCCTCGCCGGGATATTGCTCAACGCAACGACGACCGAGACCCCTGCCGTCACATGAGTTTCACCGTCCAGTTCGCGTTCTGACCTCCTCCAGTCTGCGTTTGGGCACCCGCAAAGGACAGTAGTGCTCTCAGTGCAGGTTTCTGCGATGGCGATACGCCGCTGGCGAAGAGAGCGCCGGATTGACAGTGATTTGATCCGTCAGCGATTCCACAGGCGCAAACGACGGGTAGCACTGCCTGCTACGTGGGCCCCCTGTACACTAGCAAGACGATCCCGAGCACGACCTCCCCAGCCGACACGCACTCATCGTCCGCGCGTCCGCCGCGTAGGCCTGCTGGGGCACCAACGACAGCAAGGACTCGAGATGGCAAAGTCATTCCCCCGCCCAGCCGTGCTCGGCAGCTCCATCCAACGCGCATGCGTGGCCACCCTTCTCCTCGCAGCCCCCGGATGCGGAGCCCTTCCTGTCCCTTGAGGATGTGTACGAGACGGTGGGGTGGCCTCTGTACCGGGAGCACGGCCATGCCTTTGATGCCTTCCGCAAGTACATTGCGGGGGAGGACACC
>JBNKZR010000408.1:0-6716 GCA_050301735.1 Polyangiaceae bacterium | reverse complement strand
TACCTGTAGACGTCCAGGCGCTCGAGCTCGACGGGGTAGGTGATGAAGACTTCGCCTTCCAAGTCCGGCGGCTGCACGAACGGTCGCTCGGCGAGTTCGTGCTCCGGGGAAACGATCAGTCGCGTCTGGTAGCGGAAGAGACGAGCGTATTGGATCTGGTCGTCCGGCACTGGATCGGTCGCCACCACTGCGTCGACCCTACCTTGCCGCAGTGCATCGAGTGCCGAGAACAGCGCATCGAGCTTCAGATCGAGATCGACTTCGGGAAACTCCGAGCGGAAGGCGTCCAATGTCGGTAGCAGCCAATCGAAGCAGGAGTGGCACTCCAGCGCGATGTGCAAGCGCCCGCTCCGGCCATCGGCGGAGCGCATCAGTTCCTCTGCGGCGCGCTCGACCTCAGGCAGTACCGTTTGGGCCACCGCGAGCAGGCGCTCACCCGCGGTCGTGAAACGCACGGGTTTCGTCTTGCGTTGGACGAGCCGCACGCCCAGAGCGCCCTCGAGCTCGCGCAGCTGGTGGGAAAGTGCGGACTGGGTGACACCCAGCTGCCGAGCGGCTGACACGAGGCTACCTTCCTTGGCGAGTGCTCTGAGGGTGAAGAGGTGCTTCAGCTCGATGGGCTGGCGTTGCGACATGGCAGCAGCACCATAGCCCGAGTCCGTTTGCTGGGAAGCTTACTCTGCGAGGATTTCGACCGCGCTGAAGCACACCTCACGAACGCAGGCGTTGGCGGGGGGACAGTGGGCGTGGGTCAGGCATTCCGTTCCACGCGCGCACTCCTTGTTGACGCAGTAGTGCTTGTCCGGACAGTCCGCGTTGATGTCGCAACGCGGTGCGGGACTGGTCTCTCCGCGTTCTCCGACGCAGAAGTGGTCCTCGCAGGTGCGGTCACCGATGCAATGCACGTCGAGCAGGCACTGCCCGAAGAAGACGCACTGTTCGCCGACGCAAATCGAGTCGTCACTGCAATCGCCATTCTCCACACAGCTCATGACGCCACCGGCGTCCGCGCCCGAGTCGGCGGCGCCAGCGTCTGCGACCAGCGAAGATAGGGAATCGAGGTACTGGTGAGGTGCCGTTCGCCCACATCCTGACAGGCTGGTCGCGGCTATCACACAAGCGGACCACCCGGCTGCGACGCGCAGAAATACCATCACTTCACGACGGAGTACGGTCACGGGCCCCGCAGACTTGATGCTCGCTCCGACGAACGGTGCGCTTTCTGTGATCTTCGTTAGGGCCTACATGCAGTGTCCGAGTAGGCTCACACGCACAGCTCGCTCAATCGGTAGGGCAGGAAGCGCCGCAGGTGACCGTAATCCCGTCGCTGCAAACCGTGGGCTCGCCAGCGACACACTCGTCAAAGCGGCAGCCTTGCGTTCCCGGCTCACCAGCTTCGCAAGTCAGGGTACAACTGGAGCCCGAGCCGCAGCTCGCGGAGCAGTTGCCGTCTTGGCACGCGAAATGACACTCGCTGTTGTCTTCACACCCGCAGTGCCCATTGGCGCACACTCCGCTGCATTCGGTGTCGTTGGCGCAATCGACGTGACACGGACCGGCGAGGCACTCGAACTCGCAGGAAGAACCCCGTTCACAGATGCAATCCCCATCGGCGCAGGTGCCGGTGCACGCCGTGCCGTCGGCGCAGTCGATGTGGCAAGGGGGCGCGCCGCATTCGAAGTCACAGTGGCTGTCCGGCCCACAGAAGCACTCGCCGTTGGCGCACTCGCCGTCACAACGCTCGTTGTCACCTTCGCACTGCACGTGACACGGTGGGGCGTCGCAGCGGAAGTCGCACTCGCCGCCCTCGAAACAGACGCAAACCCCGTCGTCGCAGTCGTGGTCATCGTCGCATCCCACGACCCCAAAAACCAAAAGCAGGACAAACCAGAAGAGGCTGAGTTTCACTGGGCGCCAGCTTGGTGCGTCGCAGCGGCGGACGCAAGAGGCGCGTCAGGGCTTCGTGGCCGACGCCCTGGCCGTCGTGTGGACTCTTGCTCTCGGCCAGCGAGTGCCGCAAGGTAGCCTCGATGCGGACCATCGTTTCCGAACAAGCCGCCATGTCGGAGCGGCGCTGGCTGAAAGCGGCGTCGTGGCAGCCCCGAGCGACATCGAGCGAGCAAGGAAGTGCGCGCTCGCGGGTGCTGCTACTGCTGCTCTTGCTCGTCAGCTTGCTGGCGCCGGTGGGTTGCGGCGAGCGACCTGCGCCGCAGACGGCCCCGCAAACGACAGCCGAAGCTCCACCGAAGCCGCAGCACCCGGTGTTCATGTGGCGCGCGCAGAGCACGGTAGCGACGGCGTTCGTGTTGGGGTCGATACACCTGGCCAGTCCCGACATCTATCCCCTCGATCAGCGCATCGAAGACGCGTTCGAGCAGAGCACGACGTTGGTGCTGGAGACCGACCTCGACGACGAGGTGGTTGCCGAGCAGATGGAGGAATTCGTGCAACAGGCGCTGTTGCCCCCAGGGCAGAGTGCCTACGACGGGTTGCAGCCCGAGCTGCGAGAGCGTCTCTTTGCGCGAATGCGTGAGCTCGACCTGCAGCCGGAGCGCCTCCAGGGCTTCAAGTTGTGGTTCATCACCATGACGCTGTCGGTACGCGCGATGGAGAAGGCGGGCTACGTCGGCGAACACGGCATCGATCACCACTTCTACGATCGAGCGCGGAGCCGAAGTATCCCCGTCGTCGGTTTGGAGCGGATCGAAGACCAGCTCGCGTTGCTCTACGCGATGAGCGAAGAGGCCCGTGAAGAAGACGTCGAGCGAGCTCTCGAGGAGGATGAGACGGCTCGCATGGGGCTCATATTCGAGCAGTGGCTACGCGGCGAGTCCCAGGCGCTGCTCGCAGACTTCGAACTCGTGCGCAAGGAGTACCCCGCCCTGTACGACGAGTTGTTGTTGAAGCGCAACCGCGTCATGGCTGACGGGGTCGAGCACCTGTTGGCCCAACCGGGAACCTACTTCGTCGTGGTCGGTGCAGGGCACCTCGTGGGTCAGGGCAACGTGCTCGAACTCTTGCGCGCCAAAGGCTTCGCGACGACGCAGCTTTGACGCCGTCCCTGCACGAGGCCCTTGCAGCCTGCGAGGGCATGCCTTCGAGCCTGCTCGTCGTCCCCGCTTCGCCCACCGTCGCCGCGTCAGGTGTGGGAGACGTCGCTCGCGATGAAGACCAGCGCGGGAGCACCGCCGCGCACCGAGGCCCGGTGGGGGGTGCCAGCGTCGATCCAGAGCGCGCGCCCTGCTTCGAGTGCGACGGTTTCGCCCTCGAACTCCAGGTGCAAGGTGCCTTGCAGCACGAACATGACGTGGCTTCGTTCACACCAGTTCGGATCGTCGAAGCCCGGCTCGAACTGCAGCAAGGAAAGCCCGGCGTTGGCGACTTTCTTCTGCTCCAGCGGATGCCCCCCTGGTGTCCATGGCATCTGGTCGAAATCTGCAGCGGAGTAGCCCATGGCTGGCGAGTAGAGCACAGCCAGCTGAGCGAGCGCGAACGTGCGGTCGTGCTTTTTGGTATTGAGTACGAAAAAGCGGCACGGGATGGCGAGCGAGTGGGACGGCGGCTGGCAAGTGAGTGACGTGGAGAGCCTTCCTCGCTAATCTCGAGGCCATGTGGTGCCTTGGTGTTCAGTGGGATTTGCGAGGTCGCCGCCTGTCGATACGCTCGGTGCTGGTGGCCGCCAGCGGCTGGCTGATGGCTTTGGCTTGCTCGGATGCGAGCGACGGCGACTCTACGTCCGAGGCTGAGGGCGGCAGTGGGAGCGGGGCTGTCAGCAGTGTCGACGGCGCGGGACAGGTCGCTTCTCCGCCAACTCCCGTACAGGGAACCTCCGCGGGGTCGGAGGTTGAGAGCTGTTTTGGGGTCGCAGGGACGGCGTCATTGAGCGACCTCGGTAGCGCCGAAGTGGAGGCCGCTTGCCGGGCGTACCGCGAGTGTGCCCGCATCGAGTACACGGCGGATGAGGCGTGTCGGGTGTACGCCGCGATCGAGACGCTTTTCGGCGAGTCTCCCGCGCAGACGCAGGACGACGTTGCGCCTCGTTGTCAGGAAGTCTACGACGCTTGCGCGATGGACCCCATCGCCATCGTCGAGGCGTTGGAGGCTGGCGAGCAGCAGCTGATCGACGCCCCATGCAATCACCCGAGTGCTTGCTCGGCGACCTTCGACGACTTCTTCAGCTGCGTGCAGGCACTGGCCGAAGTAAACCTGTCGGGTTATCCATCCTGCTCCGAGTTGTCCCTCGACAGCGAGCTGGGAAAGCTCGAGCTGCCAGCGGTGTGCAGCGCTCTCGGCGGCGACTGTTTCGACTTCTTGCTGATCGGCGGAACGTCGAGCCCGTAGCCTGTTAGTCCCAGAACTTGCCTCTGTCGAGCTGGGGCGTGGTACTCACGGCTCGCAGCCGGCCTCGCTCGGATCGATCCCCGCGTTGCACAGGTCTTCGTAGTTGTTGCCGTAGTGGGCGTCGATGAACGACCCGACACGCTCGGCGTCGAAGCAATCGCCTTTGAGGTAGTAGCCCCAGGCAGCTGCTGCGAAAGGCGCATCCAGATCCGGATCAGGCGCGATCACCAATCGATGTGGAACGTCCGTGCACAGCGGGTCCAGCGGGAAGTCGTCGTAGAACGCGAGGAGCTCGTCGACGAGCTCCTCGCACGAGTCCCCGCGCGCCTCGACGAGGTCGCAGTTGTAAAGCAGCGCCACGGCGCTGTGCTCCAGAGTGTGAAGCAAGAAGCCCGTGATGATCGGCTGCTCGTAGATGCCGAACTGCGCCCAGGACGGGTAGTGGTCGCCCGAGGTCGGCGGGTTCGAATGGGGCGCGAGCTCCGAGCAACTCTGGACGTGGTAACCAGGAAGCTGCGGCACCTCACATTCCACCAAGCCGCAGGCAGCCGCTTCGTCACAGGTGACGTCGCCGAGGTCGGGTGGGGGAGCGTTGGCGTCCGGCTCGGCTCCCGGGTGCGCGGGTTCGACGTCCGTGGCCTCGGCATCGGGCTGCTCGAGTCCCGCATCGCTCGTATTGCCATCTGAAGCGGCACCGTCGCTACTCGTCGCTCCCGCCTCGGACATGCTGTCGTCAGTACTCTCGGCATCGGAGCTCGCCGCATCCATGTCGTCGCGCTCATCCGTCGCCCCGGTCCCGGTCTGCTCATCCGTCGCCAGAGTGTCCTCCGTCGCCTCGTCCGTCGCCTCGGTCACCTCGTCGGTGGGATCCTCTTCGTTGCCGTTGGAGCTCGAGCAACCGAGCAACGACACGACGACGAGCAATACCGAGGCGAAGTGCGGAGCGCTCGTGAGTGCCGCGAAACGGGGTGCGCGTGCGGGGGCGGATTGAAGCATGACGATACCTGAAGCAAGTGACTGCGATTCGAGTCGAACCACGAACATCGTGGCGCAATCACGCCGATTTCTCAAGGCTTGCTCGCGCGTCACGAACTCCCCGACGCTCGAGAACGGGATGCAGCGTGTGAACGCTGAGCGTCGCCGCGCGTCAGATTTCGCCGTTCAGTGGGTCGAACGCAGATTTGCTCGCCTTCTTCGAGGCACTGGTCTTCTTTTGTGAGCTCTTGACCGCATTGCGCATGTTCATGCGCAGGAATTCGTCCGTGCCGGGGGCGGGTCCTGGTTCGGCGCTCTTGGCTGCTTTTTGGGCTGCGGCCTTTTGGGTGTTGGCCTTTGGTGCCGAAGTGCGCGCCCGGACCATGCGGGGCTTGGGCTTCGTTGCAGTCGCGGGCTTGGTGGCGCTCGCCGGGGTGATGGCTCGGGCGCTGGCTGCTTCCGTCTTTGGCGGCGTTGCTGCAGTGGCGTCGTCGGAGTCCGTGTCCGTAGCGGCTGCCGAGTCTGACGCGATGGCACTGGGCAACGCTTGCTCACTCGGAGCCGGCGTTGGCGCGGCAGACGCGCCCGGCGCCGACGTGTCACCCAGCGCAGCCGTATCACCCAGCGCAGCCGGGGCGCTTTCGCTGGTCGTGCGGGCTTTGATGGCGTCCACTTCTCGCGGCGTACCGCTGGGAGCGCCGCCGAACCAGCGTTGTTCGAGCTTCAGGTACTCCGATTCGGCATTGAAGTAGCTTGCTGCTCGCAGCAAGAGGTCGTTTCGATACGAGGTGACGGTCACGCCCGCGAGCAGACACGTCCACAACAAGGTGCTTTGGATGCGTGAGCGTAGCTTGCCGCTGCTGTTGCCGAACACGGACGAGTCGAACGCCTCGCGGGCGGAAGGCGCGAGGCTCGTCGGGGGGATCGGGTTCGCCGGTGGTGCAAAAGGTGCCGCGCTGCGAGCGGGCCCGCCGGACTGCTGGCTGCCCAATTGAGCGGGAGCAACGGACGTCGCGCTCGAAGGGAAAGCCTGTGCAGGTGCTGGGTTAGCGGAGACGGGTGCTGGCGGCCAGCTACTGAGCTGCGCAGGTGCTGGTCGGCTGCTCAGGTTTGGCGCCAGTGTGCCCGCTGGCGGAGATGTGCTGTGCGAGGCGTTGAGCTGCGGGGCAGGACTCTGCAGCGCGGGACTCTGCAGCGCGGTGAGTTGTGCTGCCGGGTGCTGCGCGGGGCGGGTCGAGACGTGAGCGGGTGGCGCTCGAAGGCTGTCGACGCGAGCCGCCGCTGGGTGTTGACTCGCGACGTGTTGTGCGGCGATCTGGCTAGCACTGGGGGGTGCGGAAGCCGGTGGCGGCATCGCATTGATCGTGCGACGCGTTGGCGGCACCGACATCGGGGGTGGT
>JBNKZR010000407.1:0-6721 GCA_050301735.1 Polyangiaceae bacterium | reverse complement strand
ATCAAGGCAACGCTGCAAAGCGTGTTTTCCGATTGGATTGCGCGGCGGTTTGCGGACCGCCGATGGAAACTGACCTACGTCGACTGTCGTCGACGAGTCGGCGTCGTGGAGGAACGCTCCGGCTTCGTGTCGCCCGAGTCCGTGCCCGAGTCCGTAGAGCAGGCCCGCGCGAGTGAACACGACGAAACCCACGATCGAGAAGTCACCGACGCTGCGCATCCAGACCGGATCCTCTCCCACCGCAAGGATGTCACGCTGCGCAGCCACGAGATCGCTCGGCTGGGGCGTCCATTCGCAGCCGTCACCGAAGTGTTTCGCCTCGACGTCAGTCCGTGGTTGGTCCACACCGACGATCCGAAGCAACGTGTCTACTTCGCCGATCTAGAACGCAACGCGGTCGCCACTGGATTCGCTCGTCGGATTTATCACGTCGACGTCGTGTATCGCATTCGAGCGCTACATGACCAGAATGCCCCCTGGCTCCGCTGTCGCGTGGTACTCAACCGAAACGGGATCCGCAGCGTTCAGATGCGACCGAACCGTCAGCTTGGTTAGGCGCTCTTCAAATCCAAGGGGTGAGCCTGCTTGGGATTCGCCGCGAGCCCCAGTAATTCCACCAGATCGCCGGGCCCCAAATCGCCCAGAGCACCGTTGACGGCCGTCTCTTCGCTGAACTCGGCTTCTTCCGTGGCGTCCGCGTTCCACGTCGCCAGTAGGAGCGGGACCGGGTCGGCGATGTGATCACCCGTCAGCGACGACGTGCCATGATCGGCACACACGACGACCCGCAACTTCCCGCTGAGCTGTGGGCTATTCGCCAAGAACCTGCCCAACGCGGCATCAATGGCCGTGATGAAATCACGCTTCTCGACGGGTCGACGATCGTGAGCGGCAACGTCGGTGCCTTTGACGTGAACGACGACGGTATCAGTCGCGGCCAAGGCCGTCCCGGCAGTCTCGAACTTGGCGTCGAGATCCGTATCCAGGTTGCCGGTCATGCGCTGAGAGGTGGCGGTTCTGAGTCCCAAGTACCGAGCCACGCCGAGTGCCGTATTGCAGCGAGCCACCATCGTTCCGACCCATTGCCGGGATTGACGCTTCCTGGGCGCAGCCGCAGCACCACGCGTGATGATCGCGTTGGCAACGGGCAAGCCGCGCGCCAAACGCTCCTGATTGACGGGGTGCCCCTCCAGCCGCTCACGTGCGATCGCCATGAGCTCGTGCAACGCCTCAGCAGTGCGCCCCGCCTCCGGCGTCCCGTCGAGCGAATGGGGCTGGATCACTTGCTGCACCTCGGCGTCGCTGCCTGGATCGGTATCAGCGACGGCAGGGGAAAGGCCAGGACCAAGAAGCATGACGAGCAAGCGGTGCTCGTGGCCCGGATAAATGCGGGCCGTGATCCCACCCGCCAGAGTCACGGATCGCAGGTCGGCAAGTAGATCTTCCACCCCACCGCGGATGCGCCCAGCGCGCCGATCGACGATGGCGCCGTCTGCCTCCACCGTTGCCAGATTGCCTCGGAGAAGCACCGAATCGACCGGAAGCGGAATACCTTGGCCAACGGCCTCGAAGAGACCGCGCGCCAGACGACGTTCGGTGTTCGGCCCCGCCAGCACGGCCATCAGCCCCTCGTCCGTGGATGGCATGTCGGGCCCATCGTCTCCGGTTCGGATCCGCCCCTGCCCCCCGAGCGCCGCGAGCCTTCGAAGGGTCGGCTTGTCGGCTGCCGCAAGCGGCGTCTTGTTCCCCAAGACCGGATTCGGCTCATCCCCCAACCCGTCGAGGATGAGTATCAGCGTTGGAATACCAGGCCCCCGAGATGGGTCCTGGCGCTGGGCGCTGCTGCGGTTGTCGAGTTCTTCCACGGGCAACCCACGACTCAGAATGTCGACCGCACCGGTCAACGTCGAACGCCGATCGGCATTCGACAGGACGACGGCTTCTGCGTCCTCCGCCATCCGCAATAGATCACTTTGGATCCAGCGTACCGACTGAAACGCATCGAGATAGGTAACGGCTGGTCGTTCTGGCTGGGTCGTCGAACGTTCCCGAAATCGACCCATGTGTGCCTTCTCGTCGGGCACTGCCAACACAAAACCGGCAACGAGCGCATCCGTGTCGGGGGGAAGGTACTGCTCAAATGGCGGAGCTAGGTGAATCCCCTCGATGATGACGTGAGCATTCTCCTGAATCGCTCTTTGGATCACCGCTTTGACACCGATGGCGACTTGTTCGGCTTGTTGGCGATAGCCGGCGATCACCCGTTCGCGAGGATTGCTGAGCACCTGGCCTCCCATCAGCATTCCCCGAAACGAGTGATCATGGAGACCGGGCACCAGTGCGGGTGGCACGACCGCGCGCATGGTCTCTCGGACCATGTCCGTGCTCGTGACCCAGTGCACGCCCAGCCGATAGGCGAGTTCCATTGCCAGTGTGGACTTGCCCGTGCCCGTCGCCCCACCGATCAAGATAATGATTGGCGTCTCGCTGCGACGGACCCAGGTCGCGAAACGAAAGCGACGAGCGAACTCGTGGCCTTGGCTGGCCGCGAGCATGTGCGCGACTCGCTCGTAGAGCTCCGTATCGCGCAGCAAGGAAGTGGGTCGCCGTCGGATCCAGCGTTCCAATCCGTCCAACAGTTGCGACGACGCCTCGAGCCCAACGCCCGCGGTGTCGAGATGTCGAACGAGCACGCCTCTGGAAAACGGAAACGTGCCGTCAGCCGCGGTGACCATGGGCAACGCCCGCGGTGGGGTCACGATGGACGGCCGCCCGGGTGCGTCCGGGCCCAATGCTTGGACGACCAGTTCGTCGATACGAGCGCCGATCTCGTCGGTCGTGACTTCGTCGCGCCCGGCGAATGATTCGCGGACACGTCGAGCCAAACGAACCGCGTCGTCCATGCGCAGCCCCCGGCGCAACAATGACGCAGTGACCATGCCGGTTTGGAACGGATAGCGGCCATGCCGACTGACAACCGAAGTACGCTTTTCCCGGTCTCCCATGCTCGCAGACTAGCCGATGCGCCAGTTGGACGCTCGCTCGTTGTCACCAATCTGTCGCAGGACTGTCACAAATCACGGTTAGCGTCGCGCGCGCCTCCGGGCAGCAACGGGCTTCGCGGCTCACGCCCTCTGCGACAGGGCTTTTCTGACTCCCCAATACCAACGGTGCAACCATGAGAACAATCTCCGTCAATCAACTCCGCCTCGGACTCGCCACCGCGCTCATCGCCGTACTCGGAGCCAGCTGCTCAAGAAACACCAGCCAGAACCAGAACGAGGGCCCGAAGGGTTCCGACACGCCTGCTGCCGCCAAGTCTGGGGACCGCAAAGTACTGCAGAACAAGGGCTCCGACACCCTTGTCAACGTCGCTCAAGCATGGGCGGAAGAGTACAAAAAGGTTGACTCGTCCACGGCCGTCGCCGTGACCGGCGGTGGCTCCGGAACGGGCATCTCGGCGCTTTTGAACGGGACGGTAGACATCGCCAATGCCAGCCGTTCGATCAAGGACAAGGAGGTCGCCATCGCGAAGCAGAAGGGCATCGACCCTCAGGAGCACACCGTCGGCTACGACGCCCTCGCCGTCTTCGTGCACAAGGACAACCCACTCGACAAGGTCAGCTTGGAACAGCTCGCCGACATCTACGGCGAAAACGGCAAAACGGAGAAGTGGAGCCAGCTCGGCATCAAGGTCCCCGGCTGCGACAACGACGAAATCATCCGCGTCAGTCGTCAGAACAACTCCGGCACCTTCGCCTACTTCAAAGAGACGGTCCTCGGCAAAGGTGAATACAAGCTCGGTTCCCGCGACATGCACGGGTCGAAGGACGTCGTGGACCTCGTCGCCAAGACGCCCTGCGCCATCGGCTACAGCGGGTTGGCCTACGCCACCCCAGAGGTGAAGATGCCCTGCATCACCAAAGGCGAGGAGTGCGTCGCTCCGTCAGTGGCGACGGCAATCGACAAGAGCTACCCCATCGCGCGCCCCCTGTTCATGTACACCAATGGAGAGCCCACAGGCGCCACAAAGAAGTACCTGGACTGGATCAAGAGCCCCGAGGGCCAATGCATCATCCAGAACAAGGGCTACGCGCCAGCGGTCAAGGTCGACTGCAGCAAGTGAGCGAACCGCCGCCGTACAGGCTCCCGGAGCAGACGTAGACGGACATCCCGTCGCAGGCTTCCCCCCAGGGGGCGCGGCAACTCGCCCCCCGAGTGCGCTTCCATGCCGACGCTACTCGATCTTCGAAGCCTCGTCGGGTACAAGCACAGGCCGTGGCTCTCGAAGGAGGCCACCAGCGAAATGGATGAGCGATGAGTGGGTACGAGCAGCGGTTGGCAGCAGACAAAGCGGAAATCCGGCAGCGGGTCGTCCGAGTCGGTAATTCCGTCAAGAGCGCAGTCCAAGGGGCCGTCGCCGCGCTTCTGGCGCGGGATACGCAGACCGCCTATCGGATCGTCCTCGGGGACTTGCCAATCAATCGCGAGGTGCGCGCCATCGACCAGCGTTGCCACGCCTTCATCGCCCGGCATTTGCCCTCGGCCGGGCACCTCAGGTTCGTCTCTGCCGTTCTGCAGATGAACATTGCGCTGGAGCGCATCGGCGACTACGCGGTGACGATCGCCCGGGAAGCGGTACACTTCGCGAGTCCAATCCCCCAGGGTCTGGAGCAGGACCTCAAAGCGCTCTCGGAAGAGTCCTGCCAAGTCCTGGGCGATGCGCTGGTCGCATTCTCGGAGCGCGACGTCGAGCTGGCCCGTAAGACGCGCCCCAGAGCGAAGTCCGTCGAGCGCAGCTACAGCGAAACCTACCGAGACCTCACTCGAGAAGGGGCGGCGCTGCCGCTAGCCGACGCATTCGCGCTCCTCGCCGTGTTTCGGCGCTTGGAACGCGTGAGCGATCAGGCAAAGAACATCTCCGAAGAGACTCTGTTCGAGCTGACGGACGAGCAAAAAGCGCCGAAGATGTACAAGATACTGTTCGTCGATCAGGACGGGGCATTGCTCGCTCCGCTGGCGGTGACGTTGGCCCGCAAGGCGTTTCCTGGCAGCGGCGAATACGCGAGCGCTTCAGCGGGGCAGCCCAAAGAGATCACGAAGCACCTCAAGCAACTGGCTGACCGGCGCGGCATCGATCTGGCTGACGTGCGCCCGCGGACGCTGCCGAAAGAAAGCTCCGAACTCGAACCCTTCCACGTCATCGTCGCGCTCGGTGAAAGCGGCGCCCAGTTGGTCGGCGAAGTCCCGTACGCTTCCGTGCTGTTGGAGTGGCCTCTAACGGCGCCGAGCGCCGAGATCGACGCCCAGAGTTTCGACCAACTCGCCAACGAGCTCTCCCAGCGGATCAGAGACCTGATGGTCCTGATGCGAGGTGAAGATGCGCCTTGAAGTCATTTGATTCGACACGATTCGTGATAGGAGGGCCGGCAACACCCGCCCCGCATTGAGATGCCAACATCCGCCGCAACCCAACAACGACAGGCCATCGAAGATCGTCGCGATGCGGCTTGGTACGTCGACAAAGTCGTCGCCGTGCTGGTTTTCGTGGGCGGGATCTCGGCCATTCTGTTCATCCTCGGTATCTTCGTCTTCATCGGTAAGGAAGGTGCGGGCTTCATCGCCCACCATTTGAACCTGTCCGAGTTCTTCGGCTCCATTGCGTGGCGCCCCACGTCGGAAACGAAACCGACCTACGGCGTACTAGCCCTCGTCGCAGGAACGGCGAGTGTCACGGGCCTGGCGATGCTGGTGGCCGTCCCGTTTTCGTTGGGCGCAGCCATCTACATCTCCGAATTCGCGCACGGCAAGACACGCGAGGCGCTCAAGGTCCTGGTCGAACTCCTTGCGGCAATCCCTTCGGTCGTCTGGGGCTTCATCGGCTTGACGATCATGAACCCGTTGATCATCGACATGTTCAACGTTCCCATCGGCCTGTGCGTGCTCAACTCTGGCTTGATCCTGGGATTGATGGCTGCCCCCATCATGACGACGATCGCCGAAGACGCCTTGAAGGCCGTGCCTGAAACCTACCGCGAGGCGGGCGAGGCGCTCGGGGCGACGCGTCTGCAGGTGACCCTGCGGGTGGTTGTCCCCGCGGCCCGTCATGGCCTGGTAGCAGCTATACTGCTCGGGGTCGGGCGCGGCTTTGGCGAAACGATGGCCGTGCTGATGGCTAGCGGCCACGCCATCAATCTGCCGACCAGCGTGTTCGACTCCGTACGAGCCCTGACGGCCACGATCGCCGCAGAGCTGGGCGAGACGGCGGTCGGTTCGGAGCACTATCAAGCCCTCTTCACTCTCGGAATCCTGCTGTTCCTGGTGACGTTCATCATCAACTTGACGGCCGACGCGTTGGTACGTCGCCACAAGTGATCGCTGCGGTTCGGAGTATCGCCAAAGATGTTCGAAGCAACCGAACTCAATCAACGGAATGAACGAATTCAGCGACTCGCCAAGGTCGGGTTGCTGGCCATGACGTCGATTCTCATTCTGCCGGTCGTTCTGATTCTGGGTGTCTTGATCGTGAAGGGGGCGCCGGTCATCTCTTGGGCGTTCCTGACCCAGGATCCGACCAACGGCATGACGGAAGGCGGCATCTTTCCGGCGCTGCTCGGGACCATCTGGTTGGTCGTGGTCGCACTCGTCGTGTCGGTTCCGGTGGGCGTCGCCGCAGCCGTATACCTCAGCGAATACGCACCAGAAAACTGGCTGACGCGAC
>JBNKZR010000406.1:0-6745 GCA_050301735.1 Polyangiaceae bacterium | reverse complement strand
CCAGGCGAAGCAGACGAGGCCGAAGGTGATGGCGATGCCGACGGGACGAGGAAGGCGCCGGTAGACGCTGTTCTTCCCCTGGGAGCGTTCGAAGCCCAGCATCAGCCCGTGGATGGCGCCCCACACCACGAAGTTCCACGACGCCCCGTGCCACAGGCCGCCGAAGAGCATGACCAGGGCGAGGTTCACGTAGGTGCGGCGCTCGCCGTGTCGGTTCCCGCCGAGGGGGATGTACAGGTAGTCCCGCAGCCAGGTGGATAGCGAGATGTGCCATCTCCGCCAGAAGTCTTGGATGTTGTGCGCCTTATAGGGGGCGTCGAAGTTCAATGGGAAGCGTACCCCGAGTAGTAATGCGGAGCCGATCGCGACGTCTGTGTAGCCCGAAAAATCGCAGTAAATCTGCACCGCGTAGCTGACGATGGCGGTGTAGCATTCGAGGGACGAGTACTGGGTGGGCGCGTCGAAGACACGATCGATCAGGTTCAACGCCAGGTAATCGGAGATGGCGACCTTCTTCAGCAGGCCCCAAGCGATGAGGTACAGGGCCTCGCTTCCGTCGTTGCTGCTCCAACGCGGGGGGCCGCCCAGCTGCGGCAGCAGATCCCTCGGTCTCACGATCGGGCCTGCCACCAAGTGTGGGAAGAAGGCCACGAAGCTCAGGTACTCCAAGTAGCTGCGGTGGGGCGGGAGTTGTCGCCGGTAGACGTCGATGACGTAGCTCATCGATTCGAAGGTGAAGAAGCTGATGCCGACCGGTAGAGCGATCTCTAGGGTTAGCTGTGGCAGCTCGACCCCCATCGCAGTGAGGGCCCGGGTGGCGCTATCGATGCCGAAGTCGAGGTACTTGAAGATGGATAGGACGCCCAGGTTCACAATGACGGTGAAGGTCAGCCATCGGCGGCGCTCGCGAGGGTCCTCGGTTTCTCCGATTTTTCGACCGAGCCAATAGTCGATGGTCGACGACCCAAAAATGAGCGGCAAGAAGCGGTAATCCCAATGGGCATAGAAGACGTAGCTGGCGCCGAGGATGAACAGCAGCCGCACGCGTTTCGCCCGCAACGAGGCTATCATCGCCAACGCGGCGACGGCAGCGCCCACGACATGTGCGGCCAGCGACCTCGACCACGGCGCGAAAGCGACCGGTACTCCGAGTCCTGTCAGAGCGGTGCTCACGACGTTGTCTCGTCCTGCGCTGTAAAGAATCCAAGCGAAACCCAACGCGTTGATCACGGCACTCGCACCCACGACGCGGAGTGTGGGTGGCGGATCCGCCCGCTCGTCGGTCGCCGTATTGTTCAACGCCTCCGGCGCCTGGCGCGAGAGCGTCCAGGTCAAAGCTAACGACACGATGCATACCGCCAAGGGAGCGACGTGTTGCCGTAGTGCAGTGTCGAACGCGACGTAGGCTGCCAACGCGATCCACGGCACCCACAGGGCGAGGCGGCGGCGCACCAGCAGCCACGTCACCAGGAAGACGATGCCGAAGAACTTCGCGTAGGCCAGGGTGTTGAACAGCACGCAACCCGTTGGATTACAGCAAAAAGCTACGACAGGCTACCGACGCGTCCGGCCAACCTGGAAGAGGAGATTCGACAGCGGATAGCGACGGTCAGACGGATCTGCAAAGGACGTTTTGACAACTGGGCTCATGAGGCCTATTTGCCCGTTGGTGGCACAAACCGACTCCAGCAGCGTCGCAACGACGTGGAATTTTGCGCACGGCATCGTGCTCGCGCTGCTGGCAGCGGTAGCTGTCGATCTGGGCTTCGGCGTAGCGTTCATCAACGACGTGGTGGCGTACTTGATCGCCGTGTACATGTGCCTGTTACTCGCGATTCTGGTGGGTCGCTCCGGGCCGTCGCATTGGAGTCGTCGGGTGGTCTATCGGCTGCCGATTGCGGTGACGACGGCGATGGTCGTCACTGCGTCGCTGCGTAGCTGGGCGCTTTTCGAGATCCCCATTGGGCAATACACGACCACGGGCCATTCGCCGTACGTCGTGCTTCCGGTTTGCGCGCTGATATCGGTCACCGCCTACGAGCTGTTGGGGCGTGCTGGCTTCTGGGGACGTGGGCTCCGACGCGCACCCGTCGTCGACCCGCGTGCTGGCGGCGACCCAGCCGAGCCGGCAGAGTAGCATGCCGCTGGCGCGTATCGCGCTGTACGTCGTGGCGCTAGCTGCGCTCGGTCTCACCGCGCGTGGATTGTTCGAACCCATCGCCGGAATGTGGTCCGCGCTTGCGTTGCTCGTGCTGCTGCTGCTGGTGCTACTGGGATACTGCTTCCCTCAGTGGGAGATGTTCACGGACTTGCTGGTGGACGGGCCTCGAGGGGCGTCGGGTGCGGTCCTGACCTTCGACGACCTGCCCAGCGATGAGAGCTTGGATCCCGTGCTGGGACTACTTTCGGAGTGGACTGTGAGCGCGACCTTCTTCGTTCCCCTGTCGCGTTTGACCGAGGCTGACGCGCCCAGGCTTCGGCGATTGGCCGCCGCTGGGCAGCGTTTGGCCCTCTTGGGCCCCGAGGTGCGCGGGAGCGGCGCCTTGGCTCAGCGACTCGCCGCGGGGTTCGATGAGCTGGCGGCGCGTTGCGGCAGCGCTGAGCTCATCGTGCGGGCGATTCGGCCGCCCCGGCGGCTATCGGTTCGTCTCTTGGGACGGGCGATGGAGGGTTTGGGGGCGGTGCTCGTCGCGGCCAGCTTTGGCTGGCCCGAAGACCCCAAGTCGCACCAGCTTCGAGAAAACCTGGCCCCCGGAGTGCTGCTTCGCATTCCGGCATCGATGCTCGCCAGCGACCCCCAGCTGCTCCGAAAAGTCCTCCAGGCTGCCGAGGGTAAGGGTGTCGCTTGGGTGCCGCTGGAGGCTTGGCTCGACTGACCGGTGCCTTTCAGGGCCCGAGTGGCACCGGATCCAGCAGCACTACGAAGCGCGCCCCAGCGTCGTAATCCGTGTCTAGCGCGATGCTGCCGCCAGCCGCTTCGACGAGCCCTCGACACACGCTCAACCCCAAGCCGGTGCCTTCGCCGACGTCTTTGGACGTGACGAACGGCTCGAAGAGTCGGTCCACGAGGTCGCCGGGAACACCTGGACCATCGTCTTGCACCACCAGCCGCACCTGTTCACCCGAGCGCTCCGCCCGGATCTCGATCCGGCCCCCGTCCTTGCAAGCAGACGCAGCGTTGAGCACGAGATTGAGCAAGACCTGGGTCAGCTGTCCGTGGTCGAGAGTCACTTCGGGCAGGCCCACCACGACGTCGACGGCTAGGTCGATGTTGCGCAACAGCGGTTGCGGCGAAACCAAGGTGACGGTTTCGTTGATGGCCGCCTCGACATTTCCGTGCTTGACGCGGACTCCAGGGCCCTGTCGCGGTCGGGCGAACGCGAGCAGATCCCGGATGATGCGACTGATGCGCTCCGTTTCCGAGCGCATGCGCCGGGTGAAATCCAGTTGCTGCTCCGCATCGAGGCCACCGTCGAGGATCAGGTCCTGCATGCCTTGCATGGCGGTGATGGGATTGCCGATCTCGTGCGCGAGACCAGCCGCGAGTTGGCCCACGGAGGCCAGCCGCTCCGAGCGAACCAGTTGCGCCTGAGCGGTCTCCAGCTGATTGCGTGCCAGCTCGAGTTCCTCGACCTTCCTGCGTAGGGTCGCCTCCTCGCCCGCAAGCTTCTGCGTCATCGCTTCCAGGTTCTCTGCCAGGGCCTGGAGCTCTCGGGAACGGGTTTTGGGCAATCGCAAGCGATGGGCGCCCGCGGCGACCCGCTTGGCGGAGCTGGAGATCTGATCCAAGGGGCGAATGATGAACGCCGTGATGGCGAAGTAGACGCCGACCAACAACGCCGAAGCGATCAGCGCGATGTACAGGGCCAGCAGGCGATTGAGCGCGCTGCTGTCCGCCGCTTCGAACTCGACGAGCACGCTGGCTTTCCACGGTACGCCGCTTGCGCTCGCGAGTACGCGTCGCGTGTTACCATGCGTGGGCAGGGCTCGGATAGGCTCCGGCTCGAAGTGTTGGGGGAGCCCCCCTTCGTCAACCGTTCCTTGGAGCCACGTCTTCCTGAGCTCGCCCCGTTGATCGTAGACCGCGATGGAGCGGACCCGGTAGGCGTCCGTATCCTGCCGCAGCGTCTCTTCGAGCCGAGTGATCTTCGAGCGCGGCGTGTTGGAAATCCATTGCGCCGTGGAACGCGCAAAGTCCTCCGCCGCCTGCCCCTGAGTTCTGGCGATGGCGACGTTGGTGTAGGTCGATATCGCGAAGTATAGGGGGACGAACGCCAGGCCAAGCACTAGGCCCAACAGCATGAGGATCTGCAGCCGGAGCCCCGGTTTCACCCTGACCTTCTTGGCACACAATCGACGCTCCACAAAGTGGGCCGTGGCGCGGTGCGTCTGATACGGCGATCGCATGGACCCCCTCGTCAGCTGTGCCCTGTCAGTTCAGCGCGCGCTGACCCTGGGTGCGGGAACCGCGATCGGTCTTGCTGGCATCGTCTTCGTTGCGCTCGCACCAGACGCCTGGCTCTCCTCGACGGTGGGGCTGGGGTTTGCCGCGGTGCTGGGGCTGTCGCTCGCATGGCGTTGCTATCGTCGTTTTCGGCGCATCGACCCCAGCAAGTCGTCTCGCCGCGAGTTGGAAATCGGTGTGCATCTCGTCGCGCTCACGTACTGGGCGCTGTTGTCACTACCAGGCGGAGCGACGGGCGCCTTTCACGCGTTGGCCTATGTGCTGATGATGCTGGTGGCGGCGTTCTGTTCGACGCCCGCTGCCATCGCGACCTTGTGCACTTCGGTCGTCCTCGAGTTCGCATCGGGGGCGAGTCGAGGGGTGTCCTTGTTCGACTCGACGGCGCACGCCGGAATGTTGGTACTGTTTGCTGCGCTGAACTGGGTCGTCTTTCGCGGCGAGATCCGGCGCGTGCGACGGTTGTCGAGGCAACGCCTGGATTCGGAGTTGCAGCGCATCAAGGACGCCGCTCGGGACTATCGCCTGACGGGAGTGCCTCGCAGCGCGGCGGACGGCGCGATGCAGCGAGTTACGGCGCCCCAAGGAGACGAGGAACGGCTGCTGCGCTCCAGCCTCGATCACCTGCAACGCTCCCTGCACTTCGTGCTCGAGATGCTCCGCGCGAGTCTGCGCCTCCGCACGGCGGCGATTCTGTGGTTCACCGACGGGGACAAAACTCGAGCCTTGCGCGAGGTCGCTACGGACCACGAACATGTCCGCAGCGGACCCTTCGGTGCAAACGAGGGATTGCTAGGGGCCGCGCTCAGCAGTCGTCAGCTGGTAACCCTGCCGGAAGGACGTGCAGCGGGGCGCATGCCGCTCTATGGCAAGGACCAGGCTTGCGGTCGGCTCACGGCGCTGCCCTTGGTGGAGCACGGTCGTGCCGTCGGGGTCGTGGTGATGGAAGGCCTCATTGGTGAGGAGCCGTTGCCCCACGCGGAGCTGTTGTTGGCCGAGGCAGGGTCGTTCATCGTTCGCAGCGTGGAAAGCGAGCGCCTGTTCTTGAGTCTGCAGCGGGCAAAGACCGAGCAGGGCAAGCTGTATCAAGCCGCCGACATGTTGGCGGAAGCGCGCAGCGAGGTCGATGTGATCCGGGCGGGTGTCGAGGCGGCTCGTCAATTCGCGAGTTTCGACTTCGCCGCTGTCACGCTCTACCATCGTGGCGACAACAGTCATGAAATCTGTGCCGTCAGCGGCGCCGGAGCGGACGAGCTCGTGGGTGCCGTCTTCGAGGACAACTCTGGCTTGGTTTCCATGGTGGTCAAGAACCAGCACCCCTTGCCGTACCGTGGCGACTACCAGGCTTCACGCCAGATGGTCTTCAGTCAGGCATTGCCCTTGGCCAAGATGCCGAGCCTGATCATCTTGCCACTGCGAGTTCACGAGGCTGCGCTGGGCACGCTGGTGCTCGGGAGCAATACCCGAGGCGCTTTTGGCGAGGATTTACGGCCGACGTTCGAAGTGCTCGCTCGACACATTTCGGTGTCATTGGCGAACGCTCGCATGGTCAAGCGGCTGGAAGACTTGGCGACGACCGACGGCATGACGGCTCTGCTCAACAAGCGTGCGCTCACCGACGTGGCTCGCCAGAAGATCCGTTCGGCCCAACGCTTCAGCAAGCCGCTCGCCTTGATCGTCGGCGACATCGATCACTTCAAGCGCGTCAACGACCAGTTTGGTCACGACGTGGGCGATGTGGTGATCAAGGGTTTCGCCGACGTCTTGCGCCGGAGCAAACGAGAAACCGACGCGGTGGGGCGCTTCGGGGGTGAAGAGTTCGTGGTCGTGTGTGAAGAGACGGACGCCGAAGGGGCGCGCTTGCTCGCGGAGCGTGTGCGCAGCGAGCTGGCCGCGGTGACCTTCCACACCCCCAATGGTGCATTGCAGGTGACGTGCTCCCTCGGCGTAGCGACGTTGCCCATTGCTGGAACGGACTGGGAGTCCTTGTTCAAGGCGACCGACGAGGCGCTCTACGTCTCCAAGCGCAGTGGTCGCAATCGAGTGACGGTTTGGGCGCCAGCGATGCGCGGCGCAGCTGCTTGAAGGTCGGTTCGTCGAACCTCGATGCGGTCGGATAGCTGGGTTTCACCGGACCAGCCGCACGTCGATGCCTGCGCGACGCGCGGCTTCTCCGTCCGCGTCGTCACGGTCGCCGATGATGAGGCACTCTTCGGGCGGGCAGCCCAGCCGACGCGCGGCTTCGAGGTAGCCGTCGGGGTGAGGTTTTAGCCGCCCAGGACC
>JBNKZR010000405.1:0-6759 GCA_050301735.1 Polyangiaceae bacterium | reverse complement strand
TTTGGCCTGTTTTAGGTAATTCCAATTATCTTTGTATAGGTTAAAAAGCGTTTCATATTCTGCGGCAAGTCGCTCTTGGGCTTCTTTATAATTTGCCGGTTTGGGATTTGTGCGATCCAGGGCGCAACTGGCCCGGGCGGCGGGAGCTGGGAAGGCTTAGGTGAGGCCCGGCGGGTAGCGAGAGGGTTGCCGCGTGGCCAGACAGGAGGCCAAAGGCGGACCCCACCGGGTGCGTCTCCAGCGCGGGGACGAACATCACCGCGGTAGCAAATCCGGTCGGACTCACACCCGCCCGAAAGCAACGGCGGGCAAGGGGCCTGCTCCCACGCGCTCTGCCGCCACGCAGCTTGCCGCCGTGGTTGCACCCGTCGCAAGTGGCGCGGGGGGGCGGCGCGGCCAAAAGGGGTGGATGCAGGGGCAGGAGAACGGGCGACCCGCTTGCGGCGCAAGCGACCTGCGTTCGCGGAAGTCAAGCGGCCGTTGGCGGGCGGGTGACCTGCCCCGAGAGCTGAGCTGGGTCGTACCGGCTTGCGGCCGTCGGGCGGCGAAGTGGGCGCGCGAGGTGCGGCTGGACCACGGGGCGCGACTGACTCGAACGAAGCCCACTTTCGGATGGGGAGATGCGCCACCCGGGGGAGAAGCGAGTGCGACCGCCCAAGGGCCCCGTCGCCTCGAAGCAGGACTGGAACGCCTGGGTCACGAGAGCGCGAGAGAGACCGGGTTGCGCAACAGGCCAGCCCTGGACGAGATCTGCCGGTGCGAGTACTCGGCCGCCGGCAGACCAACCACCCCAAAAGCAACGCTCTACGCGGCGCCCTGCGCTGAACCTGGGCATACCCTGCACGATGTTTCACGTGAAACCTGCTCAGTGCCTCGGTCAACCCTCCTGGCCGTCAAAGACTGGCCCTGCTACACCGGGGCCGATGCAGAGCGAGCTTCGCCGCAGGCTACGTGCGCTGGAGGCAGCGAACTTGCTGCGCGCGGATGATCCGAGTGCCCTGCAAGAGGTGCGAGCGGCGGCAGACCGACTTGGCGTCGACTGGCTCGACGCGGCGACGAACGACTATCTCGGCCTCGCGAGCGCACCGCTTCCAAGCAGCACAGCAACTTGGGGAGGGCGAGCGTCCCGACTGGTCCATGGGACCGACGGAGCGCACGTCACGGCGGAGGCGGAGCTCGCGCGCTGGCTAGGTACCGAAGCCGCCCTGTTGTTCAGCTCAGGCTACGCCGCGAACGTGGGCGCAATAGCCGCCTTGGCGGGCCCAGACGACCTCATCGTTTCCGACGCCCTCAATCACGCGTCGATCGTGGATGGCTGCCGCCTCTCGCAAGCCCAGGTGGTGACCTACGCTCACTGCGACAGCACCGCTGCAGCCCGAGCGCTCAAGGCACCCTGCGCCGGAACCCGCTGGTTGGTCACCGAGAGCGTCTTCAGCATGGATGGGGACCAGCCAGACCTGAGCAGCTTGCGAACCGTTGCCAACGAAGCGAAGGCAGCCCTCTACGTCGACGAGGCACATGCGGTGGGCGTGCATGGCGCCAGCGGACGCGGATTGTGCGAACAGTCGCAGGTGGTGCCCGACGTGATGGTCGCGGCTTTCGGCAAAGCGTTCGGACTGCAGGGTGCGTGCGTTGCAGGTTCGGCTGCGTTGCGCGAGTGGCTGTACAATCGCGCGCGCAGCTTCGTGTACTCGACGTCGGTGAGCCCCGCGCTGGCTGAGGCACTGGCTCACCGGCTACGGCAAGTGACCGGCGCGGAGGCGGCACGTCAGCGGCTGCAAACCGTCGTAGCGCGCTATCACGCCGGAGTTGATGACGTGTCGGAAGTTACCACCCGAGGGGGCAGCCCAATCGTCCCGATCGTGCTTGGCAGCGAGCGCCGCGCGCTGGCCGCCGCGTTGGCGTTCCGCGACCGGGGCATCCTGGTCCAACCGATCCGGCCCCCCACCGTGCCCAGCGGAACGGCGCGCTTGAGATTAACACTGAAGGCCAACTTCGACGACGAGGCAGTCCGGCGCCTGGTCGCTGCAACGAGGGCCGCATGCGCCGTATCCTGATCGCTGGCACGGGCACGGAAGTGGGCAAGACCTATGTCACCGCGGCGCTCAGAGTGGCAATCGCGGCACGATGCTCGGTGGTCGCGCTCAAGCCCATCGAGTCCGGCTACAAGGCGCCCACGAGTGACGCTCGGACCATCGGCGGAGACGAGTGGAAAGTGCCGCTCCACCACTTCGAGCAGGCACTGTCGCCGCATCTCGCAGCGCGACTAGAAGGGCGCGCAGTCGACTTGGACTGCGTGGCTCCCTGGGTGGCGGGCTGCGCGCCCGATTCCGAACTCGCACTGGTCGAAACGGCGGGCGGCCTGTTCAGTCCGCTGACGGACGAAGGGTTGACCAATGTCGACCTCATCATGCGGTTGCGGCCGTGCGAGTGGGTCCTGGTCGCCGCGGATCGCCTCGGTGTTCTGCATGACATCGGCGCAGTACTGACGGCGACCACCACGACCCTCGGCGCACCAGTCGCCGTGGTGCTGAATGTCAGGGCCGCCGATGAAAGCACGCCGCACAACGCTGCTGAGCTCTCCCGATTGCACCCCGCTCTTCGCATCTTCAGTCTTGGACACGGCGCGTCCGTGCCGAGCGAACTCGTCCGTCTACTCACTGCCGACGACGCCTAAACTGGTCCGTGCTGTCGCCGACTTGCGCTCCGGTCTAGACGGACCCGGCAGTGCGTCGATCACTCAGCGACCACCCGGCCCCGCTCGAGCCGAAGATGGTTCGCGCCGACCCTCTCCGCCCAGCCTTCGCGATGGCTGATGACGATCACGATGCGCCCGCGATCGCGCTCCTCGACGAGAACCTCGTCGAAACGAGCGGTCGTCGCCGCGTCGAGACCACTGAGCGGCTCGTCTAGCAGCAACACGCTGGGCTCGTGCACGAGCGCACGGGCGAGTGCAATGCGCTGGCGTTGACCGCGCGACATCGTGCCCACCGCCTGGTTCCAGAACTTGCCGGCTCCGACGCGGCCGCAAGTGCGTGTCAGCTGTGCGGAATCGCGCGCTCCGAACAGCTGAGCAGCGAGCTCGACGTTTTCCTTGCCCGTCAAATCGCGATAGCAGTGCGAGTCGTGGCCGACCCAGCCGATGTGGCTGCGGGCCGCGCTGCGGTTGGCGCCAAAGGGCTCATACCGCACCACACCCGACGTCGGCCGGAGCACCGTCCCCACTATCGCCATCAACGTGCTCTTTCCTGCGCCGTTGGGGCCCTGAACAAACGTAATCGTCCCGGGCTCGAAGCGACAGCTGACACCTCGCAGCGCAGCGGTGGCACCGAACAAACGAGTCACCTTGTGGACGTTGATTGCAGTGACCTGGCTCAAGGCCCACGGAGACTAGTCCACCACGCGGGCAATCGCTACGAGTGCGATCGTCTGCTGCGCGTAGAGCGCCGCCACAGGGCACACTGTCCGTTCAATAAGCTGACTCGACTGGCCCCCCAGCCTTGGCAGAGGTCATCTTTCTTCCGCCAGACCGCGTCGCTAAAACGCCGTGCTACGATGTTTTCCGATGTCCTCATCCGCCATTGCTGCCGACGCAGAGCGTCTCGAACTGCTGCGGGAGCTGAGACAAGCCGTGGAGCTTGCGCTGGAGGGCAAACCCGATGCCGTCGAACTGGCGATCATAGCGTTGCTCGCTGGTGGGCACGTCCTGATCGAGGATGTTCCGGGCGTTGGAAAGACGACCCTCGCACGAGCAATAGCGCGCGCCATTGGCGCCGAGATGAATCGTGTTCAGTTCACCAGCGACCTGCTGCCGAGCGACTTACTCGGCGTTTCCATTTTCGACCAGCGCCGCGGTGAATTCCAAATCCGAAAAGGGCCGATCTTCGCGAACGTGTTGTTGGCGGATGAGATCAATCGGGCGAGTCCGCGCACGCAGTCCGCACTGCTGGAGGCGATGAACGATTCGCAGGTCTCGCTGGATGGGCGGGCGTTGGAACTGCCAAGTCCGTTCATCGTGCTCGCGACGCAGAACCCGCAGGACTTCGCGGGGACGTTTCCGCTTCCGGAGTCGCAACTCGACCGCTTCATGGTGCGCATCAGCATCGGCTACCCTCCGCCGCAGGTCGAAACGCGCCTGATCTTGGAGACGGAGACGGACAGCGTGGAGAAGGTGCGTCCGGTGATGACGCCGGATCTGCTCGTTCAACTGCACCGCGACTTGGCGACTGTTCGCATCGAGCACTCATTGGCGACGTACTTGCAGGCGTTGATTGGCGCGACGCGCTCCAGCGGAACGATGGCTCTGGGTGCGTCCCCGCGAGCAGCCAAGAGTCTGTCGCGAGCGGCGCGAGCTCGGGCTTTGATCCACGGCCGGACCTACTGCGTGGCGGACGACATCCACGAGCTGGCGGTGCCGGTGTTGGCCCATCGGGTGCGCCTGGCCGCACACTCCGAGGGTTACGCCCCGAGTCGCGAAGAGGCGGAGACGGCACTGCGCGAAGTGGTCGCGAGGGTTCCCGTGCCGCTCTGAGGCGACCGTGGCAGAAGCTACGCCCAGCCGCCCCAGGGTTTCCGAACCCGCCGCCTCTGGCCGACGCGCCTGGTTCAGCTTGCCGCGACGGCTGAAGGTCACGCGCGAGGGCAAGTACTTCATTCTGATCACGCTCGGCGTGGGTTTCGCCGCCATCAACACCGGCAACAACCTGCTCTACCTCCTGCTCGGGATGCTGCTGTCCCTCATCGTCGTCTCGAGCGTGATGAGCGAGATGAGTTTGCGTGAGCTCACCGTCGTGCGCCGGCTTCCGCCACGGGCGCAGGTCAACCGCCCGCACACCGTCGAGGTGGAGGTGCACAATCACAAGTCGAAGATCCCGAGCTACGCGATCGAGATCGAAGATCTGCGTGCGGGCCAACCGGCGGACAAGCGCTGCTTCTTTCTGAAGATCAGCCCGGGCTCGGCGCAGGTGGCGGCCTATCGGCGCACGCCGGCTCGCCGGGGGCGGGACAAGCACGTCGGGTTCCGGATCGCCACGCGCTTTCCGTTCGGCTTGTTCGAAAAGTCACGCGACCTGGCCGCGGAAGGGGAACTCATCATCTACCCCGCCGTCGACGCGGTACTTCTCCCTCCAAAAACAGCCAGCGGTGCCCTCGCCGGCCATGGGGTACTCGAGGCGGGGCGCGGCCACGACATTCTGACAGTGCGCCCCTTCCGCGAGGGAGACGACGTTCGCGACATCTACTGGCGCAAGAGCGTGCACCAGACCGTCGTGATGGAGCGGGCGCGCGAGGCGGAACAAGAGGTCCGCCTGAGCGTCGACGACGAACCGCCGTCCCATTCTCCCAGCAAAGAATGGCTGGTCGCGTTCGAACTCCGCATCAGAGACGTCGCGTCCAAGGCCGTGGCTCACCTCAAGCGGGGGGACCGCGTATCCGTGCGCACCACGAGCGGAGATATCGTGGTGGCGGATGCGGCGGTTGGGGCCGATCCGGTGCTGCGCTTCCTCGCTCTGCTCGAGCCCGTGCCACCGCGCGCCGAGGAAGAGCAGGCCCGTCCCATTCCCGCGCGACCCAGCGAAAGGCCGGCGAGGTTGAAGAGGACGGGCACGTGAGGTTCGGTCGCATCCACCGGGTCATGACGGACGCCTTGGCGGCGCTCGGGATGTTGGCGTTGCTCACGAGTGGGGGCCTCGAGCGCGTGGTCGTGGTCATCTTGGGTGTGGGCTTGGTGCTCGCGATGGTCATCCCCGAGCGGCTCCAGGGGCACCCCCTACGCCGTCGCGGCAGCGTGGTTGGCTCGCTCCTACTGCTCGGCATTCAGGCGTTCCGTCTCTTCACCGGCCACGACGTGGTGCAGGTCGCGGTGGAGTTCGCGGCTGGATTGCAGATCCTTCGCATCGCGACGCGTCGCGGCGCCGCTCACGACCAACAGATCGTGCTCTTGGCATTGCTGCATCTGATCGCCGGCACGGTGCTGGGCGGTGGCATGGCCTACGGCTTGTGTTTCATCGGGTTTCTGTTGGTGGCTCCGGGCGCGCTGGTGCTCAGCCACCTGCGCCGCGAGGTGGAGGGCAACTACCGGCAGGGCGCGCGCGACCGCAGCGGCCTTCCCGTCGACGTTCCCCGCATCCTCCGAAGTCGACGCGTCGTCAGCAAACGGTTCTTGCTGGCGACGTGCTCGCTCGCGATCCCGATCTTTCTGTTCACGGCGCTGCTGTTCGTCTTCTTCCCGCGGGTGGGGCTGTCGCTCTTGCTCCTCAATCAGGGCCGCAGCGAGCGCATGATCGGTTTTTCGGATCGGGTCGACCTCGGCAAGGTCGGTCGCTTGCGTGCGGACTCGACCATCGCGCTGCGAGTCTTCCCAGCGACGTTGCCCGACGACCCTCCGGCCCGCATACCGCTCTACCTCCGCGGCGCGGCCTTCGATTCCTACGACGGCATGAGCTGGCGTCGCGACAAGACGCAAGTCGACGCGCCGGTGGTGAACGACCGCGTGTGGCTGGACCCGGCGATCCACGAGCTCGGTCCGGAGTTGATGGTGATCGACCTGCAACCGATCAAGCCACCCGTGATCTTCCTTCCCAGTGGGGCGGGATCGATCGAGCTGCTGGGGACCAGCGAACGACTGATCGGCAACCACACGGAGATCACGCGCGGTCGTGAGGGGGACTTCGAGTATTCGCGTTTCGACGAGCGCGGCCTGCGCTATCGCGTTCACGCGATGCCCAGCGGCGTAACGCCACTGGTCGCCTCTGGCCTGCC
>JBNKZR010000404.1:0-6769 GCA_050301735.1 Polyangiaceae bacterium | reverse complement strand
AAGGCGTCGTCGGTGTTGATCACGCTGTGCTGCGGATGCAGTTCACGGAAGAGCCGCGCCTTGGCGTCGCCGTAGGCCTCGAAACTCGCGTGATAGTCGAGGTGATCTCGAGTCAGGTTCGAGAACGCAGCCACCGCAAACGAGAGCGCATCGACCCTGCCTTGGTCCAAGGCATGGCTGGACACCTCCATCACCGCGTGGGTTGCGCCCAGACGTACCGCCTCAGCCAGGAAGCGCGACACGGCATCGGCCTCCGGTGTGGTCAGCGCGCCGCCGCGCACGATGTCGCCGAACTCGAAGCCCAGCGTGCCCAGTTGCGCCGTCGGGTGACCCAGCGCATCGAGACACTGGCGCAACAACGAAGCGGTCGTCGTCTTGCCGTTGGTGCCGGTGATGCCAACCAGCGCCAACTTTCGGCTCGGGTGTCCATGAACTGCCTCCGCGGCGAAGCCGAGAGCCCGCCGAATGTCGCGCACGAGCAAGACCGGAACGTCGAGCGCAGGCTCCGGCTCGGAGCCATGCTCGAGCAGGATCGCAGTAGCCCCCGCGGCGATGGCTTTGGGAATGTAGTCGCGTCCGTCGCTGCGTTCACCCACGCGCGCCACGAAGAGCGCCCCCGGACGGACCTGTCGGGAGTCCTGGCAGACGTCGAAAACGCGCACGTCCTCCCCATCGAGACGGGCGTCGAACGCACGAAGCTCGCGCGCTATGTCAGACAGCAGTATCCCGGACGCGGCACTCATGAGGCGGGCTCGAATTCGACGACGAGCATGCCCCCCTTGTCCAACGCCTGTCCGGGTGGTGGTGACTGACGTGCCACTAGGCCCGTCCCGCTCATGCGTGGCTCGAGCCCGAGCTCCTTCGTCTTCTTGAGCACTCGACGCAGGGGCCAGCCGGTCATGTCCGGGATTTGCACTTGATTGGCCTTGGGGCGCACGTCCGCCACCGTCTCTTGAACGCTGGGGGGAGCCCCGCGGGCATGTCGTAGCAAAGCGTAGGTAGCGTTGGCCGGATCGGCGGCATTGGCCAGCTCCGAAATGTCCGCTTGCTCGCCGCCCTTCGGGGTCATCCCCTTGTACTTGAGCGCCATCTCCGCGACTTTACGGAAGATGGGAGCGGCCACTTCGCCACCGGCGTGGGCGACCATGGGCTCGTCCACCATCACGCTGATGGCAACGACGGGGTCTTTGGCGGGCACGAAGCCCACGAAGGACGCGATGTACTTGTCGAGGGAATACTGCCCCGTCATGGGGTCCGTTTTCTGAGCGGTGGCGGTCTTGCCCGCTACCTCGAAGCCCGAAAGCGCTGCGCTCGTGCCCGTACCATCGCCCTCGGTCACGGCGACCATCATCTCACCCACCACCTTCGCCACCTTGGGCGAGACCGCGCGGCGGCGCACTCGGGGCTGGGCTTGCTGAATGACGTCGCCGTTCGCGGCGACCACGCGCTTGACGAGAATGGGCTGCATCAGCTGTCCCTCGTTCGCCAGCGCCGCCGTCGCCATGGCCATCTGCAGGTTGGTAACGCTGATACCTTGGCCGAAGGAAGCAGCCGCCGTCTCCACCTGCACCCAGGGTCGATTGCGCGGCAGCAGCACCCCCGCAGATTCACCAGGCACGGACAAGTCTGAATCGTGCCCAAAACCAAAGCGCAAGAAGCCCTCGTAGAGAGCATCCCCCCCCATCGCCAGACCGATCTTGGCCGAGCAGATGTTCGAAGAAACCGCCAGCACCTGCGTCACCGTCAGCCACTCCGCGGGGTGCGTGTCTCGGATGATCACGTTGTCCACGGGCATGCGCCCCTCTTCGCAGTACATGCGTTCGGTGGGCGTGATGACCTTGTTGGCCAGCCCCGCCGCCACCGTGAATATCTTCATGGTCGAGCCGGGCTCGAAACGGTCGCTGACGGAACGATTGCGACGTTGTTCGGGGTCGCTCTCGGTGTAGTCGTTGGGGTTGTAGCCAGGCCAACTCGCCATCGCGAGGATCTCGCCCGTCTTCGGCTCGACCACGACCACCGAACCGCCGGCAGCCTCGTAGGTGCGCGCGGCAAGTGCCAACTCGCGCTCTGCCGCAAACTGAATGCCCTGGTCGATGGTCAGCTCCACGTCGTGCCCTACGAACGCACGATCGTGGTCCATGCCCTCGCTGAAGATCAGCCGTCCGTTGCGATCGCGCAGACCGTGCAAGCGTTCGACACTGCCCTTCAACTCGTCGTTCAGAGAATACTCGACGCCATCCTTGCCCTCGCCGTCGGGAGCGACGAAGCCGAGCAGCGGCGCGGCCAACTCGCGTCGCGGATAGTAGCGCTTGCCCTCCCCTTCGACGATGAGTCCGCGGATCCGCGGTTGGCCGTCGTGCCCGCGCATCAAGCGCCGGATCGATTCGGCCTCTTCGCGAGAAATGCTGCGCTTGAGCCAGGTGAAGCGCCGCTTGCGAAGGATCTTGCGCTCCACCAACGCCGGATCGAGGCTGAGCGCCTGGGCGATGCGGTTGGCAGCCTGGCGCGCCACGCTCGGCTGGTTCTGCAGCGTCGTGCCACGCAGTAGCTCGTAAGCATCGAGGCTCACGCTGGGAACATCCACGCTGACCGCGAGCGCGCTGCCGTTTCTGTCGTACAGAGTGCCGCGCTTGGGTGCGACGTGAAGACGACGCTCGCGTTGCTTTTCGGCCATCTCGCGCCAATCGGCACCATCGACCATCGTCAGACGGTAACCTGATGAGACGACCACGCCCAGACCGGCAGCGAGCACGCCGCACAACATCGCCATGCGCAAGCGGATGCCGAGCCCTTGACGCGTGCGAATGCGATTCGGAACCGGAACGTCGCGCAGCTTGTCGTCGCGGGCTCGGCTCATGGCGTCCTCTGCGCGATGTTGAGATCCGCGTCCGCCTCCGCGTCTTCGATCGTCGGCATGGGCCCTCCGGAGAAGATGCGATCCTCCGACGGTTCACTCATGCCCAGCAGCGTGCGCGCCACGAAGTCGACGCGCTCCGGTGTCTTGTGGCTCGCGATTTCGAGCTCCAGCACGCGCCGGACCTCACGCAGACGGCCGAGGTGGGAGTGAGCGCGGCCGAGCTCGTAGCCCAACTTCACCGCCTGCACTCGAATCGCCAGGTGCAGAGCGAAGGCAGCGGTGGTCGCTATCACCGCCAGGGTCCAAAGAACCAGAAACGGACGCCTACCTGCTTTCAGTTGGAGGATTCCCATGGATCGGCCCACTCCGGAGTCGGGGGTGGTACCTGCATTAGCCCGGTACGGCTCGCGACACGAAGTTTTGCGCTACGCGATCTTGGATTGTGGTCCTGTTCTGCCTCACTCGGGAGCAGTGGTTTGGACGACACGCGCTTCCAAAGCGCACGCTCCTGAAAGCAGCGCTTGACCAGGCGGTCCTCGAGAGAATGGAAGCTGATGATCGCCGCGACCCCAGAAGGTCGAATGATCTCATGCAGTTGACCGAGAAGGCTCGCTATCTCGTCCAGCTCTCGATTGACGGCGATGCGCAGCGCTTGAAAGGTGCGCGTCGCCGGATCGATGCCGCGGGTGCGGCGCAAGCCGACCGCTTTGACCACGGCGCGCCGCAGGTCGAGCGTGGTCTCGAGTTCGCCCGCTTCTGCCGCTTGCTTGATGCAGGCGGCGATACGACGTGAGCTGCGCTCTTCACCGAGCTGAAAGATGAGGTCTGCCAATTCCTCTTGGCTGGATCGCTCGATCAGGTCGCGCGCGGTCTCTCCGCGAGTCGGATCCATGCGCATGTCGAGGGGGCCCTCGAAGCGGAAGCTCAAACCGCGCCCGCCTTGGTCGAGCTGAGGCGAGCTCACGCCGAGATCCGCCACCAACGCGTCCACCTGGGAAATCCCGTTCTTGTAGAGCCAAGGCTTGAGTTGACTGAACTCCGAGTGAACCACCTGCACTCGTTGTCCGAAGCGAGCCAAACGCGATCGGCACGCAGCCACCGCCTCCGGGTCGCGGTCGAAAGCCACGACGCTGAGTCCCGGGTGGGCTTGCAGGATCGCTTCGGTGTGGCCGCCGTAGCCCGCGGTCACGTCGATGCACAAGCCGGCCTCGATGCCGCGAAGCGCATTGACGACTTCGTCTCGCATCACGGTTTGGTGCATCGGTGGTTTGACTTCCATGTTCACGCTCAGGGCTGCCAACGTCATACTCGAATCAACTCCTCAACCTTGTCTTGGAACTCGGTGAACTGCTCGGGAGTCATGGCGGTCAGCTCGTCGTAACGCTGCTTCGACCACAACTCGATGTGGGGTCCCATTCCGACCCACAGGACTTCCTTCGACAGTTCGGCGTGCGCCCGGAGCTCCGGGGCGACGCGTACTCGACCGGAACCGTCGACGTCCATGTCCAAGGCCCTCGAAATGTGCAGGCGCCGGAACTGGTTGATGGTGCGGTCCAGTCTCGGCAGCGCCGAAATCTTGTTCTCGAACTCCTCCCACGCCTGGAGTGGGTGCAGGTGCAGGCAGGGTTCGAACGGCCATGGCGCGAGCACCACGCGGCGATCCCCCGTGCTTTCCAGCGCTTCGCGAAACCGCGCCGGCAAGCTGACTCGACCCTTGTCGTCGATGTTGTGGAGGAATTGCCCGCGGAACATTGATCCATGCTGTGGGAGGCCTCGCCATTCTAAGCCAATCTGTCCCACTTCATGCCCCGAAGGTACGGGCAGACGGATCCCGTGTCAACACCCGTCGATCCTCAGAAACACGATACAAAACAGCAGCTTACAAATCTCACCGAGGCGCACATGGCTGCCCGTTCAGTGGGACGCGCACGACCCCTCCCAAGCCGGTCATTCGGCTCTCCCACCTGGGCTCGGCACCGTCGTGGGCGGAGAGGGGTCACGCGCTGCGTTGTGGCGCGGCGGTCCGGCGACGCCTCTGCTATGCGCGTGCGACCGTGACTGCCGCAGAGATCTCCGAGCCCCGCCCCCCTCATTTGGAGGTTCTGTACCGAGACGACGCCCTCTTGATCGTCAACAAGCCTGCCGGACTTTTGGTTCACAACGGCTGGGCCAAGGAGCGGTACACGGCACTCACCGCCGCCCGCGCCCTAGCCGGCACCAAAGTCTACCCCGTTCATCGTTTGGATAGAGCGACCAGCGGCGTGCTGGTCTTCGCCCTGTCCAGCGCATTCACTCGAAGCATGCAGGCCACGTTGACGAGCGAGCAAGCCGACAAACGCTACCTCGCGCTGGTGCGCGGTATCACCCCGGAAGCGGGCGAGATCGATCACGCCATCGCCAAGAAGCGGGACGGCGAAAAGCGACCCGCCAAAACCCAGTATTGGCGCTGGGGTAGCTTCGAACGCTACTCACTCGTCGAAGCCCGCCCCTTGACCGGGCGCCTGCATCAGATCCGACGGCACTTCAAGCACATCAGCCACCCACTCATCGGCGACGTGCGCTACGGAAAGGGCGAACACAACCGCCTCTTTCGAGAACGCTTCGCGCTGCACCGCCTGGTGCTGCACGCTCACTCGTTGCGCTTCGAGCACCCGTCGAGCGGTGAGGAGTTCGTCATTCGGGCCCCCCTGCCCCAGGAGCTCGCGGCTCCACTATCGCAGATGGACTTGCTCGACGTCTGCCGGGAGCACGGCGCACTCGTCGCCCCTACCGCAACCGACACGGCAACGTCAGCGACCGACGTCGGCGAGCAGCGCTAGGTGAGCGAGCGCCCGACAATCGTGCTCGCCCATTCAGCTGGCAACGTCCAGCGGTTCGACGTTGGCTTGCACCCACTGCACGATGTCGCTGAGCTGCGTCCCGGGGCCGAAGATTTCTGCGACCCCGCGTTGCTTGAGTGCTTCTGCATCTTCCTTGGGGATGATGCCGCCGCCGAACACCTTGATGTCCCCAGCGCCCGCCGCTTCCAGCGCTTCGAGCACGGCCACGAACAACGTGTTGTGCGCCCCGCTCATGATGGACAGCCCCACGGCGTCCACCGCCTCATCGACGGCCGCTCTCGCGATCATCTCGGGCGTCTGATGCAAACCCGTGTAGATCACCTCGCAGCCTGCGTCACGCAGAGCCCGGGCCACGACTTTCGCGCCGCGGTCGTGGCCGTCCAGCCCGGGTTTCGCGACGAGCACTCGAATCTTCTTGGATGCTGTCATGCGATACTGAGCTTACCAGCGCTCGTCACCGAGGGCTCGTTTCGCACGCCCGGGTCCAAAGTGCGCACGACGTGATGGCCAGAGCACTGGCCGCAGCGAGCTCCGTTCGGAGCACCAGGGGACCCAGACTCGCTCCCCGTGCACCGGCCGCAACGAGCGCAGCTTCCTCCTCACGCGTGAAGCCCCCCTCGGGACCGACCCAGAGTTCGACGCCGCAGCTCGAGTCGTCAGCCGCTCTGGAGAGCAACTCCGCGATGACGTCCCCCAGCGGCGCGGCCTCCCCCCGTGGCCGCAGTAGAACGCGACGCGCAGCGCCGGACTCGGCCAGGGCTTCGTCGAACAGCAACGGCTCGGACAACTCGGGAACGTCGGAGCGCCCGCACTGACGAGCGACGTCGACGGCGATCTCCCGCCAACGCTCGAGCTTGCTCGACGCGGGCTTCGGCACCGTCCGCTCCGTGTGAATCCACCTCAAGCGCCCTACTCCCAGCGCAACGGCGTCCCGCAACACCCGCTCGGCTTTGTCCCCCTTGCCGAGGGCCTGCACCAGGCTCAGCGCGGCGAGCCCCGGGCGACTCCCCGCTCGCACCTCCCCCACCTCCAGGGTCACCCGACGCCCGGCGGTCGTGACGACGGCATCCGC
>JBNKZR010000403.1:0-6859 GCA_050301735.1 Polyangiaceae bacterium | reverse complement strand
GCACGCCGCAGGGCGTTCGCCTGGTACGTGCTCCGCTGCCCCCACGCCGCTAGCTCGACAGCGAGGACTACTGGGGCTTCGCGACGAGAGGCGTACGAGTGCGTCACCCCACTGGCTCGAGGGGAGCCCCGCGTCCAGTCCGGTTGGGCCAGGTCCGAACCGCACCGAGGTCGAACGCCGAAAAGCTTGGGCGGCATAGAGCAGGTCCTCCAGAACTTCTCCATCGAGCCGAGCGTGCACTTGCTCTTGGCACCCACTTGGCCTATTGGCTGAGCGGCGAGTAGGGGCAGATTGCAGCACCGCCTCGCGGCATCTCATGAGCACCACCGAACCCGACGGCAAAGGATCAGTCACTGCCGCAGAAGGCAACGATTCCAACGAGGTAGAGCCCGGGGCGACGGATGCCACGCCCGCCGAACCGAACCCCGAGGACGCTGCGGCTGACGATTCGGGTGAGGCGGGCGTAGCTGACGCGGACGAGACTGAAGCGACTTCCGCTGAGAAATCTGAGCCGACTCCGACGGTAAACACTCAGGGCGCTCCTTCAGAACCAGCACCATGCTCCGAACCGCGGGAATCAAGCCCAAGCGACCGGTCCGCCACAGGCATCGATCTGGAGCGAGCAGTCGTTGGCTTGATGATGGTCGTGAGCGCCGTGATGGTGCTCTGGAACTTGCAGGATTCTTCGCTGAAGAACGCGAACACCGGTAGTCGCTACGCGACCATCGAGTCGCTCGTCGACTACGGCACGTACTCGATCAACGAGAGCCAGTACGTCTTCACGATCGACAAGATGAAGGTCGGAGACGACTTCATCTCCTCCAAGCCGCCCACGCTACCAACCTATGGGGCGGGAGTTTACTGGCTCTTTCAGAAGATCACTGGCTTCAAAATCTCGAAGAACGAAGGACCAGTGGTTTGGTTCGTCAGCCTGTGCACGGGTTGGCTCGCCCACGTCATCTTCCTGATCTACCTCTATCGCCTCAGCAAGCTGCTCATGCGGCGGCAGTTGGCGATCATCGGAACTGTCGCCGCCGGCGGATTCGCGTACTTGGGCGTCGGGTACGCCACGGCGATCAACAACCACAGCGTCGCCGCTGCTTTGGGCATCGTTGGCTTCTACTATGCGGTCCGCGTGCGACGCGGGGCGGATGCCAACATACTGCACTGGATACTGTCCGGGCTGAGTTTCGGCGTGATGACGGCCGTCGATCTCACGAGTGGTGCGTTCATGCTCGCTGGCTTCATCTACTTGGCCAGCCACGACTGGAGGAAGACACTCCTCTATTTCGCTCCGACGCTGCTGCCTGGAGTGGTCCTGCATCAGGCGTTGAACTATTCGATCACCGGGTCGATGGTGCCGACCTACCTCAACAGCGATCTGAAGGACTTTGCCGAAAACTACTTTCGGCACCGCCGAGGTGGCATCGACGCGCTGAAAGAACCGAAGCACATCTATGCCTTCAACGTGCTGCTCGGCCATCACGGCCTGTTCAGCATGACGCCCATCTACCTGTTCTCGGGCTGGGAGTTGGTTGCCGCTCTGAAACGACGACGCGCATTGCCGGAGGTGCTGTTCGTCGTCGGAGTCGTCACGACCTTCTTGCTCTTTTACATCTTCCGTTCGACGAACTACGGCGGCTGGTGCGTGGGCATGCGGCACTTGGTTCCGATCATGCCCATGCTGGTACTCGCGTTCGGGTTGTGGCTCGAGCGCGTGCAGTTGAGTCGTTGGCTGTGGGGCGCCGTGCTGGCCGCCTTCGCCGTCAGCTCGTTCAACGTCCAGGACGGGCTCACCAGTCCGTTCCAGTTTTCCGTGTGGCACAACTGGCTCGAGGGCAAACCCAACCGAGGACGTGTCGGCAAGACCTGGAACGTGAGCAAGAGTCCGGCGAAGACCAAAAAGAGACGCCCCAAGCACAAGCCAAAACCCAAGAGCAAGAGCAAAAGCGGGAACTGACCCCTCTCGGGCGCAGCGCTTGGCTTCGACTTCACCCCAAGCGCAACGCCCCCACTAGCAACACAGCCGGCAACGGCGTCGGCGAGTGATTCTGAACCGCTCACTGCGATCGGGGCAGTGTTCGAGCATTTCGGCGTGAGAGCGCCGGGTTTTTGGTAGCGCGGCAGAAGCACGCCACACTAGATTCCGCCCACTCATGACGGTCTTTTCGCTGCTGATGGCACCGCTGACGGCGCTGCTTTCCCCGCTCCGGGGAATTCAGAACGTACTGGAGCGCCTGATCGTCAAAAGTGCCATAGCGAGCGAATTCTACTTTGCCCTGACCGGCAGGATGGCTTCGGAAAGCCAACGGGTCCTGTACGGCCAGCTCCTCAATCGCGGCGCCCTGGGCGACTCGGGGCGCGATGAAATCGCAGCCGGTGCGGTCGACGGTGCTCGCTATACGTTGCGCCGTGACACCCACCGACTGGAAAAGGGGCTGAGCATGCAACCGCGCCGTCCCGTCTTCGCCCTCGACTACATCGAGGAGGCAGTCGCAGCGCTGTCCATCGTCGTGGCGGCAAAGGCACCGGAAGACGAGCTGCTGCTGCGCTGGGCGACGGACGTGCAGAAAGTGTACTTCGACGCGTGCTATCACGACCAGCTCGCGCCGTTGCGCACCCGATTCGAGCAGCTCAGTGAGGGCGTGCATGGCCGCACGGGGGCGGCAGTGCCCTACCAACGTGACGCGAACGTCGAGCTACCGACGTTCGAACAGATGCGTGCGCTCGCGTGGCGGCGACGCTCCGTGCGATGGTTCAAGCAAGATCCCGTGCCGCGAGAGCTCGTAGACCGCGCGCTGGAGGTCGGCTTGTTGGCTCCGAGCGCGTGCAACCGGCAACCGTACCGCTTCTGCATTCTCGAACGACGTGAGGACATCGACCGCGTGGGTGCCATCCCGATGGGCACCAAAGGATTCATCCACAACGTGCCCATGCTGATCGTCGTCGTCGGACAGCTTCGCGCGTTTCATCACGACCGTGATCGCCACCTGATCTACATCGACGCCTCGCTGGCCATCATGGGCTTCGAGTTCGCGCTGGAGACGCAAGGGCTGAGCTCGTGCAGCATCAATTGGCCATCCATCCCCCAAAAAGAACGTGCCATCAAGAAGGCTCTCCGTCTCGCCTCGGATGAGACACCAGTGATGCTGATCGCCGTCGGCTATCCCGATCCCGAGGGGCTCGTACCGTACTCACAGAAGAAGCCGCTTTCGCAGGCTCGCAGCTACGACCAGCTGGACTGAGTGAACGGCAGCGTCACGGTGCCTTGCCAAACGAGTGCTGTCCTGAAAGCAGCGCCAGGGCAGAGATGGTGAGGGTCGGGTTTGCTGGGGAAGACGTGGGAAAGCTGCTGCCACCAAGCACGGCGAGGTTGCGGTAGGTATGATGAAGCGAATGACGATCCACGACGCTGGCCCGCGGATCGTCGCCCATACGCGCCGTCCCTTGGATGTGCGATTCCGTCCAATTGGCACCGTGAGGTTCGGAGATGTGCTCTATCGGTAGCTTCTCCACGAGCTTCTCGGCGACACGCGGTACCTCTTTCAGCGCTCGCTCACTGTAATCCGAGTAGCCCTCGAAGTGGATCTCGGGCTTGTCAGGTCGAGCGGGATTGAAGCGAACGTAGTTCTCTTTTCGCGGCAGGTCCTCGATGATGAACTTCAAGCGCATACGTTCGCGCCATCGCCCCGGCTCCAACCGCAGACTCGGAGCATTGCTGTGCTCCAGCAAGAACCCCGAATGCTTCCGCCGATGCTCGCCCGAATAGAACATGTAGCCGTGGCCGGTCTGCACCGTGGAGCCCTGAAAGTCGGTGATCCCTTTGGTATCGAAGGTCACCATCGCGCCGCGCTGCTCGTTCAAGTACCGGCCAAGCGCCGGGTGTTCCAGCCCCGACGCGAGCAAGATGAAGGGGTTGAAGATCGCATTGGCCCCCAACGCGATGAAGTCTCCCCGAGCGCGCTTGCCATCGCCGTACTCGATACCCGTTGCGACGTCCGCGCGGAATGTCACGCGCTCGACGGCTTGTCCATAGAGCACGGTCACGCGAGGGTCGTCGTACAGCGACCCGAAGTCTCTTAGAATCGTGAACTTGCTCTCGATGGGGCAAGCGCTGCAGACGCCATTGTTGCAACACCCTGGTCGTCCCGAGGGGGTCGCCTTCACGGGGCGCGCAGCCGGTAGGTGGTAATAGTCGTTGGGCCAAGCCTCAGCCAACGCCTCGTCCGCTTTGCTGAAGCGATGGGGACCCTGGGGGTAGGGCCGACTGCGCCGAAAAGGTGAATGCTCGGGACCGGAAATGACCATGAGCTCTTCCGCGTCACAGTAGAACGGCTCCAAGTCATCGTAGCTCAGCGGCCAATCCATGCCCACGCCGTATTTGGAGCGCATCTCGAAATCGTCGGGCATGAAGCGGGGCGTGCAGCCGAACCAGCAGTTCGATCCCCCTCCGAACATGACGGAGAAGCGCCATTCTTTCTTCGGCGTCAGGTTGCGGACGTACTCGTCTTCCGTTTTGCGCGAGTGACGACGATTCTGCAGCACCCACGAGTGCGGACGCCGCTGACCCTTTTCGACCACTAGTACGTGAGCGTCGGCTTTGGCGCTGCCGAGGTATTGGCGCAAGAAGAACGTCGAGGCAAAGCCTGTCCCGACTATGATCAAGTCGTAATGGGGGTCGTCCATGGCGAAGCACGAACCGGCGTAAGGGTCGGGTCGTGCACGGGAGCGTACTCACTTGGGCAGCGAACACCAGTGCCCCTGATACCGTGGCTCAGGGCGCCTGGGTTCAATCCTCTTCCACAGACGACGGCGCTGGGCGAAGATGCCCAGATGGGCATGCTCGCTGGCTGCCGGTATGTATTCGCGACCGTGACGCAATCGCTCGCCTGTATGGCGCTGCTCGTCGCCTGCGCGCCGCTGGCGGTGATCGTCGTAGACCGTACGCCGGGCAAGGAAACCAGTCGGGCCGTCGCATCCTTGGTGTTTCGAGGCGACCAACTCGAGTACGAGGCCACCTTTCGACACGATCGAGCGTCTGGACAGCACTACGTCGCGATATGGTCCCGGGTCGAGACGTCGAGCTCCGCACAGGAACCGCACTGGATCGAGTTCTCAGTCGACGGCGAGAAGCATCGCCTACGGCGCTGGTCAACACTGCAGCAGAAGCACGCCCAGACGCAGGCTGAGTTCACCTGCTCAGGCTTGATGTTCCGACGTTGCGGGCGCGCACCTTCCCAGGTCGAGCGCTACGTTTGGAACTTCGCGCTGCCAGACGCCGCGGTGCGAAGCTTCATCAACATGCGACGCGGGACGGCAATCCTCGGGGTGAGCGACGTCGCAATCCATCTCGATCTGGCGGAACAGCGCCACCTCATCCGCGACTTCTTTTCGGCGACCAGCACTGGATACGCCTACGACTGACGGAATACGACGCCCCTCACGGGGGGCAGTGCAGGGAGCCGACCGATGGGGCGCGATCACGCCGCGTCCACGCAAGCTGCGCAAATGGCGTGCAGGCGACCGAAACGCCGGGAAGTTTCTGTTCCCCCTACTATGGGGGCGGTTTTGCTTGGTCGCTGCAGGTTGAGTAGGCCAATGTGGGTGGGTGTTCAGACACCACTTCTCGCCTTCAATCAGCGCCCTCCTTCTGTGTGTTGGAACCAGTTCGTGCGCCGGGTCGTCCACGCGTGACGGCGATTCGATGCCGTCGACCGGCACCGGCAACACGACGTCGACGGTCGCCAGCCCAACGGGAGGACAACCTGGAGGCGCGCCTGCTCCCGGGGCTAGCGTGACGCCAACGGGAGGCGCGACGCCGGGCGGCATGCCAGCTGGACCAGGTGCGACTGCCCCCCAAAGCACTGCTAGTCCTTCGACTGACCCGACGCCCGATCCAGGTCCGGGTACTCCCACTCAACCCGGTGTTGCCGACGATCCGAACTCGGGAGGGAGCACCGGTACCGAGCAACCAGGAGCGAGCATTCCAGCCGCCAACAGCGGCGGCAGCGCAGGAACCGGTACTGATGAGACCCCAAGCGACACCAATGCGCTCTATCCCTTCCCGCAGAACTCCCCCAGCCAGTACTGCGTCTATCCTTCCAACTACGACAACGCCGACGTGCGCGCAGCGTATCAGCTGTGGAAGGACACGGTCGTCACCAGCGAGGGAGCGAGTGGTTTTCTCCGCGTGCGTAAGCCCGATTCGGGCTCCATCATCGACTCCACCGTGTCCGAAGGCATGGGGTACGGCTTGCTTCTGACCGTGTACATGGACGACCAAGAGACGTTCGACGGCTTGTGGCGCTACACGATGTTGTACTTGAATGGCAACGGGTTGATGGACTGGGAAGTCGATCCCCAAGGCAACGTGATCGGCGCCGGCGCCGCGCTCGACGGGGATGAGGACATGGCGTGGGCGCTGGTCATGGCGGATCGACAATGGGGAGGCTCGGGCAGCCTGGACGACACCTACCTCAACTACGCGACTCGCTTGATTGAAGCGATGTGGGAGCACGAGATCGACCACACGCGAGGGGAAATGCCTCTGCCTGGGGACTCGTGGGGCGGCGCGGACATCACGAACATCTCGTACTTCGCGCCCGCGTACTACCGCGTTTTCGGGCAAGTCACGAACAACGAGGCCGGCTGGAATGCGGCCATCGACAAGAGCTACGAGATCATCAATCTCAGCTTGAGCGCAGCCCAAGGCAACGCGGACAATGGCCTAGTACCCGCGTGGTGTGATTCGAGTGGGGTACCCGTGGAGGCGTTTGGCGGCGCCCCAACCCACTTCCAAAACGACTCCACGCGCACCCCGTTCCGCGTCGGGCAAGACTACTGCTACTACGGCGAGCCG
>JBNKZR010000402.1:0-6866 GCA_050301735.1 Polyangiaceae bacterium | reverse complement strand
GTGCTGCTCGCGCGAGTCAAAGCTCAGCTCAAGCTCCGTTCACTCGGGTTGCAGTTGATCAATCAAGCGCGCCTCGCGTCCGCCTCGGCCCTGGCCGCCGGTATCGCCCACGAGGTGAAGAACCCCCTGAACGCGGTGCTGAACGCCACCCGCGCCCTGGCCAAGATCCCGGCGGACAGTCCGGCGGGCGTGAAGCTGCTCGACACCGTACAACACGGCGCCCTGCGCATCGCCGACGTGGTCAGCGTGCTCGAAGACCAGGTGCGCCCTGCCGACGGCGCGGCGAAGAGCATCTGCAGCATCGACGCCGGAGTGGCCTCCACCTTGCGCTTGCTCGAGTTCAAGACGGGAAGCATCACTGTGCACTACGAGCCGCAGCGAGAACACAACGTCGTGATGTCGGGTCGTGAACTGAATCAGGTGATCCTCAATCTGCTCGACAACGCCGCCAAGGCACAGCCGAAGAACATCTGGATCGACGTGGAACAAGCCGGCGAGTTCGTGCGACTGCACGTCAAAGACGACGGCCCCGGCATCCCGCGCGACATCGCCCCCTTGGTCTTCGAGCCGTTCTTCACGACGCGCAAGGACGGCGAAGGGACTGGCCTCGGGCTCTACCTGGCGCGACGCCTCGTGACGGAATACGGCGGCGATCTCCGCTACCGCAGCCGAGACGGCGGCGGCGCTCACTTCACGGTAGAACTGCCCGCGGTCCGTTGAGGCCGCCCCCGGCTAGCTGGGCTGCCCCGCCCAGCTAGGCTGCGGTGACCGCGCCGAGTTGGGCCTCAATCACCGTGATGAGTTGTTTCAAGCTCACGGGCTTGGTGACGTACTCGTTCGCGCCAGCGTCGATGCAGCGGTCGCGGTCCCCGCCCATGGCCAACGCCGTCAGTGCAATCACCGGCAAACTCGGCCGCCGCAATTCCAGGCGAATGCGTCGGGTGGCTTCCAGCCCGTCCATCTCCGGCATCTGCACATCCATCAGCACCAAGTCCGGACGCAGCTCACGCACCTTCTCCAGAGCCACCTTGCCGTTGTCAGCCGTCTCGACGCGGTAGCCCTTGGCACGCAGGTAGTCGCCGATGGTCATCTTGTTGGCTTCGTTGTCCTCGGCGAGCAGGATCAGGCGTCCCCCGCTCGGAGTCACCCCCTCCTCCCCAACGTCGTTCGCGGGCTCGCTCGCGACCTTGGTGCTCACGGTGATCGGTAAACGCACGAAGAAGCGACTGCCCTCGCCCACCTTACTCTCCAAGCGCACGTCGCCCCCGAGCACGCCTACCAACTGCTGAACGAGCGCCAAGCCCAAACCCGTGCCGTCGTAGCGGCGCGAGAGACTGCTCTCCACCTGAATGAACGGGGTGAACACCCGGGCCTGATCCTGTGGCGCGATACCGATGCCCGTGTCCCACACCTGGATCAGCAACTCATCGCCAGCGGAGGATACTTCCAATCCCACCTGCCCCTGGGCCTCGGTGAACTTGACCGCGTTTCCCAGCAGGTTGACGATGATTTGCTTGATCCTGCGCGCATCGCTCTGGATCACCGGCAGCCCCCGCTGCACCTGACACACGACGTCGATGGCCTTCCTTTCGGCCTGTGGCCGGACGAGCCCAACGCAAGCCCTACACACCTCGTCGAGATTGACGTCGACGATCTCCATCTTGAGAGTGCCGGCACCGATGCGGGCGATTTCCAAGATGTCGTTGATCAAAGACAGCAGGTGACGCCCACTGCTCTCGATGGTGCGCAGAGCCTCTTGCTGCTTGTCGTTGAGCGCGCCGTAGATCTCTTCCTGCAAGATCTCCGACAAGCCGAGCACGGCGTTCAGCGGCGTGCGAAGCTCGTGACTCATGCCCGCGAGGAACTCGTCCTTGGAACGCGCCGCTGCCTCGGCAGCGTTCTTGGCGACCCGCAAGTCCCGGTTGGACTGCTTGAGTTCGGCGAGCACGTTCTCCAGCGCGGCGGTGCGCTCGTGCACCTTCTTTTCGAGAACGGTGGCCGCTTGGAACAAGGAGAAGGCATCGCCCTGGATGTCCATGTTGCGCTCCACTCGGCGCATGAGCGCGGCGTTGATCTTCCTCTGCCGCGCCAGCTCGGCTCGCAGCTCCGCCTCGGTGTTCGCGTCCTCCGTCATTCGGCAGCCACCGGGGGTTCGGCGATCGCCACGGCAGTGAACGTCTGGTTGACGTGCATGGCGTTGTACTGTTCACCATACGTGCCAAACCCACAGACCCTGTTTGCAGCCATGATCTCCCCCACCTGCTCACGGATGCCTCTCTGATCGAGTTCGAGGCCGCGCAAGATGCAGTCACAGCCCAGAACGACCTTGGGTTTACCGATCGTCGACTCGACGTTGGCAAACGCTTGTCGAAGGTTGTCGACGATGTCGACCCCTTTGGCCACCGTCAGAACGATCCCCTCGTCGATGGCACAGAAGAACGTGAGGCTTTCGTCTTCGTTGACCTTCTGAATCGAGCGCACGTAGTACGCTCCCCCCAGCTTGACGACGACTGGATGGGCTGCAAACGTCATGGGCGTCAAGTTGTCGACGTCGAGTCCAACCGCGCGTGCGTACTCTCGCGCCGCCCGCTCACCGTTGATCTCCGTGACGATGCGGCGCTCGGGATCGGCCTCGGTGACGACGAGTTTCTTTTCGGAGCTGACGAAATGCTCCGTCTTGAATACGACGAAGGGCAGCGTCGTCTTGACCAACGCGAACGCGCAACAATCGTCCCGGAACTCACCGTCGTGATAGACGTAGGTCTTGCCAAAGTCCGTTCCATCAGCAGCCGAGCCGCCGAACAGTGTCACGTCTCCCAAACCCCGGTAGAAGGACGCCACCACCAACTCCTCCTTTGCAGACATGCCGTCGATGAGCATGAATCCGAACAGCTGTCCCTCGGCACGAGCTCGCCCCGCCGAGTCCACCGAACGGAGCATGGCTTCTGCGAGCTGCTGACCGTCAGCCATTTGGACCTGACTCAGACCATCCAAGCGCCGCGTGATGACCTCCATCTCTTCGGAAGCGATACTGACACCGGTGATGCCTCCGCTCACGTACCCTGCCGGTCCGATTTCACCTGCGGTGGTGCACCCGATGACGACCTGCTCGCCGAACGCTCGCTGGAGCGCAGCAGCCAACTTGGTCCTGTCGTAGGCGGGCGAGCAGTAGAAGATCGTCAGGACCGCATCAGGCTGGAAGATCTCCGCGCTCAGTTCCTCGACCGCCGTGGCCTCGTCCTTCGAGGTCGACACCCCACGCTTGACTCTCAGTCGTTCCGTATTCCCCATGCTCAGCTCCCTGAAGCGCCATCGACAACGTGCGCCCCGTTCCTTTGTTTTGACAACACGTTGACGAGTGCTTCCTCCAACACCCGAAGACCCAGCGCTTTGGAAACGAAACGCGTCCCCGCGTGCTGCGCCGCCAGAGCCCGTCCTTCGTCGTCCGCCACGGCGGAGTAGAAGACAATCGGCACGTCGCACATCCGCTGCAGCGTGGTGGCGACGCCTTGCCCGCTTACTGCCGGCATGTTCACATCCAACACGACAACTGATGGGCGAAATTCATTAACCAGACTCGGGATCTCGAAAACGTTGCTCGTTCCCCTGACCTCGAACCCTTTGGCTCGCAGAAAGTGAGTCGAGCGCGTGAGCAATCCCACGTCGTCATCGATCATGAGGATCCGCGTACCCTGCGCCGGGTGCCCTTTTTGAGACATTGCCGTGTATTGTTGTACTAGTAGTGCAGATTGCCAGCTCTTGTTGGGGCCTGCTCCCGAGATATGCCGGCTCGTACAGAGTCAGCGGAGCCCACTCGTGCGACACCCAGCGTGCTGGTGGTGAACACGCGGACAAGGCGAGCATGCAAGCTCTGACCCACCTCGGTCAGTCGTGCCAAAGCGCTCGCCAGCAAGGTCGCACGCCTGCCCATGGCGTGGCCCTCCAGCTGAGCGCAGAGAAGCCCTCCAGCTGCCAGGGGCGCGACCTGCCGGCTGTAACTTCACTCACGCAACCGCAACGTGGTAGCCCCCAAGCGGCTGCGTACCGCGGCTCGATCAGAGGCCGTTACGTTCGAGCAACTCGGCCAGGCTCGCGACGCCATCGAGCGGGACCGCGTAGGAGGCCCCGCGCGTCCACTCCCCATCCGGCGCCTGGTACCAGGTGCTGAGCACGAGGTTGCCGTCGGCCATCAGCCACGCCGTCTTCTGCTCACGCAGACCGTCTCTTTGCCGTTCGTCAGATAGCGTCACGCAGACGCCGCGGCGTTGTGCCCGCTCCATCTCGTGGTGCGCTCGGGTTCCGGTGGGCTCCGCCTCGCGTACACGTACGATGGGGCGTTCACCGGAGATTGAAGAACCAATTTCGAGTCCCCCGATGAGAGGAATCGCGTTTTCACGCTTGGCCATACCCATGTTCTAGGTGTACGGCAGCGACGGCGCGGCTCAAGAGGGTTCCTCAGCGCGAAGCATACATTCGTCTCGCCCTGGGCCGAATTTGGGCCCAATGGCGCCCCACTTCGGCTGCAAGGCCGCAGTTGCTCCCACAACGACACGCCCACGTGCGCGGAAACGTGAACCTGGAGCTGCTGGATGCCCACACGTCCCACACCACCCCTGGGGCTCTGCGCGTGGTCGCCAAATGAGCGGGCGCGATCCGCGGACGCCCACTTCAGTGTCGTGATCTATCTGGACAGAACCGCATGTACGGCAGGGGCTCACCGGCGCGGAGCTTGGGAACTTGCGAAGGCCGACAAAGGACGGCACACAGGGCCCATGAAACGTGCACTGGTGACGGGAGCGAATCGTGGCCTCGGCTTGGAGGTGAGCCGTCAACTTCACGCACGTGGCTACGTCGTGTGGATGGCCGGACGCGACGCGGCAGCGACCGAAGCTGCCGCCACGAGCGTGGGTGAACGAGCCCACGCGCTGCACCTGGACGTGACGGACGAGACGAGCCGTGCACGCCTCGTCGAGGTCTTGAAAGCGGAGCCGCCCCTCGACGCGCTCGTCAACAATGCAGGTGCGTCATTCCGAGGGCTGGATGCCGAGATCGCCAGAAACACCTTGGCGACGAACACCTGGGGCCCGGTCGCCCTGGCTGACGCGCTACGAGACCATCTCAGTCCAGCAGCGAACGTCGTGATGGTCTCGAGTGGCATGGGGGAGCTCAGTTCTTTCTCCGCGGATTTGCGACGACAGTTGCTCGCTCCCGAACTGCAGCGCGCAGATCTGTCGACAATCGCGGAGCGCTTCATCGCCGCCATTGCCGATGGCACGGCCCGGCAAGCTGGCTTTCCCAACAACGCCTACTCGGTTTCCAAAGCACTGCTGAACGCGGCAACCCGACTGCTCGCCGCCGAGTGGCGAGGCAGTGGGCCAAAAGTGAACGCGGTATGCCCGGGTTGGGTGCGCACGCGGATGGGCGGCGGCAGCGCTCCACGCGCGGTCGCTGAGGGAGCGTCCGGCATCGTCTGGGCCGCTACCCTCGGAGTCGAGGGGCCTAGCGGCGGTTTCTTCCGGGATGGCCGTCCCATCCCGTGGTAGCGAGCAGCGCCTCTCAGAGCCCGAGATCGGGAGGCGCGCCATACAGGGTCGCGCGCCACAACGTGTAGCCGATGCGCGCACCGGCTCCGTCGAACTCCATCACGACATTCCCGTCGGGATCGACCTCGTGCACGATGGAGTCGTTCGAATGGGTGACCAGGGTGTTGCCTCCCGGCAGGCGCTGCACGTCGCCGAGATTCGCCGTCCCGTCACCGCTGTCGTAGAAGAAGATGCGCTCACCGTCTAGGGAGTACTCGATGGCAGCCGACGAGGTTTGCCCGCCGTCGTTGGCGTAGATGAGCATGCTGTCGTCGAGCAACTGGTGGCCGTGATTGCGCCCTCCCCAATCGGCGTTGCCTCCCGGCACGATGTCCGACAGTCGCCACTGCAGCTCGCCACCGCGACTGACGACGGCGAAGCCTTGGCTCACATCGGAGAAAGTGTACACGTCCTCGGTCACGGAGTAGCGCAGGGCGTTTCCGTGGCAGCCGCCACCTCCGATACCGCCACTGGCCCCGCCGAACTCCTCTTCCGAGTCCCAAATCTCGACGGGCATGCCCGCTGGGTCGACTTCGAAGATGCTGTCGCAGTCGCTCTCGCCGTAGTCGAGATAGGCCATCGTCTCGCCGCTGACTGCCGTCAAGTCGTGAGAGCCGGTGGTGTTGGCGTACGTCTCGCCTCCCATCCCATCCAAGCCAACCCGCTGCAACGCCGCGCCCGTGTTGCTGGCGCTGATCATCCACATGTTCTTGCCGGTCGCCGACATGCGCATGCGCGCGATGCCGCCCCCGCCGAAGTCGTGCCACCAGACGATCTCGCCGTCGGAGTCGACAATGAAGCCCACGGACTGGTCATCTCCTTGCCAGTAGGAGCCGACAATGAAGCCGGGTTCCCGAGCGGCATCGTCGATGACACTGAAAGTGCCGATGCGGACCGCACTCGTGGGCGCCCCGGTGGTGATCACCTGATCCGCACTCGCCGTGCTGCCGGCAGAGGAAGCCGCGACGATGCGGTAGTGGTACTCGTGTTCGGGTTTCATGCCCAAGAGCAGCGTGCGGTGCTCTGGCTCCGAAAGGTCCACCGGCGCGACCATGCCGTAGTTTTCGTCCAAGCCGAATTCGACGTAGGCGTCCGTGACCTCTGCGAGCGTCGTCGACCAAGTGACGATACCGACCGTCGTCGGCGCGGCAGGCTCGACATCGCTCGCCAACTGCTGGGCTATGGTAAACGCGGCCGCGTCCGTCACCAGCTCGGCGCCGGGCTCGGGGCCATCCATGACGTCAGGCCCCGGCATCGCTTCGGTATCCATCGGCTCCTCGACGG
>JBNKZR010000401.1:0-6867 GCA_050301735.1 Polyangiaceae bacterium | reverse complement strand
GGTTCGAGCTGACCGCGTCGGGCGAGCCGGGACACGGCTCGATGCCGCATCCGCACAACGCCGTGGTGCGCTTGGCGAAGGCCGTTGATGCCCTGGCGAAGGCGCGGTTGCCGGTCTCGTCCCGGGCGAGGAGTCCGTACACGGTTGCCACAGCCGAGGGGAAGCCCTCCACGCTGAACATTCGTGACTCGGGCGAAGGAGGGTGGTCTTCGCTTGGCACCAGAAGGGCCTGCTCCTCCTGGTACTCGACGAGCCCGTCCATCAGGGCTTCGCGGCTGGGGAAGTGGTTGTAGACCGTGCGGTGGGTGACGTTTGCCCGATCGGCCACCTCCTGCATGGAGAACTCGCCGGTCTCGGACTCCGCCAATACCTCAGCAAAGGCCTTGCAGATGGCCGCTCGGGTCTTCTGTCTACGTCTATCCGTCACTCAGCCGCTCCTTCATAGATTATGAAATTACTCTTCCGCGACCAGGCCGGTCAAGCGCAGATTGGCATTTTATTTCATAATCTATGAATATAGCTTCGCGGCGCACGCGCGTGGCGAGCCCAGGCAGCCTGGCTTTCGAGACCCCTCGATCGAAGGTCGTGGCCCAGTCTTCGAGGTCCGCACCCGAGCGGAAACGAGCGCTCGAGAAGCAGTTTCAGCCGCTTGGGATCACCCAGAGCGAACTGGCCAAGCGCATGGGGGTCCCGGTCGGGCGCGTGAACCAAATCCTGCAAGAGAAGCGCGCTGTGACCGCTGATACCGCAGTGAGGCTCAGCCGAGTGCTTGGTATGAGCGCGGAGTTTTGGCTCGGACTGCAAACCGACTGGGAGCGTTGGCACGCCCGGCGAGCGGACGCCGCCATCGCTACCACCGCGGTTCTAAATTCGTCTACCCCGGCGCGCCGGCGACAGCTGTGCTGTCGAGCAGCGCACCCGCCAAGTAACGACTGTTCGCGCCAAGGCGCTCACTCGTTGGCGTGAATCAGCGCGGGTTCAGCAACGCGAACTAGGTCGCCTCCAGTACCTCGACGCGACCAAGGGTTCCGTCCACCGCGACGAGATCGCCGTCGTTCAGGCGGTGTGTCGCGTCCACGGTGCCGACCACCGCCGGGATGCCGTATTCGCGCGCAACGAGCGAGGCGTGAGCGGCGACTGAACCGCCGTCGGTCACGACCGCCACGGCACGAGCGAAGAGCGGCGTCCATGCGGGGGCGGTCGTGGGGGCCACCAGTACCTCGCCGGGGGCCAGCCGATGAAACTCTGCCGGCGATTGGACGAGCCGAACTCGTCCCGTTGCCCGCCCGGCGCTTGCCGGCATACCGACGATCGTGCACGCGTTGCCCTCGATGTCGCCTCCGCGAAGGTTGCGAGCGAACGAGTCGAACATCTGCCGCATGAATCGGGGCACCTGCCTGAGCACCAGCGGCGGAGCAAGCTTTCGCTGTCGCCGCCAGAGCCGTTGACGTTCGGCGACTTCGCGCTGAAAGCTACGAGCCCCCGTGAGCGCAGCGTCGAGCTCCTCGCGCTCCAGCCAGAACACGTCGTCCGCGGCGGCGATGGTACCACTGGCGCAAGCCTTCTGACCGAGCTTGCGCAGGGCCGCCCGCACCTTTGGCCAGGCCAAGGTGAGCTCGCGAGCTTGCTCCTCGCGCACGAGCGCGTACGACTGAGCCAGGCGCAGCAACGGTTCGAAGCGTTCGAGCTGTTTGGGAGGCAAGTGCTCGAGGCATGCACGCTCCAGCGCTTCGCGGCGCGCTGCGACGTTACCGTGCACCGGCGTGCTGACGCCCGCGAGCCCCAGCTCCCCCGCCGTTGGGTGGAGCCAGTCGAGTGAACACGCGTGGTGAGCTTCGCACGGCCTTGCCGGCTCGAGTGCGGCGACTAGCTCGTGAGGCGCGCCGTCCACGTTGCGGCAGTGGCGGCGGAAGAACTTCGCGAGGGCGCTCTCGACCTTCCAGGCGAAGCCGCCGACGAGGGTCACGTTGAACATCAACTCGCCGTGGAGCTCGCAAGCACGGTCGACGTAGTCGATGAGTTCGGTGGGCGCCTCCCCCAAGGCTTCATCGGAGAGTCTGCGGTGCCGGGGAGCGAGCTCGTCTTCGTAGTAGCGCCGATAAGGCTCGGCGAAAGCTGGCGCACCAGCGACGGGGTCGTCGGAGGCTCTCTGGGCGCGGAGCATGTTCTTGGGTTTACGCAACAGTCCACCGAGCACGGTGAGCAGCCCACCAGTGCCCAGCGGCGCGACGTAGTACCATCCGTTGACGAGTCCGAAGGTCGGCGGTGGTGGCCTAATGCCCCAGAACTCCGCGCTCGTGGCGTCGAACACGGCCGAAGCTCGCGGTAGGAACCAGGTTGCGAACAAGGGTGACGCCGGATCACTCAGCCATTCACCCCAACGAAAGTTGCGGACCCAGGCGCCCTTCGCCACAGGCGCCTTCCACTCCACGCCCTCCGGCAGCGCCGTGATGGGGCGCGCCTGGACGAGTGAGATGCGTCCCCCTTCGACGACCCACTCAATGTCCTGCGGAGCGCCGAAATATTCCGCAACCCTGTCTCCGATGGCGACCACCTGCCGCACGAGCTCCTCAGAGAGCACTGCTTGCGGGAGCGAGCGCCGGCGCCGCGGTTGACCGTCCTGGACGATCCATTCCTCGCCCGAGCGTTCACCCGACACCAAGGCCTCGCCCAGGCCGGGGATCGCAGTCAGGACGCGGGTGTCGCGGTCTCCGGTGACGGGGTCAGCTGTAAATAAGACGCCCGCACACTCGGCCCGCACCAAACGTTGCACGACGACCGCCATGGGCGAAGGTTGGCCGTCACTGCGATATGCCAGTGCTCGGGGCGAACGGGCGGACTGTCGCACCTGGGCGATCGCCGCTTCGACGGCAGCTGTGCCCTGAACGTCCAGCACCGAGTCGTAGATGCCCGCGAATGATGCCTCCGTCCCGTCTTCGTCGACGGCAGAAGAGCGCACCGCAACGGGGATATCCCCGAGCCCGTCGAGGTGTGCTCGCACGCCGTCCAAGGGAGCGTCGGGCGCGACGACGAATCCGTCGGGAACGTCGAAGCCGCTGTTCAAGAGCCGCGCCAGGTGTGCGGCTTTGCCGCCATATCCGCTACCTGCCTCGGCAAGCTTGACAATCATTTCCATGGTCCATCTCCGTTGCGGAGTCGTTCGATCAGCACACGCATCGCCCACGCCGGCCCGGGCACGATCGCTTCCGGATCGAGCCCCAGGATCATCTTTCCTCGACGGAACACTTCCGGCGACGCGAGCGCTCCGAAGACGAGGGCGAGCTGCTGCAGCTGCGTCTGCGTCGCGTCGGGTACCAACTCGCGAAGGGCGCGCTCGAGCCGGGCGTAGCGCTTGCGTCGAGACCCGGTGACGGCGGGTGACTCTTCCCGCTTGGTCAGTTCCTCGATCAGCCCAGTGCCCGCAAGGCGCTCGGGCCAACGTTCGTACGTCTCAGGCACGTCGTCGATCGCCAAGTCCTGGCTTTGGTCCATTGCAAAACGCTGTTCCTGAAAGGTCGCAAACGCGTCATGAAGCGCTGCGACGGTCGGGAAGTGCCGGTACACCGTGCGCTCCACGACCCCAGCCGAGCGAGCGACGTTCGCATGCGTGAGCAAGCTGAAGTCGAACAGCGTCAGATCGGCAGCGGCCTCGAGCAGTCGCTGCCGGGTGCGTTGCGCCTGCTCCTCCCGGAGCGGGCTTCGGTATTTTCTGGGCGTCATATTGGTGACAGTTAAAGTATGACATCATGTCACCCTAGGACTGTCAACGGAGATCGCACCGCATTCTCGGGCGGCAACGTCCGACGCCCCAAACCCGTACATTCGGGCAACGCTGCGACAGCTCGTGCGCTCGTCAGCGCGCCCGGTCGGTCGCGGTCACTCGGGCGCCGCTGCGTCCGCGGCCGCTCCGGGCTGCGCTTCGAGCGCCTGAAAATAGAAATCGAGCATGGCGTCGAGCGGGCCCGGATCGCCGTGGAGACGACTGCGCAGGGCTGCTCCTTCCCAACAATCGACGAGCAGCAGCGCGAGCTTTGCGGGATCCGTACGGCTGCTCATCTCGCCTCGCTCTTGGGCCTCGCTCAGACATCGAGTCAACTCGTTGCCGATCGCCACGAAGCATCCCGCGATCTTCTTCCGAAAGCTCTCACTGACTCCGGAGAGCTCTTGGCCCAGCCCGCCCAACAGGCAGCCCATGTATCCCTGCTCGCGGTAACCCTCCAGAACTGCCGAGAAGAACCCGCGGATCCTTTGAAGTGGGGGGATGCGCTGATCCCCAAGAGTGGCATCGAGTGCGCGATGGACGTCGCGCATGTACGCGTCCACCACCTCCAGCGCGAAAGCTTCTTTGTCTTTGAAGTGGTGATAGAAGGACCCCTTTGGGATCCCCGTGCGTGCCAGCAGCGCAGCTAGCCCGAGGTCATTGTAGCCGTGCTCCAAGAGCATCGACAGGCCAACCTCGAGCAGCTGTTGCTTCGTGGGGTGCGTCGTCACTTCAGTTACGGAGGCTTCTACCTCAGACGCGCTCGGTCAGCCGCTGACCTTTGCGATCATGTGCTCAATCACCTGAGTGTGCTCGTGCTGTGGGCTGAACATCACGATCTCGGCGTCTTGGTCTACCTTCACGTTGTGCCCTGGTGGCCAGTAGAAAAGGTCATCCTGCTTGACGGTCTCTTGGCTTCCCTGGGCGTCGGTCGTCGTGAGTTGGCCCTTCAAGACGAATCCCCAGTGGGGGCACTGACATTGGTCGCCCTCGAGACCAGAGAACAGCTCGGTGGTGTCCACTCCTTTCGCCAGAGTGAAGTACTCCCCACTGATCTCTTCGAATCCGCGAACGGAGCCGAAGCCCGTCCGCTGTCTGATCGTCGCCCCGGGGATTTCCATCCTCACGTCGACGTCATTCTTGGTTACGCGCATTTCTGGCTCCGTCCTTTCTTGCCGATATACGGCACTAGACCAATTGGTCTAGTGCCCTTGTGCGCTTCTGAATGACGTCTGTCAAAGGAAAAGGTCTTTGGTGCCGGCTCGCGTCCTTGGCGGTGCTCCCTCACACGGCGGACTGCTTTTCACCCTGGCATCGACAGCCCTCGTTCACCAGGCGCGCGTTCGGACGCCGGCTCACGGGCAGCGGTGCGCCGGCACTAGTCGGCAAAGTCGTCACGCGTGAGGATGCCGCCGAAGACCGAGCTGTGGGGGTAGGCCCTCTCGTCCGGAGCTCGAGAAGATTCCTCCTGTAGTTCGAGTTCGAGTGCCTGGTCTCGATCGGGCGACGAACTCCGGGTACTACCTGTGCGAAGTTCGGTGCTCGCGTTTCTTGCGGCCGCCACGCGAGCGACGTTGCCTGCCGAACGAGAAGCAGTCGCAGACATCGATCGAAGTCACTTCGGCACCGCGCTCGAGCTCACTCGTACACGATCCCGCTGCGGCGCGGCAACGCTCGCCAAGCTCGAGCTCCGCTTTCGAGCTCCACGATGCCGAGTTGAAAATCGGATTCGTTGTCTGTCAACAACAGCAGGGTTTCGTCCTTGCTGAACTCGCCGCGACTGTATGGAAGCTCGATCGCGGTTTCTTGGACCGTGTCGAACAGCACACTGGCAGGGTAGCTCGAAGGCAACGACCCCAGGGACCAGAAGTGCGAGACGAGAGCGTAGCGCCCCCTTGGGCTGAGTGTGACTCCCGGGCTCCAACCACCGGTTTCGTCGGTCGGCAGCTGGTGCTCCGAGCACTCGTTCGTGTTGCAACTGCACACCGCGAGAGCGCTACCCGCGAACTCGAACGTGCCCTGCACCCCGGCAACATCACATTCAGCGGGTTGCGGGATCGCTTGGCTACTGCCGGAAGCCACATCGTATTCGAAGTAGCCCAACAGTGCTTCGTCGATTGGCTCGTAGCCCTCCACAGGCCCGGTACTCGAGCGGTACCATCGCAGCGTACGGCCGCCGTCCTGGAAGTCCACCAACCGCTCACTGGCGAACAGCGGGAGCGCACTGTCTAGCGGTGATAGGTTACCGAGCCAGTCCAAGTGCCACAGCGGCTGCCCGTAGGTGACGCCCCCGTAGGTGCGCAGAACGCAGCCCAGCGGAGATATCCCCTCAGGGCTGAGGACGTAGCCGGAGGGATAGTCGTAGAAGTCGGGGTTCGTGGCTTCGGTCACCGCTCCGGTTTCGAGATCGACATACCCGACCGGCGCCTCCTGTGTCGGATGGACGACCAGGTGACGGTCGTCAGGAGCGAACACCGCCCCTTCGTATTGGCCACGCCAAAGCTCGGCGCCGTCACTGAGCCTGATCAGTAGCCCCTCTCGATTGAACAGCGCGTCCTCAACCTCGCGGTGTAGCAACAGATGTTCCTGTTGGGGGGACAAGCTGTGACTCTGCCATTGCTCTTCGAAATGCAGGCTGCTCGAACCCGATCCATCCAGCGCGTGGAGTTGCACGTCCATACCGCCGTCAGCATCACGCAGTCCCACGACCAGCAGCCCTGCCGGGACCGCTACCTCCAATCCGCCATAATCGTTCATCAGGCGAGGAGAGCCAGTGGTCCCATCAGCGTGATAGGTGAGCGTATCCCAACTGACGGAGAACTCGGCTTCCATCTCGTTCGCGCCGACGGGCCAAAAGTCTTGCTGCACGTCACCCGATGCATTCAAGGTCGCCAGGAGTTGGGAGTCCCAATCGAATACGATGACTCGCGCTTGCAGTGCTTCCGCAGTGTCGTTGGGAGTGCCGCTGTCATCGGGAGCGCTGTCGTTGGGAGCGGTCTCGTCTGGCACACCGCCAGCGTCGTCGGCCGGCGGCGATGCACTGACGGAGCCGTCGCCCGGCGTGGACTCCAGGTCCTGGCCAGCGTCAGCTGATGAACTGACCGTAT
>JBNKZR010000400.1:0-6894 GCA_050301735.1 Polyangiaceae bacterium | reverse complement strand
CATCGGGCAAAGCCCGAGTGGTCCCGATGCGGGCTTCGAGCCCGGCCATGAAGTAGTCCGATAGCAGGACGGGCAAGTCGTGGAAGGGCAGCAGTGTTCCTTCTTTGACGTCAATGCGGGAATCCGTCGTGTCGTTGAGAATCGGGCCCGAGTCCGACGCCCTTCCGGCATCGTTCACCGAAGCGTCGATGGTACCGTTCACCGAAGCGTCGATGAGTCCGAGGGTTGGTTGTTCGACGCTGGGTGGACCAGGCGGCAATCCCCCGCGGTGAAAGACTCCGGTGGAGAGCAACAGCGTGCCGTCGTACCCCACCGCCTCGAGCGCGCCTAGCTCGCCGTTGACGACGGCGCGTCCCCGTTCGTCCACCCAAGTATCGCTGTTCCGGCAGAGATGAAGTCGTGCGCCTTCGGGCCCCAACTTCGCGCGCTGAGTTCCGCTCCGTTCGTCACACGGTGTTGGCAGCGCTAGGTCGTTGCCGGGGCTCGGAACGTCGCGAAGGGGAGCGTCGTCGCCTGGGAGCAGGCACCAATCGGGCGTGAACAGTGACCGATCCGAGACGAGGAGCTCGCCGTCACCGCGGACTGAGGCGAAGAGCGCGAACGAGGTCGACCCAAGCGCAATCTCGGGGTGCTGCCAGTGCGAGATGCCATCGCCCATCAAGTAAATGTCATTCGGATCGAATGGGTAGAGCGGCCAGCAGTCGACCAGTGCGTTCGCCCCCCGATTGCTATCCGACCCCGCCTGTAGCTCGACGCGCTTGCCCTCTTGCCCAAGCCAGACATCGACAGTCCACAAGGTCTCCTCGAGCGTCGACTTTACCCACTCGGCCGTCGCTTCGTCTTCGAACTCCATCGTCCAACGGACGAACACGTCCGCGAGATGAGCCGGTGGCAAAACGAAGGCGCCCGCGTCCGCAGCGGCGTCTGTGGTGGGGAGCGCCGCAGGAGCACCTGCATCGCTGACACTCTCTGCGGGCGTCCCAGCGTCCGTTCTGGTTGGTGAGGACTGGGGAGCAGCGGGCGTGAACGTCTCACCGAATACTTCGATGCAGTCACCTCGCCAGGCGGCCGCTGCGTGCCACGACTGGGCCAATTCTGGCTGTTCGTCTCGCCTCCTGTTGGCCAGCAAGAGCGACAGGAGCAGTTCGGGTTGGTGCTGGGCCGCAAAGACGCGGGTGAGGTTGGCGTCGTCGAGAGCCGCTGTTTCGCCCAGGGGCGCCGTGTCCTCGCACGAGAAGCGCACCTGCGTCGACTGTTCGTCGAGGCGCATGAACGCCGCCAGGTCTTTCGGAAAGCCGGTGGCCAAGCGAGTCGTGCCTTCGATACCGTCCCGCTTCCACGCGTCCAGGGCGAGACCCAAGCCCGCTGGGTACACGAGCGATCGAAACGCCATGACCCCTGGGGAATCACTGTCTTGGATGGCATGAAGCACCGACTTCCGCGACTTGCGGGCGAGTTCTTCCAGGCGCTCTTCACTGAAAGGTAGGCGCAACATCAGGTGCATGGCGAGCAGTTGATACAGCTCCGCCTCACCCTCGACGAAGGCTCGGTATGCTTCAACTGATGTGCCGCTTTCCTGCAGATCTGCGCTATTCCGCCAGCCGTACTCTTGATCCTGCAGCGCGTGAACCATCTCATGTGCGAGCGTGGACATTTCGCGCCACGCATCCCTCTCGGGGAACACCACCACGTTCAGGACTTCTGCCGTCGGAGAGTAGGTACCGAGCACGTTCTCATCCGTTTCCGACCAGGCCGTCGCAAGATCGAGTTCGGGCGAAAGCAGTCCAAGCACTTGGAGCGATTTAGTCCGATGGTAACCCACAACCTCCCACGGCGCTGGGAGCTCTTCTCTGGAGACGACCAACGAGACGGCGCGCGATTCTCCTCGCAGGCCACTGTCTGGACCGCCGTCGGGCCCACTGCGGTCGTGGCCCGCGTCAACCGTCGAGGCACCAGCGTCCGGCCTTACGAAGTCCAGAATGACTTGGGGTTTCTCCTCGAAAGAAACCCCTCGCACGCACTCCACCGCCTGCTGCACGACGGCCTGGCATGAAGCGTCGGCGATGTCGCAGGCAGAAAACGTGAGTGCGGCGCACTGGACAGAGCACTCGACGATATCGCAGTACGTGAACACCTCGGGCTCGTCGCTGGGCGCTTCGCTACAGCTCGCGAGGATCAGCACGACCAGGGCCACGGCCAGATTCAGCCAGCGCTCAGTTGCACACCATCTCATCATTGCCGTCCAGGCAGTCAACTTCGTCATCGCACACCCATTCACTCGAGATGACGGTTTCCCCGCCATCACAGATGAAGTCGCCCCCGCAGCCGGCCATGCACCACCCGAGGCGTGCCGAGTTGCGAATGAGCTCTTCACAGGTGGCGTCCAGGATACATCGGCCAAGGCACTCGTTGTGTTCCGACGCAGTGAGATCGATGCGGGCGCGCAACCCGCAGTTCGCCAAGTGTTGGTCGACCGCGCTTGATGGGTCGCCGCAGCAGGTGCAACACCACAAGAACAACCAGACACACCCCCGAAGACTCATGACAACACGCAACCGTTAGCAGAAAATCACTGCAGCGGGCGTGTCAATGTCGAAAACCACCCAGTCCGTAGTCAGTCCATATCACGGGGTGCAGCTTGCTGGACGGCGCTCTTTCCGCCAGCGTCCGACACATCGACTCGCTACACGTTGGCGTTGCTGAGCCAGCCAGGAAGGCCTCGGCCGCCCGCGACGTAGACGGGCTCCGGGATGCGGCATCCGGAACCTCGACATCCGAGGAGCCCTCTTCGGGCGTTCCCAGTCCGTTCCAGGTACCAGTTCCACATCTCGGTCTGGGCGGCTTCGACATCGGCCTCCGCACTGCTCTCAGTGCTGGGTTCGAACGAAGCCCGTTCGCTGGCCAGGCTTCGGCTCGCGGAAAGACGCTTCATCTCTCGCGCCGCGCGAGTACGTCGGCTTCCACTGTTCGACTCAGCCAAATCCGCAGCCGCTTGTTCGGATTCCCAGCTCCCTTGGCGCCAGGCTTCCGACCGACAGCAGCGCCCGCTTTGCCGATATCCTTACGCAGCTCGACAACGTCGTCGACCTTGTTCAGCTCGATCGGATAGTCCACCCCTTCGATGTGAAGGATTCGCTGCGCGAGAGGCAGCGCCCGCGTTCCGCCTGACTCCACAGCGATGCGCACGATCTCGACACCCGCTTGCCCCAGACGCTGCAGCAACAGTTCCAAGCCCCGAGCGTAGTCACTGTTTCGATCGGCGCCGCGACTGTGCAAGACGATGGTCGGCTCGCCCTCAAAGTCTTCGAGGTCGAACTTCGCGTCGAGGGCTACGTCACCGTCGTCGACGATCGCGTGCGGAACGAGCGGTTCCCAGGTAAGCCGACCATGGGCATCCGTCTTCTGGATCACGCGGTGCTTCGCACCGGATGCTCCCGCCTCATCACCAAACCATCCCTTCAGCAGCTTCCCGAGTTCGTTACCGTCGCCGTCGGGTGGCCGCGCGACATCGACCGTATGCTTCAAATACCGAACCCGATACGGCGCGGAGTCTGCCGCCACCAGCACCCAATCCTCCGGTAACTCGTAGCGTTTACGGTCCAACTTCAAGATCGGCTGACCAGCAGCGTTGCGAGCCACGGCGAGCACGGGTTGTTGCGGACGACGCGACAGGTACTCGGCAATCCGCCATTCGATGAGCTCGGCCGCCAGCACGCCGAACTCGGAGGAGCGGCCCCGAATGCCATCGCTCGTTCGAAACACATCTCCATCGAGCGCAAAGAAAGGTTGCCCCGCGGCATTGGTCGCGTCGCACCACGTCGCGATGGGTCCAGTGAGCAGCGCCTGCTGCACGGCGCTTTCGTCGTTCAGATCCACGCCAGCATCGAGCTTGAGCGGCGCCGAGCGACTCGCGCGACGTCCGTAGGCCACCGCGAGCTCCGTCACAGCGAGCGCTCCCGGCAGTTGCCCGGCGGCACGCAACGCGTCCAGCAGCACCCAAGGATGACTGCGCCAGACAACGCGTGTCTCCAGCGCGACGAAGAACTCGCGATCGAGCTTCAACGCAGCCTGCTCTGTCTCGCTCAAGTCCCCCATCTCGCGCACGAACTCCAACCAAGAGCCGTAGTCGTTGTTCACAGCGCGCGGGTCATAGCCTGAGTGCAGGGCTTCCCGCGCCGTCGGCCGCCGCTCTGCGTGTTCGCGGAACTCAGCGTACCATTCGCGGATGGTCTGGGCGGCGCGAGAGGGCGGGCAGAGCTTTTCGACAATAGCCTGCGCCTCCAGGGAGTAGGTGACCTCACAACCTGGCGGCAATTCATAGGCGCGCTCAGCCAGCAAGCGAGCCATTTCTTGTTTAGAGCTGACCACAACCCCGAGGGCCGCCAACAGCGCGGCAGGCTTTTCCAGGAACGATCGGTGATTACCGATGTAGTCGATGACGCGCAGGTGGGATTTGTCCACGTGCTTTCTCAATCCGCGCCCCAGCTGCTGCAACCAGATCACCTTGGACTCCGTCGGGCGCAGCATCAGCACCGTGTCGATGCTCGGCACGTCGAGCCCTTCGTTGAACATATCGACGCAGAACAAGACGTCCAACTCGCCAAGTTCGAGCTGCTCCAGCGACAGCGACCGGGAGTCACTGCTGGGCCCAGAATGCACGCTTGCACAGCGCAGCTCAGTGTGTTCGCGAAAGTAGTCTCGCATGAAGTCGGCGTGGCGCTGACTCACGCAGAAGCCGAGCACCCGCGTGCCACCGTGCTCGCGCAGTTGTTCCAGGGCGTTTTGTGCGCGAGCGGTGGTGGCCACGGCTTCAGTCAGAGCCTGCTCGTCAAAACGACGGCTGCGCCATGGGATTTGCTCGTATTCCACGATATCCGGCACAACGAAGTAGTGAAACGGAGACAGCAGCTCCTTGCGCACCCCGGCGGCCAACCCGCATTCAAACACGACGTTCTCGTCGCAAAGTGCGAGCAAGTCGCCACCGTCCGTGCGTTCCGGAGTCGCAGTGAGCCCCAGCAGGAACTTCGGCGCGAAGTGATCCAAAACGCGACGATAGGTCTCGGCGGCCGCGTGATGAAACTCGTCCACCACGATGTAGTCGAAGTGGTCGGCAGCAAAGCGCGCCAGGTGTTGCTCTTGGCTCAATGTCTGTACCGACGCGAACAGCAGCGCCGCTTCGAACGCCTTGGAGCGCCCCGTGTAGAGTCCAACCGAGGCATTGGGCCGGATCCGCGCGTAAGTGCTCATCGCCTGCGCCAGGATCTCTTCGCGATGCGCGACGAAGAGCACACGTTCAAAGCCCCGCTCTGGCGTCGAGTCGAAGGCACTGAGCCAAGTCTTACCCAGACCTGTGGCAAGCACCACCAGGCCGGCTCGGTTGCCCATCTCGCGCGTTGCCTCCAAGGCGTCGAGTGCGTCGGCCTGCACCGACGAGGGCTCTGGCACCGGCACGGGCTCGTCTTCAGCTAGCGGCACGTCAGGCAGAGCCTTGCCGGCCGCTGCCGCCGGTCGACGCTCGTCGTAGGCGTCAACCCACGCATGGCTCAGTTCACACGTCGCGTCGTGAGTGAACAACTCTTCGAAGCCCTGGCGCGTGAGCTCTGAGGTGTCTTGAGCCGCGAGACGTAGATTCCATTCAACGCCGTCGAACAAGGCTGTGCGACTCAAATTCGACGAGCCGACATAGCTCGCTAGGGTGTGTCCCTGCGCGTCCGCGTAAAGCAAGTAGGCCTTCGGGTGAAAGGAGCAACCGGCGCGCTCGGTTTGAAAGACGCGCAGCTCGACACTGCCGCGAAGGTCGCCAGACTCGTCGGCTTGCTCCTTGAGCGTCAACAGCGAGCGCAGCGCCGTCGGCTCGGTCACGCCTTGGTAGTCGCCCGTCAAAAGACGCACCCGGCTGCCGTCGCGAGCCAGGACATCCCGCAGGCGCGAGAGAACGCCAGAGTGCAGCGCGGCGGAAAACACGAACGCGACGGCGATATCAACGCGCAGGGCACTCTCCAGATCGCGAAAGAGGTGCGGCGCCAGCGGGTTGTTCAGACCGGTGCTGAGTTGGGGGCCGCTTGATGGTGCTGCCTGAGGAAGAACTGAGAGCGGGTTGAAGCTTGCTTTGATTGCTCTGCCGGATGTGGCAAGCGCATCCCGTTCTTCGGAAACGGCTTCGCCGGGCGCGGCGTCGACTCGGCAGACGGCCGCGGAGCGAGGGATCACGTGAAGGTGCAAATGCTCGGTGGCTGGATCTGCTGTTGGCGCGGTGTCGAAGCCCACCGTGTAGCCTTCAGGCGCGTAGTCCGAGTCGAGTCTGGCCTTCACCGCCTCGACGCTGCGCCAGAGCTCGGCTTTTTCTTCAGCGGTGGCTTCGAAGTATGTCGCGACGTGACGACGCGTGACCACCACGACATGACCGCTGCCCACGGGAGACGGGGCATGCAATGCTAGCGTGAGCTCGGTCTCGTGAATGACGCTCTGCGTGGCCGGGTTGCAGAGAGGACAGAGCGCAAGCACGCGCCCAGGGTACCCTGGGGTGCGTCCGAGTTGTAGCGCCATGGTGCCTGCACTCGACAGAGCTCGGATCCGCGTTGATCTGCGCGGGCATTCGCCCCTCTTCGGCCACCAACAATCGCGGAGTTGTGCACCGGACAATGCGGCACCGTGGTGGAGCCGCGGTTTGCCCTTGTGGCCGGGTGAAGTTACCGATCCAGACGTCCAACGGGTGCCGAATGGTCGCCGGGCAATGCGAGGCCCGTGGCGACGCCCCAACACTCCGCGAGACGTAGAGGGGCCGCCATTGCCGATCTATGATGACGGGATTCTGCTGCACTTTCCAACAATTGTGGCCGCCCGAAGCAAGCGATTGCCGATCTCGGTTGCCGATCTTCGTGGCGGGGCGGCGAG
>JBNKZR010000399.1:0-6936 GCA_050301735.1 Polyangiaceae bacterium | reverse complement strand
CGCGAGCGGCCTCGGCGCGAGCACGTCCGCGGGGATCGCGACGCCAGGATCGGCGCTTTCCGCGGCGGGCTGCGCGGGCACGACATCCACGGCCGCAACATCCACCGCTGCGGCATCCACCGCTGGGACATCCACGGTGGTGGCATCGAGCGCGGCGACATCCACAGCGGCGGGCGCGGGGGCAACGGTGGCGAAGACCGCAATGCTGGGCGCGGCCAGCAGCGGCGCGGCGGCGGCGGGTTCGACCTTGGCCGGCGTCGGCGCCAAGGTGGTGCTGTCCGTGGCGCTCGGGTTTGCCGGTGCGGGGATAACGCACCAAGCCGTCGAACTCGCTACCGCCCCGCCGCTCGAACCCCAACCCGTCGCGGCCCGGACCGAGGGGTCCGGCGCCTCGACCTCTGCCACGTCAGTGTCCCCCCGCATGGCCTCCAGTCTGCCTGCGGGCCACGAGTCGCGTCGCGAAGACGACGAAGCTGCGCCGGCAGACGAAAACACGGAAGCCGAGTCGGCCGAGCTGAGCCCCGCGCGTCGAGCCGCGTCGGTTGCCACGGAGCCTGGCGAAGCCGTGCGTCCCTCGCCCGCGTCACGGCCGGCACCGGGCGCCAGCGCCGGTGCACGCGAGAGTTTGCGTGACGAGGTACGGTTGCTGTCCCGGGCGGAGCGTCTACTCGCTGAGGGGCGAGCGGACGAAGCTCGGGCGCTGCTCGGAGCCGAAGGAAGCGGCGGCGAGTCACGCCGCGTGCAGGGTTCGCCGAGCGCGTTGCACATCGAGCGTCGCGCGTTGCGCATCGTCGCTGGGTGTCGTTCTGTTGATCCGGCGCTGCGCGAGCTTGCGTTCGATCGAGCGCGCGAGTTCGTGCGCGACTACGGCGAGACGCCACTGGCCGAGCGGGTGCGCGCCGAATGCCAGAAGAAGTGAACGTCCGACACGATTTGTCGGCAAGTTCGGATCGGCCCGGACACTCAGGAGGTATGCAGGAGCAGGAGTGCGGTTGGAGGGAGGCCGGAGACATCCGCCCAGCCGGGGAAGTGCCTGGTGCCAGGAGCTTTGGGCGGATGTCTCGGCGGCACTGGCTGGCAGCCGCGGCGGGCTGGGGGATCTCGGTGGGCGCGCTGCGGGCGCACGCCCACGGCGGTGCGGCGATGTCGCTGCCGACGTTGCTGCAGCACAGTGCTGCGGTCGTGCTGGCGACCCCCAAGACGACGGAGAGTTTGTGGGAAGGGTCGGGTCGCGAACGGCGCATCGTGACCTATGCCGAGCTCGACGTGCACGACACGATCGACGAACGCGCCGAGTTGCCGTCCTCGGTGACGGTGCGCACGCTCGGGGGGCGAGTGGGCCACATCGGTCAACTCGTGCTGGGCGCGGCCGAGCTCGCCGTCGCGGAGACGAGCGTTTGCTTCTTGTGCCCGCTGGGTGACGGCACGTTTGCCATCGCTGGCATGGCGCAAGGGCACTACCGCGTGCAAGCCGACGACGTCGAGACGCCCCGCCTGTACGCGAAAGAACCGGCCCTGGAGGTGGCGGGTCACGACCCAGAGTGCGCCGTGACGCGGTTGCACGGCGGCAGTCTCTCCCGTTGTGAGCGGTTGGTGCGAGAGGTGCTCGGGCCATGAAGCGCTGGTTTTTGGGTTTTGTGTTTGCCTTGTCCGTGGGGCTCTCGCTGTCTGAGCGAGCCTCGGCTTTTTGCCGAACGACCAGTGCCGACCCCTCGGGACCGGAGCCCGTGGTGATCGATGAGGAGGGCTGCATTCTCTCGGGCACGCCGCTGGCTTGGGACACGACGTGTATCCCCATCGGTGTTCGCGAAGCGGGCTCCCCCAAACGCGGTATCTCGTTTGCCGAAGCGCACGAGATCGCCTCGCAGGCCTGGTCGGTGTGGGAGCAAGCCGAGTGCGAGGATGGTGCGCTGCAGCTGGCGTTCGTCGACCGCGGCAAGATGTTCTGCGACGAGTTGCAGTTTCTGAAGGAGGCGCAGGTCAGCAACAACAACATAGTCATCTTCCGCGACGACTGGCCGTACGGAACCGGGAGCTCCCAACTGGCGCTCACCACCCTCACCTTCTCGACGGCCACGGGCGAAATCCTAGATGCCGACGTCGAGATCAACAGTGACGACATCGACTTCGGCCAAGGCGTCGACTTGAAGACCGCCCTGGTCCACGAGTTCGGCCACGTCTTGGGTCTTGCCCACGTCGCGGACCCCGATTCCGTGATGAACCGCGACGTCGATCGCAGCGAGACGCGCACGACGCTGGCCTCCGACGATGCAGCAGGTGTCTGCGCCATCGCCGGCACGGGGCCCGACGCCGTGAGCTGCAAAGCGCAGAAGGTCGACGTCGACTACACGCGTGAGTGCGCGGAACTCGCCGAGGTCCAATCGAGTTGTGCGCTTGCTGCACGCCCCTCGCGTGGCATCGACTGGGCTTGGCTCGGGCTGGCGTTGGCGGCGTTAGGGACAAGGCGACGCGCGGGTTGAGCCTCGGGGGGGGGGACGAAAGGGAGCCTAGCCAACGGCTCTGCTCGCCGGTTCCGCGGCCGCGACGTCGAGCGCGGCGAGCTGTGACGCGCTCGGGCGTTGCTTGCGCTGACGCCAACTTCAGAAGTCGATCACGACTTCGACGGGTGCGTGATCACTGTCGCGCTTCTTGCCGTCGCGTTTGATGTTGACGAGATCGGAGCGCACTTTGCCGGAGCCCTTGACCGCTCGCGGTTTGCCGCGGCCGTGGGCGACTTCGTGGTCGTAAAGGATGTGGTCGAGCTGTACGCTGCCCTTGGCGAAAGAGGACGAGGGCTGTCCTTTGCCGTCCGACAAATCGACGAAGCTGTGCAAGAGCCTTTCGGGTTCGAGCACGGTCCCAATGTGAGCCTCCACCCCGCTGCGTAGGATTTGAGCTTCGTAGCGGTCGAAGTCCGGACCGTCGTTGATGTCGCCCATGATCATCCAGCGGTTGTATTTCGTGTTGCCCGCGTGGACCTTGGCGAGCAGCAGCTCCCTCAGTCGGAGCCCTTCCGCAACGATGCGTTTGCGATTCTTGATCGCTTCTTTCGTTCTCTCCTCCGAGCTCAAACCGTTCGACGGCCGTTTGGACTTGGGGTGAACGATCGCGAGCAGGATCGCGCGCCCCGAATGCTTGTCTTCGACACTGACGACCAAGGGCGTGCGCGTGAACTTGTAGGTCACTTCACTGCGATCGTTTCCGATCTTCGCTTTCCAGTCGTCGGTGTCGATGGCCACCTTCGTCACCTTCAGCACGCTCTTCTTGTAGAGCAGTCCGAGATTGTAGTTCTGGTGCCGTCCCTCGACGACGATGCCGTCGTAGTCGGGACACTTCTCGTCGCGAAAGAACTCGAGCTCCTGCAGGGACATGCACTCGACGATGCCGAGTAGATCAGCGTCGACCTCCCCGATGATCTTGGCTACGTTCTGCGCGCGGCGCCTCTGTTTGGGTACGATGCGCAATTGTCCCGCCCGCGTCTCGACGAGCGTCCACGAAAAATAGATGTTCCAGCAGGCCAACTTCGCTTTTGCCATGGTCTCTCCTCTTCCCATGCCCGAGCGCCGAACCCCCGATGTTCCGATCGCCGTGATGTTGCTGTTTCGTCGTAGCAACGTCCTGTGCGACATGCCAGCCGTAAACCTTCGACTGGTGTTGTCTTGACGAGAATACTCAGCAAGCTTGTGTAGCCGACTGGGCTAGGAACCCAACCTGGCGGGGCTGTGGGGGGACCTGCACCAGGGGTGAGCCTGCCCTACAGTCCCTGCAGGGCGTCGAGCACACCGTAGTAGGCCGGCTTCTTCATCCAGTTCTTGTCCCAGAGCGTGCCGCTCGGGTCGCTGCCGTTGCAGTTCGTCTCGTTCCAGGTGTTGAGCCAGGAGTACTGGTCGAAACCCCAGAACGTGCAATCTCGGCACACAAGCGCGGTGTTTGGAAACGGAACTCACAGTGGCGGACGGTAACTGCGGTAACTTCGCGCCGGGCCGCAAGTTGTTTGTCAATGGCACGGAAATGGTTTGTGACGGCTTGAACTGGACGAACTCACTACCGCCGCCGGAGCCGAACGGCGGATACTGCATCGAAATCACGCAGGGCGATGAAGCCTTCGCATTCGTAACTCTCTGGTGACGAGCGGCAGCTCTCGCCGCATCGTTTCGGCGTTCGCCAGAGCACATCGAGGCGCGCTACTCCACCAGAGGTGGAGTGGTGCGCCCCGCAGAAGTGCGCTATGCACAACGACGGGTGGCGAAAGCCCTACACCCATTGGTCCCCTCCCTGCGGCGCCAACTGGGCGCTATCCCAAGTACGACGTCGTTCTAGGAGTGGTCTAAAATGAACAGGTTTGAATTTGTCCGACTGCTCGCGCGGAGTGATACGCTGTCTCGATGCTTGATGTTTCGGCTGTGGGTTGTTTGAGCTCACGTGTGGCGTTGCTGGTGGGGGTGCTGGTTGGGTTCCTTGCGGGGAGCGCGTGCACGCCCACGGACGGCACCGACGAGGCGTGTGCTGTGGGGGTCGAGCGCGCCTGCGAGAGGAACGACGGGGACGAAGGACGCGAGCGCTGCGAGGAAGGCGACGCTTGGTCGGGTGTGTGTGAGTCCGCACTCACAGAATGCAGCAATGAGCAGTGTGAAAGCAGCGGGTTGTGCACGACCACGACCGTTCTGACACCAGCGACGAGCGAAAGCACTTGGTTGCTCGACATTGGGCCGGGAGGGATAGGGTTGGTAACCGAGCGAATGGACGACAGGAGCATCCTCGAGTTTCAGGCGCTCAGTGACTCGGGCCTCCGGCAGAAAGACGCCGTGCCCCTCGTGAGCACGAACCTCAGTGTTGCTCGCGCGTCACTGCTAGCTCTCCAAGATCGCTTCGTCGTGAGTTGGGAGACGTGGCTCGGCGGCACACGCCAGGATGTGGGTATCGACGTGCTCGGCACGAATGGAGAATCGTTGGGAAGCGTGCGCTACCTGATGGAGCGCCGCGCGGGGTGGCTATATCCAGCGGAGGAGGGTTTCATCCACGTTTTCTACGATGATGGAGTACTGCAGCGACAATCCCTGTCGCTCAGCGGTGAGGAGCTGGGGAAGGCGCACGCCTTGGATAGCACCAACGGCGCCGGAGGGACCATGACCCACGCGTGGAGTGGGGAAACCCATATGCTGGTGGCGAGCACGCAAACCGCGACGCCAACCGGACGCGTCATCTTTTGGCTTGGTGACGACGCTGACAGTAGCGAACCTGTCGCCTTTGCGGATGGCTTTTTCGATGAGCTCGTTGCTGGATGGAATGGTGAGAACTTCGCCGTCGCGTGGTTGGCTGACGACGGGGCATGGCTTGCCGAATACGATGAATCGGGGGCTGAACTGTCCTCGCGGAACGTACTGGAAGGTGACCTGCGAGGCGTGGCCCTAGCCGCGATTCCGGGAGGATGGCTTGTCATTGCCACTCGTGATGGCGTCGACGGCAGGGATGTGGTTGTTCGTCGCATCGATGGTTCGGGTCGGTGGCAGCCTGTCGTAGTCGCCGAGGCAACTGGGGACGCCAGGAACCTCCAGCTCACGGTCGACGGCACGCGCGTGCAGAGCGGTTGGCGACTGCGGGACCCCGAGAGTTCCAGCCGAGTACAGCACCGCGCGCTCTCCCTGTGTGAGTGATCGGTCCGCAGGTCGGGTGGCCAAGTATTCTCGCGTCCTTAGGGAGGCACCCAATGAACGACATCTATCTCGCATCCGTCGGTGCGGCGTTTCTCGCCGTCACGTCCTGCAGTGGTGGCGGCAGCACCACTGGGGAGCGCGCACAAGCGTCGGTGGGCCCCGACGCGGTGCCGGCGTCAGAGCGACCTCCGGCCACGGGGGAGGACGGCATCATGACGGCCGAACCGAAGTACGTAACGGTCTTTGCCTTTAGCAACACGACGGATGGCGAGCCGACGACCGTGTCGGTGCGGTCCACAGAGTCGTACAGGGAGTGTTCCCTGAAGATGCCAGGCAACGTACCCATGACCATGAGTGAGCAGGCAAGCGAGATCGTTTGCTCGATCGACCCACTCGGCCCAGATCAACTCGACTTGTCCGTCTCCTATCCAATCCAGAAGCTTGCGCCCCGAACGGCAGATGCTCGGATGGCGCCGGGACCCAGACCGCCAACGCCAGAGATAGTCTGCACCGGCACGGTTTGCACGTCGCACGTTAGCTCACAGTCGGCGTACGACCCTGCTCCCGATTTCCCGCACGTACAGATCGACATCCTTTCGGCACAGTTTGAGGGCGAGGTCCAACTGCAGTTCACTGGCAATGGCCGCGATCTCACGATTCCAGTAGACTTGGGCACGTTCGACATCTACGACACACCGTATATCAACGTCGATGAACCGTCAGACTAGTGCACAACGGGCTGCTGCTGCTTCCCGGCGCCCGTTGACAGGTCATGTCGCGATTCGTCCTTCGACACGATTTCGCAAATCGCAATGCTCCCACTTCGAGGGGCTAGGGGCGCGGTGGGGAGCCTAGCAGCCCTGGTGGTGTGGCTCGACGTGCAGTGTTCTGGAGTGATAGCTGCGCCCGGTCTGGTGCTCTACGCGGGGCACTGTAGTGAAGACGTCCACTTCGTGCAGTTGGCAGGCGGGGAGTTCGTGCAACCCATTCGCTGTGCGATCAATCCCGACACACGGCACGGCTACGCCACGGACGTTGGCTACTGCCTGCTCGATAGGTCGGTAGGCGAAACACGCCTGTCCGTGGCAGAACCCGTGCCTGGAGCAACTGTGGTAGGAGTCGGATACGGGCGGCCTCTCGGTATTGAGGACAACGCCCACGTCCTTCACGGTACATTCCTGGATTCTTACAAACACGGGGCGTTGCGTGTGGCCGTGTCTCCGAGCGACTTTTGTTGGGGGGATTCGGGGGGACCTTTGTTCGACGTTGGCGGCAATTTGAT
>JBNKZR010000398.1:0-6947 GCA_050301735.1 Polyangiaceae bacterium | reverse complement strand
GTACGCAATTGGAGCTGTTTGGAACGTGGTGCGGCCGAAGCACGCGGTGTCCGTCCCACGAAGCGACGAGGCGGAGCTTTCGGTGTGAGCTCGAAGTCCAAGGTCCTCGAAAAGCGCTATCCTGAACGACGGCACCTTCCGTAACGTTCAGCACGTTCATCTCGAACGGCACTGGTCGAGATTCTGCGGGATCGGATGGCCGGATTCTGGTCAGATGTTTTTCAGACGGTCTGACGTTTTTGCCAAGTTCTGGACGCCGGACCAACGCTCTGCATGACAGGTGTGCTCATCGCCTACTTGGATGAATTGGCGGTAGGTGAACGGGTTCGAGACGTACCGTGGGCTTGCGCGTGTGCGCCGAAGGTTCCTAATGAGGTGTCGTGCAACGTTGGGAAGGATCGCTGCGATGCAGCTGGCCGCGATTCGATCCACCCAAGCCAGCAGAGTCAAAGCTAGACAGAATTTATCGGTGGATGGACGATTTTCTGAGAAGTAAATCGGCGCCAGAATCCATGTACGTAACAGCAGGGTCCTGGCTGTCCACCGCGGCGGAATCAAAGGGTCCTGGGAAAGCAGGCTTGATGCGACCGCAATTCCAGATCAGGTTCTCGAAACGTGGACCGCTCACGCGAGCGGCTTGGCCAGCGCTGGCTAGCGTTGGCGTGCTCGCGGCCAGTGGTTGTTCGTCGGAAGTCGGAGGCTCGACTCCCAACGATTCACTCGGTGCCATGGTGCCTCCAGGTGCAGGCGGTGGCGCCGCGCCGGGTGGAGGCACGGCGAGTCCTGGAAGCACGGTGGGGCCAGACGGAGTGGCAGCTCCCGGCGCGGTTGGGCCCGCTGGAACGACTCCCGGTGGTGAAACGCCAGTACCGGGTGAGCCGGGCGCCACGCCGGCAGACGGCACCGCAGACCCGGTGGCTCCGCCTGAGGTCGACCCCGCAATCTACGACGCGACTGATGTGACGCTGCTGCGACTCCTCACTCAAGTCGAGTACAGGAATACGATTGCCGCGCTCATCCAGGGTGCTGACGTCGATTCACTGGACCTCCCTGACGATACGGTGGTTGCCGACTACGGCACCGTGGGCGCCGCCACGGTGACGGTGAACGAAGTTGCTGCGGAGTTGTACGAAGCCGCTAGTCAAGAGGTCACGTTGGCGCTCTTCAACGACGACCAGCGGTGGCCGCAACACGTCGGCTGCATGCCGCAAGCCGATCTCAGCGATGCTTGTGTCGAGACCTATGTTCGGTCTTTCGGTCGCCGTGCTTTCCGCCGTGACCTGACCGACGAAGAGGCGCAGCAGTGGATCGACGTCGCCCGCAGCGCAGCGACGCTCTCGGAGAGCGCTGAGACGGGTCTGGCGACGGCCACTTCGGGCATCTTGCAGTCGCCGAACTTCCTGTACCGCGTCGAAGACGCCCAGTCAGACTTGGAGCTCGGCCGCATTCGCTTCGACGGCTTGTCGATGGCAACGCGTCTCTCGTACCTGTTGACCGGGGCCGCACCATCCGACTCGTTGTTGGACACCGCTGCAGCCGGCGGGCTGGACACCCCCGACGGAGTTCGCGCGGCGGCTGCCGAGCTGTTCAATCAGGAGGGGTCGTCGGAGTTCATGGCCGAGTTCTTTTCTGAGCTCACCGGAGCCAGACGAGTCATCGACGCCGAGAAGGACTTGGTGACCTTCTCGAGTCTGACGGACGAACTACGGAACTCGATGCTTGAGGAGGTGCAGCTCTGGATGAGCAACGTCGTGCTTGCGCCACAAGCGGATGTTCGCGGGTTCTACAACAGCACCACGACGTTCGTCGACGGTCCGTTGGCAGACTTCTATGGCATTCAAGCACCTGCCGGTGGAGGCTTTCAGCAAGTCGACCTCGGCGCAGACGCCAACCGCTCTGGCATCTTGGGCAAGGCTGCGTTCTTGATGGTTCACTCCTCACCCGACTCCAGCAACCCCACGCGCCGCGGCAAGTTCATTCTGCAGCAGTTCATGTGTTTGGAAGTGCCGCCACCGCCTGCCGGTCTGGTCGTTACGATTCCAGAGCAGAACGAAGAGACGGGGCCGATGACGACCCGAGAACTGTTCGAGCAGCATGGCATCGATGCGAGCTGCATCGGGTGTCACTCGGTGATGGATCCCTTCGGCTTCGCCCTCGAGCACTTCGACGCAGCGGGCCAGTACCGCGAAACGGAGAACGGCCTGACCATCGACGCGACGGGTTCCTACGGCGATCGAACCTTCGACGGGGCCGTCGAGTTGGGCCAGGTCTTGTTTGACGACGAGGGTACGCCTGGCTGCTTCGTCAAGAACTTCTATCGCTACGCCAATGGCACGGAGGACGACCAAACCGACGCTGCGTTGATTGACGAGCTGGCCGCCACGTTGGTCGAGCGCGGCCACGTGTGGCGAGAGCTGCTCACCGAGTTCGCATCCAGCAACGCGTTCAACTCCTTGGCGCCCACCGCTTCTGCACAGGAATGAGGATCGACATGTTAAAGGACCTGAAGGTATCTCGCCGTTTCGCTCTTCGGGGCGCACTTTCCGGCATCGGTGTCTCGCTTTGGCTCCCCGTGCTCGATGCCATGTGCAACGACAATGGTGACGCGTTCGCCCAGGGCGAGGAGCTGCCAACCACGTTCGGTATTTGGTTCTGGGGCAACGGTATCCATTCCCAATACTGGACGCCGCAGTCGACGGGTACTGGGGACGCTTGGGAGCTGCCGTCGCATTTGCAGTCGTTCCAGGATCTGAAGGAGCACGTCACGTACGTCACGGGCCTCGACATGATGGACGGCGTGTTCAAAGGACACGGCTGGGGCAACGTTTACGTCTTGGCGGGCGGCGACGGTGAGCCGGCAACGGTAACTTCCGACGTTGATCGTCACTCCAGTACTTTCGAAGTCAGTTCGGCGACTCAGTACGTTCCCACGATCGATCAGCTCATCGCCGATCAGATCGGTGGCGACACGCCGTTCGCATCGATCGAGACGGGCGTGATGGACTATCGAGGGTTGGACATGGGGACGACCAGCAAGAATCTGGCGCACCGCGGTCCACACGACTTCTTGCCACCAGAGCGCGACCCCAGAGCGCTGTTCGACCGTCTCTTCGGCGGCGGTGTTCCAGAAGACGTTCCGGGAGGTGAGCCGCCGAGCGTCATCTTCACGGGTGAGCTCCGGAGGAGTGCGCTGGATGCAGTTCTGGAGGACGCGAAGCGTCTGCAGACGAAGCTCGGAAATGCCGATGCGAATCGCATCGACAGCCACATGGAGAACATCCGCTCCATCGAGCAGCGTATCGATTCGCTGGCGGTCCCGCCCGCGGGTGGCGATACGAGCCTGGGTTGTGCGTTGCCTGCTACACCGGTCGATCCGATGAATGCGACAGAGCGTGGCCAAGCTCTCCATCGCCTCGTGGCGACGGCGCTGGCCTGTAACTTGACTCGGGTTTACACCCACCTGTGGTCCGGTGGTCGAGACGACAACACCTATCCGATGATTAACATCAACTCGGATCACCACGGGTTGACGCATGGCAGCGCGCAGGACAACGAGGTGGCTGCTGACATCGAGAAGTACATCATGGAGCAGTACGCGGATATGGTTACCGTCTTGCGCGACACCCCCATCGGTGGAAGCACGGCGCTCGACCAGACGCTGCTCTACGGCATCAGCGAAAGCTCCAACCCTGCTAACCACGTGATGGCCGACTACCACATCGTGTTGACGGGCCACGCTGGTGGCAAGATGCCGGGCGACATCTACATCCGCCCGCGTGGTCGGAAGGTGACCGAGCTGATGCTGACGATGTTGCAGACGATGGGCGTACCCATCGACAACTACGGCAGTTGGGATAACACCAGCAGCACGATTCAAGAGATCCTCGCGTGAGGTAGGGGCGGCCCGCTCGATCGAGCCGCCACTCCACGACGGCCCTTGCGCTTCGCTTGGGAAACGAGAAGGCGCCTATCAAGGCGTCTTCTCTGGTTCTGAGTGGGAGCCAGCGAAGTGGTTCGGCCCCCCCTCGAGAAGACGCAGTCTAGCCCCTGGGAGTCAAGCGGTAGAGGCCCGCGCCGTGCCATGGCAGCGGTTGAGTGAACTCTCCTGCGAACGTACCGACGTCTTGGCGTGCCCACAGGTCTCGCACGTCGAAGTGCGGCGGCAAGCCCAGATCGGCGGCGGTCACCCGCACCGGGACCGAATCGACTTGGGGTATGGCGCGATCGGGGATGGCGTGGACTCTCAGTCGGACGCTCGTCCCCGGTGGCGTTGACTGGCCGAAGCCAGCTGTGGAGCGGAAGCGACGCGCGTCGGGTGGGAGACTGAGTTCGATTACCGACTTGATGTGCACACCCAGGGCGAAAGCTCGAGGCTTTCCCCCAACGCTCAAAGGCGTGTCGTTCGCGTCGTCACTTCGCTGGACGTCTCCCCAGCGCGACGTAGCGCGCTGCCAGGGTAAGTCACCGAGGGGCACTTCAGCCCCGTTCTCGGTCACGACCACGGGCTCTCCCCACACCACGAATGGCTGCGAGGTATCTCCTCCGCACGGGTCGTCGGCGACCAGAACCAGCCTGGCGCAACCCGTGAGATCGACGTCAACGTCCAGGACTTCCGTCTCTCCGGCAACCAGTTGTGCGCAAAACGTGGCGCTGTCGGCGGTGAGGGGGACGGCGTCGCGCGTGTTGAAGAGTGCGACATACTTGTCGGGACAGCCAGGGACGTCAGCGACCCAGGCTCGCAGATCGCTGTCGTCGAACAGTGGGCGGTTGTTCTGGCTGTCTTGATTGACTGCGAGCACCTCGGGGTTGGCGAGTAGAGCCAGGGTGAAGTCGTCCATCTTCGTCATGTCACCCCCATGCATCAGGGGCGAGCGCGCGATGCACCAAAGAGTCATGACCGTGCGTTGCTCGTCACGGGTGAGTCGAGATTGACGTCGGCCCAGATCGAGCACACCGAAGGGGAGCATGTCGGCGTCCGGCCAGCACCCTGGTGCGCGCACGGCGTTCCACTTCTCGAGCCGTTCGAACTGGTCGTAGACGAGGTCCCAATTGTCCCAGAAGTCGTCACTGATGCGCCATAGGTTGGCGTGTCGCGCAACATGCTCTGCCGCGCTGAGCGCCGTTGCGCCCGGTGAAAGGCTCAGCACCATGGGGCGTCCGCTGTTGTCGATGGCGCGCCGCACGCCTTCGATCTCGGCCTGGTGCCCGTGATACGGTCGACTGATGTCGTCCACTTTGACGTAGTCGACCCCCCACTCGGCAAAGAGCTGGAATACCGAGTCGTAGTACTCCTGCGCCCCGGGTTTGGCCATGTCCACGCCGTACATGTCTGGGTTCCACGGGCAGGTGTCTTGTTGGTTTGCGATAGCCCGGGCCCGCACGTTGGTTCCCTTGACCGAAAGGTTGCGCTCCACTGCGAGCTTGGGGATGCCGCGCAAGAGGTGTACGCCGAACTTCAGTCCCTTCGAATGGACGTGGTCGGACAGGGGTCGAAAGCCGGCGCCGCCCGCGCTGGACGGGAAGCGATTCGGGGCGGGCAAAAGGCGGCCAAAGTCGTCGAGCTCCAAGGTGGCCTGTTTGCGGTACTGGAAGCCCGTTGCATGCGGTTCGTACCATTGGATGTCGACCACGATGTACTCGTAGCCGACGCTAGCCAGGTCCTTCGCCATGACGTCGGCATTGGCGCGGACCTGAGCCTCAGTCACGGTGGTGGCGAAACAGTCCCAGCTGTTCCAACCCATCGGCGGTTTTTGCGCCCATGCATGAAACGCAAGTTGCTCACGACTCGCTTCGTTCTCCGACATCGGGTGCGGTCTACCAGCGGGTCAGTTCGATGTGAAGCCGTGCGAAACGTCGAGCTGCAGCGCGGTATCGTCGCCTTTCAGGGGAGCCCAGGAACGTTCACCGTCAGTTGCCGCAGCTGAGTGTTGGGGCCGGCTACCAGTACCGTGGTGCCATCTTCGCCACCAAAAGCGAGGTTGGTGCCGCTACCCCAGCTGCCGATCTGTTGGCCAGCGGGGTTGTAAATGGAGCCGTCAGCGTACACGTTGCCGGCACAGTCGACACCCATTCCATCGCCTCGAGTGAACAGGTTCTGCGGGTTCGAAGGGACGCCCTCTGCGTCGAGATCCCACATCTGTTGCAAGACGACGTAGAGCTTGCTCTCATCTGGCGAAAGAGCGATGCCGTTGCAGTTTCCTTGCGCTATCAGACTCACGGCGCCGTCTGGATCTACCCGAAATGAGCCAGGGCCAACCCCGACGGGGCGTCCAGCGAGTTCGTTCGTCGGATTGGTGAAGTAGACGCTGCCGTTGGAGTGCTGAATGAGGTCGTTCGGCGTATCTAGCATCGTGCCCATGTAGCTGTCGGCTACCGTGCTCGTCTCCTTCGTTTCCAGATCGATGTGGAGCACTGAGCGCGTCTCTTGGCATGCCGCGAGGAGGTTTCCGTCGTTCGAAACGGCCAAGCCGTTGCACCCCAGCCCTTGCATGAAGACCTCACAACCGGCGCCGGGCGTGTACTTGATGATTTCCCCGCCGCTTGCCGAGAGTGCGACGAAGTTGCTGAAATAGAAGGCGCCTTGGCTTGCGACCCAGGTGGGGCCCTCATTCCACGTGTACGTGAAGTTGAAGCCCTGACACACGTTCTCGCTCGACACCACCATGGGCTCTGGAAACGGGCCGGGGGGGCACACGTAGCGTTCGTCCGTGCCCGCCATGCCGGCGGCGCCGCCCGCGGCCATCGCTCCCGCTGCGCCGTTCATGTCTGGGTTGGAGTCTGCGCCTCCGGCCCCTGCTACGCCCATCATCCCCGCGGCCCCCGACATCGCATCAGCACCACCTGCCCCTGCCCCTCCGCCGTTGAGCGCGCCTCCGTCCGCACTCGGATCTGCCATCGAACTCGTTCCGCCCGCACCCCCGGTGGCCGGCGGGCCATCAGGAGGTTCT
>JBNKZR010000397.1:0-6969 GCA_050301735.1 Polyangiaceae bacterium | reverse complement strand
ACACGTCGCGTCGAGTGATAATTCAACTCGTCAGTGGTGACGACGAAGCCACGCTGATGAAGCGAGTGCACCTCGCGCGCCGTTTGCGCCACCCGAACACCGCCAGACTCTTGGATGCCGGAGTGGTGACTGAGCCCGTGCGCGTGGGCTACCTGGTACGCGAGTACGTCGCAGGTGAGACGCTCGAAGTTCATCTTCAAAAACACCAATTGGCCCGAAAGGAGAGCCTCGACCTCCTTCGACAAGTTCTGAATTCTCTTGCCGAAGCACATGCACTGGGCTTGCACCACGGACGCCTCTCCCCGGAACACGTGCTCGTCACGAACGACCGCACACTGGCTGGGTTGCGCGCAAAGGTGATCGGGTACTGGACTCTGTCGGACCGCCAGAGTGAAGAGTCTGGAGAATACGTGGCGCCGGGAGCGAGCCCGAGTGTGGGCGGGGACCTGTACGCGGCTGCCAAGTTGTTGCTGCGCTGCCTGACGGGCAGCAACGACTCCCGAGGTGTGGAACTGCTGGCAACGGAAGACGAGCAACTCGGCGCCGTCATCGCGCGCGCGCTCAGCGACGATCCGAGCGACGGATACCCGAGCGTGGAGCACTTTCGCCAGGCCATCGCCGAATGCAATCAGGGCAACGCCATGACAGAGGCGAGCAGTTGGTCACCAGCCTGCGGTGGCACTGCCCCACGACTCATCCCCACCAAGCGCAGTCTGATGTCCACACGACCCGCCAGCATCTGGGTGTTGGACGGCGATCCCGCGATCTCGAGTCCCTGTGTCGAAGAGGCGATCGCAAGACTCCGGAAGCAGCATCCAGTCCGGATCGTGGCGCAGACTGAACGAGAGCTGCTCGCCAATCAGCTCCTGCAACAAGACGTGACGCTGCCTTGGATTGTCGTTTTTGGGGGCATGAGCGTGTTGGTCGATGACCCGTTGCTACGACTACTGGGTACCAGTGTGGAAGTCAGCCGTCTGCTCGTCTCCTCCCACGACAATCTGGAACTCCTCCAAGATGCCATCACCCAAGGCGGACTAGACGGCCACGTCAGCCTTCCAAGTGAAAGCGACGACGTGGTGGCTGCAGTCGAGTCGCTGATGACGGTAACGAAACGCTTGAACAACCACTACGATGCCATCCGCCTGGCGTTGCGCAAAGCCCACGACCAAGTCGACAAGCTGAGCCACGCCATCGCGGCGAACGAAACGGGCGTGTCGAAAGCAGACTCGGTCAGTCAGCTGCGCGCGCTCGCGGGAGGGGAACATGACTGAACAAGCAAGACAGCTGGAGCAAAGCCAGCAACGATCCGCAAGCGGCGCACCACGAGTGAAGCTGATGACGCCCCACGAATTGGCACGAGAAACCCAGATCGCCATCATCGACGTGCGCCCCCGGGAGGAGCGCAACGGCGAGCTCGGCTTCGTGCCGGGGTCACGGTCCTTTTCGGATGGCGACCTCGATGGACTCGCGCGCAAGCTAACCCAAGACTATGGTCCGGCCCGTGCCATCGCGGTCGTGTGCCTGAGCGGCAAGCGTAGCCTGCCCGTCGCGGAGCACCTCCGCGGCGCAGGCCTGCCGGATGTGGCCCACCTCGAGGGCGGGATCTTGAGTTGGCAAGCAGAGGGCCTGCCCCTGTGCGGTGTCCGCTCGATTCCGAAAGAAGAGCTGGTAGCGCTGAGCTGCGCGGAAGACTTTCCTCGTGCCGTCCTGTCGTGCTTCGTCGCTGAGTCGGTGGAAGCGCAGCTGGACGCGGGCGCCGAACAGATCGCCAACCCACGGCAGCTGGTCGAGCGGGTGTTCGGCGGACCGCGCTCATCCGAGCCAGACCACCTGCTCGCCTGCCTCGACCTACTCGCCGAGCAAGCACGGCGAGCCGGCCACCCCTTGGGTCACATCGCCCTGAACGTGGACCGCATGCGTGCCTCCCTCATGTCGGTCTTGTGCTGAATCCCGTTGGGGCGACGCGGACGAAATCGCGCCACCCATTTCGCCCTGGCAGGGCCCAACAACACGGGAGCCCTCACGCTAGTTACTAGGAAGAGAGCCGACGGCAAGTCGACAACCCGAAGATTCGGTACAGTGGGCAGAAGCCGACCAAGCCGGTGACGACGAGTATCGCCCCTACCCAACCCAATGGGGTCTGGGGCCCCACGAAAACCATCGCAATCAGCGTCAAGCCGAGCACGACGCGCAAGATTCTGTCCCAAGGAGCGGTGTTCTGAGTCACGTGGTCATCCTTTTGCAAGGGCATCGAGCCCACCTGCGCCCGTGAAAAGCACATGCTGTGCCAACGTTCACCGCTTCGAATGTGAGCCTTTTTGCTGCCTGGCGTGTCGCGGCGCCCGCCCTCGAGCAACGACTTGAAACACACCCCGGCGCTGGCGCGGCGCTGAGTGCTGCAAGTCGTTGAACTCTCTTCTTCAAGCGCTGCACGGACAGCCGCAGAACGCGCCCGCCGTCCCGCGTCGAGCACACGACGTTTTTTGGCACGCAGCGTGCTCTACATGCCGGCATGCAACGTCACACCCTGTCGCCAGCACGTCGCCCTCATCGCCTGCGATTGGCCGCCTTTCTCGTCGGCAACTCCGCGCTGAGCGCTTGCATGGGCGCCAACCGCAACGCGCAAGGGAACCGCAGCAGCAACACGTCATCCAGCAGCGCAACCGAGACAACGGGCTCAGCCGCCGAAAGCGAGGCTTCTGCGACGCACTTCGAATCCTCCCTGACCTGCGCCCAGTGCCATAGCAACAGTTCGAGCGCCGAAGCGATGCGCGATGAAGCCGACAACCCCATCGGCTTCTTCGACCTTTGGCGTTCGAGCATGATGGCCAACGCCGCTCGCGACCCCTTGTGGCGCGCCGTGGTCTCCGCAGAAAGTGCACGTTTTCCTAGCGCCACGAGCGACATCGAGAGAACCTGCATGCGCTGTCATGCGCCCATGGCGGGTGCCGAACCGAACATCGCCCTGCTTGATCGTACGAGCGAACGAGCCGAGCTTGCTCGAGACGGCGTCTCGTGTGCCGTATGCCACCAGATCGAACCCACTGGACTCGGAACAGAGGCGTCATTTTCCGGCGGTTTCGAGCTGAACGATCAGGCGCTCATCTACGGTCCTCACTCCGACCCCTTCTCGATGCCGATGGAACGCTTTACGGGCTACACGCCCGTCGAGGCCAAGCACGTCCAGTCATCTGCGCTGTGTGGCACGTGCCATACTTTGCAGACGCACGCGCTGACCGAGGACGGAGAAGCCGCGGGCCCTCGACTGCCAGAACAAGCACCGTACTTGGAATGGCGGAACTCGAGCTTCAACGACGAAGATGGCAACGCTCAGGGACAGAGCTGCCAAGACTGCCACATGCCCACGGCGTCCGAAGACGGCATCCAGCTCCGGGCAGCACTGGCGCGCAACCCCGGAGGCATGGACTTTCCCCGAGTCACCAAGCGTGAACCCTACGCACGTCACGTGTTCGTTGGGGGGAACACGCTCATCCCCGCCATCTTGCGAGACAACGCCGAGGCGCTCGAGGTCACGGCACCGAAGGCCGCTTTCGACGCCACCATTCGCCTGGCCACGGAGCAGCTGCAGAAGCACACGGCGACCCTCCACCTAGCTGGACTCATCGAAGACGCGGGGCTGTCACTAGACGTCAGCATCAGCAACTTGACGGGCCACAAGTTTCCAACCGGTCACCCAGCGCGCCGGGCATGGCTGCGAGTGGAAGTCGTGGACGCCGACGAATTGAGCCTCTTCTCCTCGGGAGCCTTCGACGAGGATGGTGTGCTGGTCGATGCGTCTGCAAGCCCCCTGGCGAGCGAACTCTCCGGCGGCCCCACTCAGCCGCACTACGATCGCATTACCTCGTCCGAGCAAGCCTACGTGCTGGAAACCGTGATGCTCGACGATGAGAACCATCCGACCACCAGCTTGCTTCGCGGGGCGAGCTACGGAAAAGACAATCGCCTTCTGCCACGCGGCTTCTCGTACGAGCACCCCGACATCGCGTGGATGACACCCGTCGGAGTCACAGCCGACGAAGACTTCGAACCCGGTGGAGACACGATCACCTATCAGGTCGACGTCTCCGATGGGAAGGAGCCGTTCACGGTCGTCGCGGAGCTCCTGTTCCAACCTCTATCGGCCCGCTACGCTGCGGAGCTGTTCGAACACGACACGCCAGAGGTCGAACGCTTCCGCTCGATGTATGGCAGCGCCGACAAGACCCCCGTCGTGGTCGCTCGACGAGAACTCGTCCTCGACGGCAGTGCCCAGGCGGAGCAATGAGCCCCAAGCCCCAGGAGATTCTCCTACGCGCTGAGGTCCACAATTTTGAGGGTCGCGCTGCGCGGTGAGACGCCGGCCAGCGTCCGCTCATGATAGGCATCGGGCAAGTTCGCTAAGCAACATCGCCGAAACCACTCGGATCCGAGGCACGTGTTCAGGAGCCACGACCACTCTCTTCGTCGACTGCGTGACGGCGGCGAAACAAACTGACCGGTGGGAGATTCTGCATCGTGTTTTGACTATTGGCCTCCGTGCGAGAAGAGTGTAGCTCAAAGGAGTCAAGATCGCGTGGAGTGAACATGAAACGTGAAGCAGTACGCATGAGGGATACGGGGACGACTGCCAAGACTGACGACGGCGCGCCGTGGGTTCAAAAGAGCGGCGAATACCTCGTCGACAGGCCTGCGACGGGGACCGATGCGGATCCTGAGCATTGCGTACACTCCTGGGACTCTTGTTCGTCCAACTACGAGCAGTTCGCCGTGGGCATCACGCGCCTGTTCGCTCAAGATGCGGCGCGCCTGGTGCGCATCGAAGCCGACTCCACTGTCCTGGACGTGGCAGCCGGAACGGGAGAGTTCGCCTTTGCCGCGGCCCAAAGAGGCGCGAAGGTGTTGGCAACCGACTTCTCAGTGTCGATGCTGTCTTTGTTGGAGAAGAGAAAGCGCTTTCACAGCTTCCACAACGTGACGACGGAGTTGATGGACGGACAAGCCTTGTCGCTCGACGATGAGACATTCGACGTCGCGGGCTCGTTGTTTGGGTTGGTCTTCTTTCCCGACCAGTTCAAGGGTCTGAACGAGCTGTATCGCGTGCTCAAACCGGGTGGGCAGGCGATCGTTGCCACCTGGGCCATGCCCGGGCGCGTAGAATTGATGCGCATCGTGGGGGAAGCGTTGATGTCGGCTTGCCCCGAAGTCTGTGAGCAGCGCAGCCCGGCGCGTTGGACGGCGCTCAGCGACCGTCGTCGCCTGCATGGCGCACTGCGTGAGGTCGGTTTTCGGTGCGTCCACGTGTTGGAGCTGAGCCACGTCTGGACCTTCGACGCCGTCGAAGACTTCGCGCGAGCGCTGCCGCGCATGACCCCCGGATGGCAAGCGCTCGAAGCGGTCATGAATGCCGAACAGAAGGCGCGTTTTCACACCACTCTCGTGGAGGACTTCAGACATCGCCAGGGACACGGACCGTTTGCCGTGACTGCCCAAGGTTTGATGGGCGTGGGAAGCAAATTCGACTAGCCGGTTGCCAAGCTCGGCTCAGCTGCGCGGTTGCTCACCGACAATCCAGCCGGAGGCGGAAGATTTGACGCTCTGTGTCGAAACACACGGTGTTCATGCAACCCGGCACTGTTGCGCCACGTGCACGTCAAACGTAGGAAACAATTCGGCGAACCTTCTATAAATGACCGTTCACGTCTGACGCCCGCACACATCGCCGGAGCACAGCGCAGAGCGGCCCAGTCCAGTTTCGGGTCACATTCCGTATTTCCTCTTACGCGATTGTCTGCGATGAGAAGCAACAGCAATCATGAACTTGAACACCAAGGCGGCAAGTGCTCGACTACCTGCCGAGCGGTCGTTCACGGCCGAGAGGGAGAAACGTTGCACCGCACGGGTGACGTGATGATGACCAAGGAAGGCCACAGCGCTGATGAGGTCTCCGAGCTATTGGAGCGCGGCCTACAGCTCTATGGTCAGAACAAGGTCGATGAAGCAGTCTTGTTCTGGCGCAGGGCGTTGGCACTCGATCCAAAAAACGACCGCGCCAAGGACTTCCTCGAGTGCGCGGGAGTTCCGGTTGAGCCGCTCAGCGAGCTGGCCGAGGTGATCGACTTGGACAAGCTGCGCTCCCAGCTGGGCTTCGGTGAAAGCACGGGCACACCGCTGCCGCCGGCCGCCGCAGCATCGGAGGAAAGCGCACCCGCGACGGAATCGCGTCCGGTAAGAAAGTCCATGATTGAACGCTTGCTGCGAGCGGAGCGCCACGAAGAAGCGTTGGAGTTGCTCTATCAAGCGCGCGCTCAGAAGCCGACCGACGCCGGGCTGTCGCACAGTATTCGCATCCTTCGAGAGCGGTTGGCGCTGAGCTACGCTGCGGGCTTGCGCAATCTGGACTGGGTTCCGATCTTGGTCGATGACAATCTCCGATCGACCATCGACCCACAAGAACGTCAGGTCGTGGCCTTGATTGACGGCATATCCAGCTACGGCGACATCGTTGCGAGCTCGTCGTTGGGCCGCCTATCGACGTTGCGCTTGCTGTGTCGCCTCGTGGAACGAGGCGGTATTCAGCCGGTGCCCCCAGAACCCAGCTCGCGGTCAGTCTCAGCGGAGTTCGGAGCATTGCGGCTACCGGATCCTGACGCCACTCAACGCTCCCGCGTTTCCGGGGAGCGGCGCCTGCAGGATGAGCAAACGCACGGCAGCTCGCCCCCCGAAGCCAGCGCAACGACCCGGGCGAGCGGAGTCACCCAACAGAGCGCGGTCACCCGGCAGAGCGGTGTGCCCCCGAAGAACCCAGTGATTGACGAATACGACCAACTGTTTTCAGAGGCGACCGCCGCCTATCTGGTGAACCTTCTCCGCAAGCATCCGGTGAAGATCACCAGGCTGGCATTCGGCATACCCATGGGAATGGATATAAAATATGTCGATGAAGTCACTTTGGCGAGGGCGATCGAGTCG
>JBNKZR010000396.1:0-6982 GCA_050301735.1 Polyangiaceae bacterium | reverse complement strand
ACGAGAGGCCCCAAGGAAGGCCTCGTGCCCGCTGGCTTGGGCAGAAGCGGCTACACCGCCTGGGCTCGCAGGGGAAGCTGCCGCGGAGCGGCTTCGTCCGTAGGAGTTATGTCAAATTTTGCAGGTACAACGGATCAGCAGTAGGCTCGTCTGTTTAGGCTTTCTTGGCCTCTCACCAAGGCTTGGGTTCACCGCCGCCTCTGGCCCAGCGGTCTACTCGCCTCCGGCCCGGTTTTCGCAGTTCATTCTTCCTATTCGCCGGCCGCATCATCCATTTGCGCAGCACGGGAATCTTCGATTCGTGCGCCAACTGATCGGCGAACCCGGTACTGTCCCTACCGGACCCTTCTGGACCGTGGCATAAGGGGAGAGAGCCGGTCCGCGTAACGTTGAGGGATCTGGGAAAGGCCGCGGAGCGCCGCGAGCTGCCTTCTCACGAACGAGCCCGAGTGGCTCCCAGATGGTCGGTGTTCGGGTCCACCTCTGCTAGCGCCAAGCCGTACTCAGTTGGATGATGGCATCGTGAAGCTTGTCACTGCCTGTGATGGCTCGCACTCCTGTAGGGGATAAGAAGTGAAGAATCCTGCGATAAGGTCAGTTCTGTTTGCTCCACTCTTGGCATGGGCCGTCTTTGCCTGTTCGACAGACGACGAAGCAGTCGAGGCATCGGATGCTGCCGAGGCCCCAGGGCAACCAGGGGGAGCCGCCACCGCCGGTGCGATCGGGGCTGAGCCCTCGTCGGGAGGCACATCGGACGAAGGGGCAACGGGCGGAGCGTTGAGCACTGCCAGTAACGCGACGGGGGGCACGTCGGCTACCGGCGGTAGCAGCACGCCCGGCACCGGGGGCACGTCGGCCACCGGGGGCATGACGGGCGTGGGCGGTAGCAACACGCCCGGCACGGGGGGCACGACGGCCGCGGGAGGTGGCGGCACGGGTGGCGCGCCGGGCGTTGGAGACACGAGCACCGGGGGTAGCGCCACACTCGGCACGGGAGGCACGCCGGACGCGGGAGGCACGCCCGACACGGGAGGCACGCCGGACGCGGGAGGCGCGAGCACTGGGGGTAGCGCTACGGCAGACACGTCGGCCACAGATGGTGGCACCACCGCCGGCGCGCCCGGAACAACGCGTGGGCCGGACCCCTCACTCACCAGTATCTCGGCCAACAGAGGCACATTCGACACTGCGGAATTAACCTTTCCTCCCGGCAATGGTTTTGGTGGAGGGTTTATCTACTACCCAACCGATACCAGCCACGGAACTTGGGCTGGCGTAGCGATCTGTCCCGGTGGTGGGGCTAAGTTTGCTGACGAAGAGACGTGGATGGGACACTGGCTGGCGTCTTTTGGATTCGTCATCATCGGCATAGAGACGAACGCCGTATCTGATCTCCCTGAGTCCCGGGGGCCACAACTGCTCGCCGCGCTGGACTACCTCACCCAGGAAAGCGAGGTCAAGGATCGCGTCGATCCCAATCGCTTGATGGTCATGGGCCATTCGATGGGCGGAGGTGGCACTTTTCATGCTGCTTTAGCTAGGCCATCACTGAAGACGATGGTTTCACTCGCACCGTGGTTCAACTTCGATTTGACTCACCCGGATTTTAGCAGTCTCCAAATGCCGGCTATGATCATAAGTGCAAGGAACGACACAGTGGTAACCCCGGCCTCTGTCAGCTCTATGTGGGATGACATCCCGACAACTACGCAACGCGCCTGGGTGGAGCTTGCTGCAGATGATCACCTCGGATTCATCGAGGAAAACTATACCGAAATGCGTGTGCTCATCCCCTGGATGAAGATCTTCCTGGATGGCGACAGCCGGTATGTCCAGTTCCTATGCCCCATGGCAAATAGTGACAACATCTCGGTCTATGAAAATAGCTGCCCATTGGTCCCGTAATCCGGGACCCATGGGCGACCACCCAAGTCTGTCCGCACTCTCGACGCGGGGCTGGCTCTTCACGCAGGCAAGGTCGAACTCGGCAAGCAGCACCTCAGCGCCGCCCTGAAATGCTGGGACGAACACGACCTGGCTATGAACGCGGCCGCCGTACGAGCCGAGACAGAAGCTCACGAGACACCGGGCGAAGCGCCGAGCAAACCGAGCAAGTCACGCGAGCGCCACGGTCATACCGAGCAACCCAATCTGGACGAGCAAACGCTGCTGTTCGAACTCGATGAGGCAGATCTGACTTGCCCCAAATGCGGGAGCCGGCTTCGGGTGACCCGGCGGAGCTGGTGTTGGACACCGCTAGGACAGATGACTCTGCCTCTCAGGTGAGACTAGCGGGTGAACCCGCACAGTGTCTTGTCGGCCCGGACCGCAGAGCTGCGTCCAGGGCTCGGCGCTTGGCCGGCGCTTGGGGGACTTGGGGCTCTAACCGGCATTCGGCAGGAGCCAACGCCGGGTTCCGCTGGGGTGAGCGTGCTCTCAGACGCCTCCAGGTCGCGTCACCTGGTGCGCGATTAGGGTGAATTTGCCGTTCAAAGTTCTTTGGCGACGGCGTTGCGCGATTCTACTACCGCGCTGTCCATAGGTGACGCAAGAAATATCGCTGGGCGCGGAATTTCCAAGAAATGCGAACACCGATTGTTAATCTTCGGCGCGCTCGATGGGGTCTTCGAATTCGCCGTAACTGGTCGAGTACGCTGTGGTCGAAGTTCCACCCCCCTTCGTGTGATCTCCGTGAACGCCGGAGAGCCGATGTACCCCGCCTGCGCTTTTTGTCGAGGCAGCCACCATGGGCTCGGTGCGATACTCTCGCGGTGCGATACTCAATTTTTTCCGCTTCAGACTTCTCTTGGCTAGTCGCGCTTGCCTGTTCAGTGATGGCGGGCTGTTCCGGTGACTCGGAGACCCCCGACCAATCCGGCGATTCGAACGGCGCTTCGAGCGGCACGGGCGCCCCGGCAAGTTCAGTCGCTCCGATGCAAGCCACCGGAGGCTCGGACCCGGCAAGCACCAATACTGCAACCCCAGGTGTCACAGTTGTACCTGTCGCCAATACTGCAACCCCAGGTGTCACAGTTGTACCTGTCGCCAATCCTGCGAACCCAGATGCACCTGTCGTGGGTCCTGCAACCCCGGATACCGAGGGCCCAGAAGGAGCCAGCCCGGTCGATCCCCTCGATCCCGAGGCTCCCGCACCCGTTCAGGACGACCCCGTCGGCGGAGAGCAAGACCCTCCCGTTGTCCCCTACACCCCACCGGTCGTTGACTGGCCAAGTCAGGAGTGCGTGAGCCAGGCGAACACCCTCGTGGAACAGATGTCTTTGGAGCAAAAGGTCGCCCAGATGGTGATGGGGCAGTTCGGAGATGTGACCAGCGCCGATGTGTCCGGCGAAGCGTTGGGCACCGTCTTTGCGTCCGGTTCGGCGATCCCGGGTTCAGGCTCCGCTGCCGATTGGGCCAGCCTGATCGACGGCTTCCTCACCGCCAGCCAGAGTACGCCAAACGGAGTACCGATTCTGTTTGGTATCGACGCGGTACATGGCAACAGCAAGGCCGTCGGCGCGGTCATTTTCCCTCACAACATCGGCCTGGGTGCTACCCGTAACCCTGAACTCGTGGAGCAGATCGGTCGGATCACCGCCCTCGAAATGAGGGCCACAGGTGCCACCTGGACTTTCGGGCCAGTCTTCAGCGTTTCTCACGACGATCGTTGGGGGCGAGCCTACGAAAGCTTCAGCGAGGACCCCGACGACGTGGGGCTCTTGGGCGCAGCGCTGGTGGTAGGGCTGCAAGGGCAAGGGGGACTCGGTACGGGCGCGCCCGGCGTCATCGCTTGTGCGAAACACTTCGCCGGTGACGGTCAGGCCACCTACGGCACTTCCCGTAAGCTCCCTGTTGGTACGGATCCGGGCGGGCTCGTCGATCGCGCTGACGTGCAGCTCGACGAAGCCACGATGCGCACCTACGGGATCAATCCCTACCTTCCCGCTATCGATGCTGGCCTCGGCTCGGTCATGGTGGCCGACACCAGCTGGAACGGCGTGAACATGACAGGCCACGAACAACTGCTCACGACGATTCTAAAGGGCGAACTCGGCTTCCAGGGCTTCGTCACCACCGACTGGGATGCGGCGATGTCCAGCCAGAGTGGGCCGGGAGTCGTGGCAGCCATCAACGCCGGCGTGGACATGTTGATGGCGGCGACGGACTGGGCCTCACAGCGCGGCGAGATCCAGGCCGCGGCGGGTAGCGCGATCAGCCAAGAGCGCATCGACGACGCGGTGAGGCGAGTGCTCACCGTCAAGTGCGAAGCCGGATTGTTCGGCTGGACCAGAGACACGTCACTCATCGGAGAGGTCGGCTCCGCAGCGAACCGCGCCGTCGGGCGCCAGGCTGTCCGCGAGTCGCTCGTGCTCCTCCAACAAGAGGGGAACGTCTTGCCTCTGACCAAGGGGAGCAACGTTTGGCTGGCTGGAACTGGCGCCAATGACCTGGGTCGTCAGACGGGGGGTTGGACAATCAGTTGGCAGAACGGTGGATCGATGACCCAGGGCACCACCATCGCCCAAGGCATCTCAGGAGTGGCCAATTTGGTGACGGACCTGGCGGATGCGGATGTCGCCATCGTCGTGCTCAGTGAGGCCCCCTATGCCGAATGGCGAGGCGACGTGTCCTCGATCAACACACTTCCGCCGAGCGACTTCGCGCTGCTTACCGAAGCCAGGAACGCTGGCAAGCCCGTGGTGGCCATCATCGTCAGTGGCCGACCCGTGCTGATCACCGACCAGCTAGCAAACGCTGACGCATGGGTCGCGGCGTGGCTCCCCGGAACCGAGGGAGGCGGCATCGCAGACGTGTTGTTCGGTGACTTCAACTTCACCGGCACCCTCGGCCACAGCTGGCCGCAAACGGAAGAGCAGGCAAACCTGAACAAGGACGACGCGGGCTTCACTCCGCTCTTCCCCTACGGACACGGTCTCACCTATTGATCGTGGCGCGATGCCACTGGCGGCCAGGCACGGTGACGGGAGCCGCCGACACGACTAGGGGCCTCAGTCGTCCTTGGGAGGGTTGGCTGGGGATGGCTCTTGCGGCACGTGTTTCGCGCCGACGTTGAGAGCTGCGAGAAGTGCGGCGGTCCGATGCGCTGGGTGCGGGCCGCCAGAGACCCTCCACACATCGCCGACCTCTTGACCAAACACGGAGTCCTCCAGCAGGAACCTCCACCGCAAAGACCGCCGGTGCCGCTAGGACAGATGACTCTGCCTTTCAGGTGAGACTAGCGGGTGAACCGCACAGTGTCTTGTCCGCCGGACCGCAGAGCTGCGTCCAGGGCTCGGCGCTTGGCCGGCGCTTGGGGGACTTGGGGCTCTAACCGGCATTCGGCAAAAGCCAACGCCGGGTTCCGCTGGGGTGAGCGTGCTCTCAGACGCCTTCAGGTCGCGTCACCTGGTGCGCGATTGGGGTGAATTTGCCGTTCAAAGTTCCTTGGCGAGGGCTAGACTGCGCGGAACGTCGGAACGAGCGAACGAACGCGCTTGCAGTAGTCCGTGTAGGTGCTGCCCCATTGCCGGCGCAAGGACCGCTCTTCGAAGTGCACGCCGACCATGATGTACGCGCTGGCGAAGGCGGCGAAGAGCAAGTGATCGAGCTGCATGTGCGGCGTTAGCCACATGCCCAGCAGTGCTCCGGTCATGATCGGGTGGCGGTCGAAGCGGTACATCCACCGTTCCTTGAACGGAACCGGGGTGACGGGGCTGTGCGTCAGGTATTGGTAGACCTGACGCAAGCCAAACAGCTCGAAGTGATTGATAGCGAACGTCGCCAGGAACAAATAGGCCCAGCCCCCAACGCTTGCGACAAGCAGCGCGGTGCTCAGGCCAGAACTCTGAATATTCCAGATCGTTGTCGGCATGGGCTGCCACATCAGGATCAGCGGACCCAGAACGAGCCCCGTGGCAAGCACGAAAGTCGCCCGCTCCCCGGCCGGAGACACTAGCTTCGCCCACTTCGTCTTGAACGCTGGGCGCGCCATGATGCTGTGTTGGAGCCCGAAACCGAACATCAGCGCCAAGTTCAACGCTACAGCGGACACTCCAGTGAACTGAAGCGGCCCACCGGTGAACGGGAGAAGGCCGAGCATCGAGAGGATCCAAGCCATCAAGGCAGCAACACCGACAGCGTAGGACCCAACCCCATAGGCGAACATCGCTATTCGCTTGATGAACGACGTGTGGGTATCCGTCATTTCCGGCGCTCGTGCCTCGGTTGTTGGCACTCCTGCCTCAGTCGTGTCAGATACGATCATGGTCCTTGCTCCTATGCCGCGCGGGAATTGGTCTTCTGTGTGCCGGCCGTCTCCCTCCACTCTGGCGGCAGCAGGCAACGCCGACCATCACAGCGGCTCCTGAATCCTTGCCCCAGGCTCCGAGAATGCAGATCGACGCACTTTCCGACGTTCTGCGTGTCATTCGCCTATCTGGGGGAATGTTCATCAGGCTACGCTTGAGCGCGCCGTATTCAATCAACACGATGGACACGCAGACGGTTCGGCAGTCCTTTGCGGGAGGAGCGGAACAGGTTCTGCCGTTCCACATGGTCACACAGGGGGCCATCTGGTTCGAGGTCGACGGTGTCGAGCCGGTTCGACTCGAACGGGGCGACATCATCGTTATCCCCCACGGCGCTCACCATTCCGTCGCCGATACTCCTGGCGTCAAACCACTCGATGTGAGTGAGGTCGCGAGCGGGCTCTCCGAATCACCGCTCACCCTGACCTGGGGCGGCGCCGGGGAGGAAAGTCGAGTGTTGTGCGGCTTCTTCAGCTTTCGAGGGCGGCTCTTCAACCCGCTGATGCAATCACTGCCGCCGATCATCCTGGTTCGTAGGGATGCGGAGCGGACGCCGTGGCTCGAGCTCAATCTACAGCGGACCTTCGAGGAAACGGAGGGGCAGCGACCTGGCAGCGCGGCGCTGGTCGAAGGCCTCACGAGCGTATTGTTCACCGAAGTCGTTCAACGGCACC
>JBNKZR010000395.1:0-6986 GCA_050301735.1 Polyangiaceae bacterium | reverse complement strand
CCTTTGAGGAGCAGCAGCACGGTAGCCAAGAACAAGCCCAGGCCAAAGACGAGACCGATGGCGGCTCCCAGAGCCACGGCGTCGTAGCGCGCGAGCGTGGCTTCGACGATGGCAAGCCGCTCGTCGTAATCCGCACGGGTAGGCACGAGGCGGTCGCCACCCTTGGCGGCTTGCCCCTTGGCCTCGTCCTCGTTTTCCTCGTGGTACTCCTGCTCCGTATTGACGGCCCAGATGTCGTAGGCGCGACCGCGGTCGTCCTTCTCACCGGCGATGTTCTTGGCGGCATAGATGGCCGTCATCATCGAGTGGTCTTGGTTGTTGTAACGGTGCTGACCGTTCCTTCCGACCAAGTGCAGGTTCGGCAGGGTTTGGAGGTAGGCGCGGATCGTCGCGATGCACTCTTTGTACACGTCATCGTAGACGGGGTAGGCCTTGGGCATGCGCACGACGCAGCCATCCTTGATCTCGTCGGCGTTGGCCAAACCGAGCTTGGCGACCTCTTTGCGACCAAGTGCGACGAGGTCTTCGTCCGCTGCCGTCCAGACGTCATCGCCTTCTTGCACGAAGTACTCGAGCCCCAACGAGCTGGTGTTGTCGTTGGGCAGCATCTCGGGGCTCCACGCCTTGAAGTTCTGGATGCGGCCCACCTTCACCTCGGGCGAGTGGATGTAGATCCAGTTGTCCGGGAAGGTGTTGGGGTTGTCGACGATCAACCCCACGGTGAGGAAGTCTCGGTAGCGGAGCTTGCGCGCGGCATCGAGCACCTCTTCGGGTGGCGGCGGGTCGAGGGATAGGATCAGCTCCCTGATCGGCATCGAGGAGATGAACTCGTCGCCCTCCTCCCGGCGCACGTTGCCGGCTTCGTCTTTGACGCTCACGCCGACGACCCGACCATTCTCGTGATGGATGAGCTCCACGCCGGTCTTCATCACGACCTGCTGCCCCTCCTGATCGAGGCGCCCGGCAACTCGCTCCCACATCTGGCCCGGACCGAGCCGCGGGTAGTGAAACTCCTCGATCAGACTGGTGATCACCTTGCCGCCCGACATGCGCCCGCCCAAGAGAGCGTTCTTGACCGCTTTGAGCAGGTCCAAGTCTTTGATGCGCTGCGCCGCCCAATCCGCGCTGATCTCGTCACAGCGCATGCCCCAGACCTTCTCAGTGTAGGTGCGAAAGAAGATGCTGAACAGACGCTTGCCGAAACGGTTCGACACCCACTGCTCGAAGGTCTTTTCCTCGGTCGAAGGAAAGAGCTGGACCCAGGCATAGCTGAGCCCACAACGCATGGCCTCGAACAGGCCAAGCCCTCGCAGGGCATTCATCGGCCGCAGCGGGTAATCGAAGAACTTCCCGTTGTAGTAGATGCGCGACAAGCGAGGACGGATGATGAACTGGTCGCCGAGCATGCGCTCCCACCAGTCACGCACCGTGGTGATCTTCGAGAAGAAGCGATGGCCCCCGATGTCGTAGCGGTAGCCCTTGTAGCTCTCCGTGCGGGAGATGCCCCCGACGATGCCATCTTTCTCGAAGACGACGACGGCGTAGTTGCGTTCGTGCAACTCCCACGCCGCCGTGAGGCCGGCAGGGCCGCCTCCAATCACGATGCAGCGGGTGGTGTTCTGCTGGGGGTTTTGAACCTCGGCCTGGACGGTCATTGCTGTTCCTCGGTGACTCAGTCCCGACTTTCGCGGCGCGGGAACGCCGTTCCGACGGGGTGCTCACCCGTCGCCCGGTACCAGTAGCGAACCAGGATTGCCGAAGCAACCATGCCCAGCGGACAAAGCAACTTGGCGGATCCTGACCCAGGAGAAAGTCCGGCTCAATTTGTTACGCTGCGATGAGGGCCGCGCCATCTGCGCTTGCCACTTCGCCTGGGGCGGGTGATAGACGATGTGAGCCCTGACAAAAGAGAGAAACACCGTGTCAAGCGAGCCACGCCCTTCCGTAACAATAGTGATACCGGCCTACAACGCGGCCAAGCTCTTGCCCAAGGTGTTGTCGGCAGCCCTGGAAGCCGCCCAGGGCGACCGGATCTTGGTGGTCGACCCCGGTTCCAACGACGACACGGCACAGGTCGCGAGGAGCTATGGCGTCGACGTGTTGGAGCTCGGGCACCGGGCCGGACCTGCCTTGGCGCGCAACCGCGGGGTCGAGTTGATCGACACCGATGTTGCGTTGTTCATCGACTCCGATTGTGTGCCTCATGCTGACGTCGTGGAGCGGGTACGTGACGCGTTTGCGGCAGATCCGGAATTGGTTTCCGTCACCGGCTCCTACGACGACACGCCGCCTGAACAGAACTTCTTCTCCCAATACATGAACCTGCGTCACCATTTCGTTCACCAAGGGGCGAAAACGGAGGGTGCTGGCTTTTGGGCGGGATGTGGCGCGGTGAAGACGGCAGTGTTTCGCCAGATCGGCGGCTTCGACGCGGAGCAGTTCCCGATGCCCATGATCGAGGACATCGAACTCGGCCTGAGGTTGAAGCCCCTGGGCCAGATGCGCTTGGACCCCCAACTCCACGTCACCCATCTCAAGAAGTGGACCGGGTGGGGGGTGATAACTACGGACATCTTCTCTCGCGCGGTGCCATGGAGCAAAGTCATCCTGGAGTCGGGAGAACTCCCAAACGATCTGAACCTATCCTGGAAGAACCGGTTGGCCGCCGCGATCGCTCCGTTCGCGCTGGTCGGGCCGGTTGCCAGCGTCGTTCTAGCTCTTTTGGGGCTGACACCGGCGGCGGTCCTGGCGTTGGTGCCGAGCGTCGCGTCACTCGCCATGCACACGGACATGATCCGCTTCTTCGCGCGACGCCGGGGCCTCGGCTTTGCCTTGCCAGCGTGGGCGTTCCATCAGGTACACCTGACGTACAGTGCGACCACGATGGCGGTGATGTCGCTGCGGCACATGCTTCTCGGTGGCAAGAAGGCCAGCGCCGGCAAAGCCGTAACCTGACGGGCAACAGCCGCGCGCCGAATCCACCTGCCGCCCAGCGAACGCGTTGCTTCCAAAGTCCGCCGAGCTAGACTCGGCTGCATGAAGGCGAGGTTGTGTTGTGGGTTGCTGGTGCTCCTGGTGGGCGCCTGCGGAGGTGGGGACGATTCAGGCGACGACGCCTCCTCGGGAAACGAGGGCGAAGGGAGCTCGCCGAGCGGGGGCTCCGGGCCTTCAGGCGGTAGCGAGTCGACCACGAGCAGCGGTGACGAACTCTCCTTCCAGGGGGACATCGTGCCGATCTTCGAGGCGAGCTGCGGGGCCAATACCGCGGGCTGCCACGCGCGCGACTCTTTCTTGGCCAACGTCGGCGACGACTGCCGCGGCTGGTTGTCGCTCGAGAACGAGCCCCTCGGATCCGAGTCCTATTCCGGCGACAACGTCGGCGAGTCGACAGGTTGCCCAGACATGTCACTGCACGAGCGCCTGTTGGAGCTCGACGCTTGGCTGTGCGGGCAGCCGGCGTACCCCAGCCTCGACAACGTCGCCTACGTGACCCCCGGCGATCCCGACAGCAGTCTGCTCTACCTCATCCTGGGAGACGACCCGACCGCTGGCGGCAATTGCCAAAAAGCGGAGGGCATGCGCACCACACGCATGCCCCTGGAACCCCTGCCGAGCCTGAGCTCGGAGGACATCGGCAAGATCCGCGATTGGATCGAACAGGGCGCGAAGAACAACTGACGCCGAGCGTCGTATTCGCGCCCTCTCCCGCGGCGTCCGCGGGAGGGGCCCGTCGACTGGGTCCAGTACCCGACGTCAATCTCCCCCGGGGAGTGACCGCACACCTCCAGCCACCCCTTCCCCGTCGGGGAGCAGCACCTGCTGTGCTTGCGAGGGCTGCTCAGAAGGCTCCTCGTCGGGGAGCTTGACGCGTCGGCCAGAAACGAGCACCTCTTCGCTTCCATCCTCAGCCACCCGGCGCACCAACCGATACGTCGTGTTGCCATCCGCCCGCGCCACCTCTGGCGCTGCGATGAGGAGCTGTAGGTCGAGGCTCTGGCACAGCTCGAACAGCACGCCCAAGTTATCCTGCGACAGTCGATTCGCTTCGTCCAAGAACAAGAAGCGCAACGAGCCGAAACTGCGGCTGCCGCGCAGCAGATTCGCGTCGCGCTCCCACTCCGTCAAGATCACCATCATCAACGCGGCCCCGACGCCGATCGCCTCTCCCGTCGATACCCGCGTCGGATTGGCGGACTCCCAGGGACTGCTTTCGGCGCGACGTTGCACTTCGACCTGCAAGTCGAGGTACTCGCGATAATCCAGCAAGCGCTGGCCCCCGCTGCGCCCACCACCGTAGCGGCGGAAGATCTCGTCCAACGCCTCTTCGAAAGGCATTTGGGACTGGAACAGGAGCTCCTGTGCACTGCCGTCCCGCAACGCGGAAAGCACCTGAGTCATCTTGTCCACGCGCCCAACCTTGATGCGGATACCGTGGATGCTGCCGAAGCGGATCCCCTCGAGGTACTGATTGATGCGGCGAACCTGGCGTGTGGCGCGACGCATTCGGGCTTCGATGCTCCGCGCCACGTCTTCCGAAGCGCCGCGCAGTTCCGTTTCTTGATGCCGAAGCCGCGACTCGAGGGTCGTCAGATCGTCGCGCAACCGATTCAAGGCGTCCAAGGGATCCGCAACCTCGGCCACCTGAGCCGGCAGGCGCTTGTGAAGCCAGCGCCGCACCGCCTGCCAGAGCTCCAGATACGCGATGGCATCCTCTCCCGCCGCGCTCTCGAGTGCGAGCAGCAGCTCGCTCGCCTCTCCGGTGGCCTCCAAACGGTCGGAAAGCAATTGACGACGACTGCGTGCTTGAGCCCACAGGCGTTGGCTGGTTTCTTGTGGCTGCGCCGAAGCCGGCAGCGGCAGGCCGGCTTCGGCCGCACGTCGCTGCAGCGCCTGCCAGGCGCGCTGGGCCGGCTCGAAGCGTTGTTCGATGCGCACCACACGCTGGATCTCTTCGTCTCGCCGGGCAGCGGAGGTGGTACGGCGCTCTGTGGCGAGCGTCATTCGAGCGAATAGTTCGCGACTCTCTTCGTCCAGCTCGCGGACCCGTCGTCGGGCGGCGTCGGCCTCCTGCTCGAGACGTTGGAACGTCGCGGCGTCGGGTGATTCCGTGCCCGCGTCCGAAAGCTCCGCCTGGGCGCGCTCGAGGTGAGCGTTGATGGCACCATGGCGCGACTTGGCCTGCTGCAATGCTTCGGTGGCTGACTCCCAGCGAACCTCGCTCTCCGAGTAGGCGAGCTCGGCCTCGACGACCTTGCTTTCGAGGCCTCGGTGCTGCTGCTCGAGCTCCGGTACCAGCGCGCTCTGGGACGCCAGCGCGGCGCTGGCGTCGGCGAAGTCGAGAGCGTGAATCGACTCGATGCTGGCCGTCAGAGCTTCGCTGGCTCGAAACAGCGCGTCGCGCTTCGCGTCGAGCTCGGCTTGCGCTTGCCGCCACTCTGCCAAGGTGGCGTCGTCCGGCGGCTCGACGCGGAGCGCGTCGATGAGGCGTTGGAGCGTCGCCCGCGCTGGTTGCACTCGGCTCAGCTCCGCTCGTGCCGCGTCGGCGGCTTCGGCGCGCTCGCGGCACGCCGCCAAACGCTCCTCCAGCTCGCGGTCGTCCAGCAGGGGAGCGTCGAGCAGGAGCGGCCGCAGCGCCTCGGCTCGCGTGGAGGCCGCGTCGGCCCGCGCTGTGGCCTCGGTCGCTCGCTCGCGCTGGGCCACTGCGGCGGTAGCCGCTTCTTCCACTCGTTTACTCAAAGCCTTCACACGCTCTCGAGGATCGCCGTCGCGCCACAGCTGACGCTCGCGGAAGAGGCATTGCAAGCCCCGCCCGAGCTCACGCAGACGCCGTAGTTCGCGCTCCTCCTGCTCCAGCGTCGTCGCACGACTAGCAGCCAGCTTGCGCAAGGAAGCGGCTCGGCGTTTGCGCGCGGCTCGGCCCAGGCTCGCGAACTCAGGCAGGGGACTGATGCGGACCCCGCTATCGGTGGGAACGACGAGGGCTTTGTCGGCGAGCAGGTCGCGGACACTGAGCGAGCCGAGCTCTGCGGCGCTGGAGACCAACCACACGTCCACCAGCGACGGGGTTTCATCGGCGAGCAGCTGCCCTGCCTGATCGATGTCCGCGACCACGATCGCGTCGCGCAGCGGTCCCAGGCTCGCCTCCACGTAACGCGCCTCTTCGGGTTCCAGGTCTTCGTAGCGGCGGGAGAGAAACTCTCCTCCGACGGCGTCGCGCAGCCGGCACAGCTCCTCGCTGGGCGTCTCCTCCGAGGCTTCGAAACGGGCAGCCTGGGCCAACGCCTCTCGCTGCTCACTCGACAGCTGGGCGATGTGCTGCTCCAAGCGCGAGATTCGCCCATCGAGCGCGGCGCTAGCCTCGTCCCAACTCTCGTCACCGCGCTCGGTGACGATGCCGGCGTCCAGCAGTCGCTGGTAATGCGCTTCGAGGCTGACGTAGCGTTGCGCAGCTTCCTCGCGCTCCGCGAGCTCCTTGGTCAGGCTCTGCGCCTGCTCCGAAAGCAAGCGAGCCTGCCACGACGCGTCGCGGGCCTGCTCACGTCCGAGTCGGACCTCGGCGTCCAACCCGGAGACCTGTTGGTGCAGAGCTTTGCCGTCGATGTCGTTCGAGAGCTCCAGCGACGCGATGCGTTCGCGCGCCAACAGCTGTCGGCGGTGCGCGCTCTCGAGGGACGCCAGCTCCGCACGACTGGCAGCGAGCGTCGACGCGGCAACTTCCAGCTCGCTGAGCGCCTTCAGCCGCGAGCGCGCCGCCGCCAGGGGCGAGTCCTCGATGTCTGCATCGTCGTCTTCACCGATCACCTCGCGCAGCGCGCCCTCTTCGCCATGGACGTGGCCAGCGGCCGCTCACGCCTCGTGGTGGCGGAAGGAACGGTCCGCGAGGCCCAGCCCGCGGCGGGGGGCCGCATCCTCTACGGTCGGGATTCCCTCCTCGGGCCCGTGGAGGTCTACACGTGCCGCTCGGACGGGAGCGACGTCCGCCGTGT
>JBNKZR010000394.1:0-7033 GCA_050301735.1 Polyangiaceae bacterium | reverse complement strand
ACGAACCTCGAAACTCGCGGCTGGCTCTCCCATCGGGCCTAACGGTATTTTGCTCATCTACGCATCGCAAGCGTGGTGCTGGGAAATCCGGTGCGCACAATTCCAGTGCCGGTGGCCGGTCCGAGCCAGCCGATGACGCCAAGAGCGTTTCTGCTTCGTCTGCCGCAGGAGATCCACGTCGAGCTCGCGGAGAGCCCAATACTTGGCCCGGCTCTCTGCCATTCGCTACCGAACGAACAAACACACGCGGAACGCTGCGGCCAACGGCGCTCGAAGGTTCCGACGTACAACGACGGAGAGCGAGCAGTGAACCAAATGCGAGTCGGTGTGATCATGGGCGGGACCTCATCAGAGCGAGACGTGTCGCTGCGCTCAGGACGTGCAGTCGCTGCAGCGCTCCGAGAAAACGGACATGAGGTCGTTTCGATCGAGGTGCGTTCGGAACGCGACCTCGCTGGATGCTTGCTCGATTCCAGACTGGACGCCGCCTTCATCGCCATGCACGGACGCTTCGGAGAAGATGGCCGCCTGCAGGCATTGCTCGAGTTGGCGGGCATTCCCTACACCGGCTCCGACGTGTTGAGCAGCGCCCTGGCGATGGACAAGCTCAAGGCCAAAGAGATGTTTCGGCTGCACAACGTGCCGACCCCGCCGTACTACACGTTGAGCCGCGCGGAGCGCAGCCGGCTCACCGATTTCCATGGTTCGTTCGGCTTCCCCGTAGTCGTCAAACCACGTCGCGAGGGCTCGAGCTTCGGAGTCTCCAAGGCCGATGACGCGGCCGAGCTGGCTCGTGCCGTGGATGCGGCGTTGGAGTTGGACGACGCAGTCGTCGTCGAGCGTTTCGTGCGTGGAGCGGAAGTGGCGGTGGGGATCCTCGACGGTCGCGTGTTGGGCGCCATCGAAATCAGTCCGCCGGGTGATCTCTACGACACCGATGCCAAATACGAGAGCAGCGAGACGCAGTACTTCATCCCCGCGCGTTTGCCCGCGTCACGCCTCGTCGGAGTGCTCAACCTGGCACAGCGAGCGGCTGAGGCTCTGGATTGTCAGGGCGCCACCCGCGTCGACCTGTTGGTGACCGAAGGTGGAAACGAGTACGTCTTGGAAGTAAACACGAGTCCGGGCATGACCGAGACGAGTTTGCTGCCCAAGATCGCCGGAGCTGCCGGCTACGACTTCGCGTCCCTGTGCCAGACGATTCTCGAAGCCGCCGTGGGGACGGAGGCCCGAGCCACGGCCGAGGTCGAGGCGGCGCCCAGTTCCGAGACACTGGCTGCCGAGCCAGTGCTGGTGGCGGTCTGAGTCCACCGACCAAATTCGTCCAAAATTCCTACCCCGCGAAGCGATAGACGTTGCTCCGGCAAATCCCAGGAGTTAAACCGCCCATCCCCGGTCCCCATCGTCTAGTCCGGCCCAGGACGTGGCCCTTTCAAGGCTAAAACACGGGTTCGAATCCCGTTGGGGACGCTCGTAAACCCGCCAGCTGACGCTCGGCGGGTTTGCTTTTTTGTGGGTCCTGGGGCACGGGGGACTTCCGCAGGGGCTTGCTCGGGAAGGGTTTAACCACTACTCATGCGCCCAATGAAGATCGACCTCTCCAACAAGCGTGTCTTGGTTGCCGGAGTCGCGGATGACGTCGGTTTTGGCTTCGCGATCGCCAAAGGCTTCGCCGAAGCTGGAGCGAGCGTGTGTGTCGCCACGTGGCCCCCTGCGATGAATATCTTCGAAACCCTTCTTCGCCGCGGCAAGATGGACGAGTCTCGTCAGCTGTCTGGCGGCGGCATGTTGGAGTTCGAACGCATCTACCCGTTGGACGCGGTGTACGACTCGCTGGAGGATGCTCCGGAAGAGATCCGCAACAGCAAGCGCTACAGCAATCGCGGCGACTTCTCCATTCAGGGGCTCGGCCGGCGTATGGTCGAGGACTTTGGCGAAAAGCCCGTCGACGTCGTGGTGCACGCGCTCGCCAACGGTCCCGAGGTGGCGAAGCCACTGCTCGAGACCAGCCGCGCCGGCTACCTGGCAGCGTTGGGCGCCAGTGCCTATTCGTATGTGTCGTTGGTCAAGACCTTCGCTCCGCTGATGCGAGAAGGGGGTAGTTTTGCTTCGCTCACCTACCTGGCGAGCGAGCGCGCGATCGCTCGCTATGGCGGCGGCATGTCGTCGGCCAAGGCCGCCTTGGAAGCCGATACCCGTTATCTCGCCTTGGAAGCCGGCCGTCGCTTCGGGGTTCGAGTCAACACCATTTCGGCGGGTCCCTACGCATCCCGTGCCGCCAGCGTGACTGGCGCGATCGGCGAAATCGTCGAGTACTACGAACGGAACTCGCCGCTACCCTCTCGCCTGGAGCCGGAGGACGTGGCGAACACCACCGTTTTCTTGTGCAGCCCCATGGCGAGCGCCATCACCGGCACCACCGTCTATGTCGACAAGGGTTACCACGCCGTCGGCAAGGCGTTGACCGACGACGATCTGCGCTGGCTTGCCGGCGAAGAGGTCTGACGCGTCGCGACGTTCACCGTGGACAGGTAGCCCTCGTTGGCATGAGCTAGCGTGGAACTCGCGTCGACGCGATGGAACTGGCTGGGCCATCCGGAGCGCCGGCGAGCTTTCGCTGGCGTCGTCGATGGGCAAGCACTCGCGCTGTTCGAGGCAGGACGCGTTCAGTAGTGCATGCGGACCTTGACGCCGCGATCGTGCAGGTACTGCTTCAGGTCCGGCACCGTGTAGTGGCCGTAGTGCACCATCGAAGCGACTAGGGCGGCGTCTGCCTTGCCCTCGGTCAAGACTTCCAGCAAGTGCTCCGGCTTACCGGCTCCTCCGGACGCGATCACCGGGATGCCGACCGCTTCCGCGACCATTCGCGTCAGTTCGATGTCGTAGCCCTCGCGGGTTCCGTCCGCATCGATGGAGTTGACGACCAGTTCACCCGCGCCCAGTTCCTCGCCTCGCCGCGCCCACTCGAGGGCGTCCATGCCCGTGTGCTTGCGGCCACCGTGGATCACGATCTCGAAACCTGAGGGTGTGCCGGCGGCCTTTTCCACGCGCAGCACATCCATGCTCAAGATCGTGCTCTGTGAACCGATGGCGCGGGCGATCTCGGTGATCAGTTGCGGGTTCTTCACCGCCTGACTGTTGATGTTCACCTTCTCCGCTCCCGCGAGCCGGAGTGCCGTTGCGTCTTGCACGGACGCAATGCCTCCGCCAACCGAGAAGGGGATGAAGATGTGGGAGGCGACCTGGTCCACCACGTCGAGCATGATGCCGCGCCCATCGCTCGAGGCCGTGATGTCGTAGAAGACGAGCTCGTCCAAGCCCTGCGCGTAATACTGCTGGGCCTTTTCCAGCGGATCGCCGATGTCCTTGGTGTCGACGAACTTGACGCTCTTGGCGAGCTTGCCGTCACGAACGTCCAAACACGCGATGACTCGTTTGCTCAGCATGTCGTTCCCTCCCAGCGGCTGAAGCGGGACAGGAGTTCGAGCCCGAGCCGGCCGCTCTTCTCCGGGTGAAACTGGGTTGCGAACAGATTGTCTTTGCCCAGGGCGCAGCAGAAGTCGCCCCCGTAGTCGGCCGTTGCATAGATGCGTGAGGGATCGTTGGGCGAGGGATAGTAGCCGTGGACGAAGTAGAATTCGTCACCTGGCCGCAACGCATCCAGCAGGGGGTGGGGCTGCACCTGGCGCACCTCGTTCCAGCCGATGTGCGGGATCTTCAAGCTCGGATCGTCGAAACGAAAACGACGTGTGGTGCCTTCCAACCAGCCCAGGCAGGGCACCGTGCTCTCTTCCGAACGCTCGAGGATCAGCTGAGCTCCGACGCAGATCCCAAGCAGCGGAGTCCCGGAGTCGAGCGCCTCCGTGAGCGCCACGTCGAGCCCGCGCTCACGCACGGTCTCCATCGCGGATTGAGCGTTGCCCACCCCCGGGAAGATGATCCGCGGTGCTTTTCGGATTTCGTCCGGATCACCGCTGGTGCGGGCGTCGAGATCGGCTGCCGCGCACGCCCGTTGGACGCTGCGCAGGTTGCCTGCGTTGTAGTCGACGATGACCAATGACATGCGCTCAGTCGGATACTCCCTCGCCGCCACGACGGCAAGCGCCTACGAAGGGGTTCGACTTGCGGCAGCTCGCTTCCGTACCGAGGCCGCAGGCACCTTCCGACCGAGGCGGATGCCGGCTCAGTGGTAGAGAGCCGTGAACATCAAGCTGAGCGTGCCTGTGGCTGCCGTGACGTCGTTTCCGGCGTTGGCCTCGCCGGTGGAGCGCATAGCGCTGAAACGCAGCAGGCCACCGACGCTGAAGTCGTCGCCCACCCATTGGTCGTAGCCGCCCCAGACAGCGCCGCCGAAGCCGCCCGCCTTGTCCACGACGTCGTTTTCACTCAAGGTCTGACCGCCCACGCCGATCAGCCCGCCCAAGTGCCAACCACCCGTGACTCGCGGAAAGCCGTCGACGAACACGCCGACCATGCCGGTGGTGATGTCGGAATCTGCCGCGTTCGGATCGAAGTCCGCGGAGAAGAGCAGGGTGCTGATGATCCCGCCCCCGATGACGAACCCGGGACTCGGCGAGCCACCTACGAGCACATCGAAACCGATGCCCGAGCCGCTGGCGTCGAAGTCGGTGGTGTCCGTCTCGTAGCTGCCCCAGAGTGAGCCATAACCGAAGTTGGCGCGCAGGTAGAACCCATCATGCATGTGGAATGTGCGCGGTCCGTCGATGGTCGTGGTCTGTGGCGTCAGATGGATCTTGGACGCGTTGTCATCCGCCGGGGGAGGCGCATCGGGACTGGCCGCCGGAGGGGAGCTCTCGGGTACCGGCTCTCCCTCTGCCGCAGGCCCGGCTGCTTCGACGGGGGCTGCTTCTTCGGCGCCCTCTTCGACTGGAGCGTCCGCGCTCTCGGCTGGGGGTGGTTGCTCCGGCTGCGCGAAGGCAGGGGTTGAGATGAACACCCCGAGGGGGATTGCGATCGTGGTCAGTTTGCGCATTCGTATGACTCCCAAGCTAGTGCTTGATGGGCGCTGCCCATCGTATCTGGTTCGACGCGCCCACAAAGCAAGAGCTTCAATTTTCGTGGGGGATCTGACCGTGACGCACGATACGCACAAACCGCCCGCGGACCGCATGTGATTCGACGCTGTTTCGGTGTTGCTCCGCGCTCGCACGGAATTCGTTTCTACCGCGCGAGATTCGTACACCTCCCTCGCATGCCCGGCTCTGGCCGCAGGCGTGCGCCCATGCGGTATTGCGCAAAACTAGCGTGGCCGACTTGCTCGATGACGGCGGGTGGAACACACCGGCGGTTCTGCCGAGCCGCACGCGGGCTGCCGAGCCGAGGCGCGGGCGGCGTTGCCCCGCGAGCGTGGGATGTGCTGCTGGGGCTACGCTGGCGGTGGCGCAGACTCGTCGCGACCCATGATCTTCGTGCCGGGGGGCACGGACTTCATGAGCCAAGCGTTGGCCCCGATCACCGAGCCTCTGCCGATGACCGTATCGCCGCCGAGGATCTTGGCGCCGGTGTAGATCGTCACGTCGTCCTCAATCGTCGGGTGACGCTTCTTGATGGGCCCCTTGACGCGCTCGCGAGGGATGCTGAGCGCGCCCAGCGTGACGCCCTGGTAGAGCTTGACGTTGTCGCCGATGACGGCTGTTTCGCCGACGACGACGCCAGTGCCGTGATCGATGAACAGTCGTTCGCCGATGGTGGCTCCAGCGTGAATGTCGATACCCGTCTCGCCGTGGGCGTACTCCGCAATGATGCGCGGGACCATCGGGACGCCAGCCACGTACAGCTGATGCGCGACTCGGTGGGCGGTGATCGCACGCAGACCTGGCAGGCTGAAGACGACCTCTTCCACGCTCTGCACCGCGGGATCCCCGTCGTAGGCCGCCAGCACGTCGCCGTTGAGACAGCGCCGCAAGTCCGGCACCCGCTTGAAGAGCTGCAGCACCACATTCTCCGCCCAATCTGGACTTTGCGGGGGGCGTCGACCCATCGTGACCTCGTACGTCGCCGCTCGTTCGATTTGATCGACGAACAGTTCGAAGGCAGGGTAGAGCGTCTCGCTGATCGACGAACGTAGGTTGGCGCGGTCCAACGCGCGCCGCGCGTAGAAGCCCATGAACAATGCCGGCACGAAGTGGTTGTAAGCGTCGATCACTGCCCGGCGGTTGGGCAACCCAGCGCTCTCCAGGTTGTTGATCTCTTCCTGACCATCGTAGCTCTGAGTGATGGCGTCGATGGCGGCTTCTAGGCGCGCTGAGGGCAGGACACGGGAAGGCATGGCTGGTTCCATTAGGGACTGGACGCGATGGTGGAAAGCGGTCGACACGGGTACTAGCACCCTACGACGCGAGAACGAAAAAGGTGACAGGGGCAGGGGCCACGCCGCGCGGTGCCGCTGGCGAGCACGGATCCGCAGGGTGCGGAAGCGGCCCGCTGACCCAGCGATCGTTTGCCGGAAACTGGACGCGTTTTCAGTACCCGATCTACCACTGAACACATGATGACGTCCGATCCTCGAGCACGTTTGCTCGTCAACCTTTTAAGTGCGTCTCAACAACATGAGACTATTGACGTTTTCACGCTGGGCGAAGGCTCCGGCTTGAGCCTCTACCAGGTGCTCAAACACCTGAACACCTTGGCGGAGGCTGGCTTGGTCGACGCGCGCCGGCTGCGTCTCACGCTGCAGGGCCTGGCAGTGGCTGCCTCGCTCGCGCGAGCCGAGTCGGGTTGCAGCGCTGACGGCGGTGAGCGGCAGGAACCAGACGAGCTCTGGCTACTCGCAGACAGCGCCGCTTGACTGCAAACGATAGCGGCTGCCAGCGCCGTCGCCCACGCGCTAGTCGCTCTTGCGGCGCAGAACTGCTTCGAAGTCGCGGTCGAGCACCGTCTTCCGGCCCTCAGTCGCTGCGTGGCGCAGCGCGGCTACGGAGATCTCGCGCAGGTGGCGTGAGAGCACGGGCATCACGCCGTCCGACGTGTTCATCCCGGAGCTATCCTTGATGAACTTCTTGAGCTTGCTGGC
>JBNKZR010000393.1:0-7074 GCA_050301735.1 Polyangiaceae bacterium | reverse complement strand
GCCGTCGCCGTCATTGGCTCCATCGGCTGCCGACACGTAGCGAATGTGGCTCGTGGCGTGCGAAGTGCTGACGCCGTTTTGCCCCGTGCGATCTCTGGCCAACTCGACGATGGCTCCATCGCTCAGGTTCACGTCTGACGGTTCGATGCGGTTGGCCGCGGCTGCGCACTCCGTCATGAGGTCGCGCCCCGCACTGTCCGTTTGCTGCGTCGCGTCGCTGTCGGTTCCCAAAGGCGATTCGTCCGTCGCCTCGGTCTCCGACTCGGAATCAACGTCGGTGGCGGTATCGTCCCCGCAACCGACGACGATGATCGCGGTCAGTGCCCACGAGGTGAGGGTCGACAAAGCCCAGATCAGGTCATGGTGTCTCGTTGCTTTCATGTCTTACTCAACCAGCAGCTCGGCGCCTCAGCGCAGTCGTGCGGCAACATGGTGCCATCCCCAACAGCTTGGCTCCCGGCTTCGCTCGTGGGACGGTCCGCGCCAGATGCTAGCGGTGTGGCGCAAGCTGTACACGTCGACACGCTACTTCATGCCCCGATCGAATGCGAGGTGCATGGGCTGCGACCCCAGGACTCAGTCGTTCAGGCCGAAGAACGACGTTCTGCCAAGACCGCCGCCACTTCCTGGGCGAGTTCAGGTCGCCGCTCCAGCAGCGCTTTGAAGCCAGGTCAGGTGGTTCATTCGGGGCCGAACACTGACATGACCGCCTGGGTCCTGGGCAGCGAGATTCGCACGTGCAGCTTGAATCGTTCGAGTCGGAACCCGGGTGAGCCGTGGTGGGCGAAATTGTTTTCATCCGAGCGCCGTGGTCGGGGGCGCTAGCCTTTGGGCATGAAATCTCGACCAAGGCGAAGTGACGCTGTGGGCTCTTTTCGACTCCTAGCGCGATCGGGAGCAGTCTCGACCGCAGTATGGTTGTTGTGCGGGTCGGCCTTCGGACATGTGGGCTGGCGGGCACCTGAGACGGGTGCCCAGCTGCTCGCGGGCTCCGAAGTCGAACTGGAATGGGTGGATGAGATCCCTCATTCGACCGAAGGCTACCTCATCGAGTTCTACGCAGGTGCTGACGCCAGGAGAACGATCGTGGGCTACTTCGACGCCAGCGAGCATTCGTTGCTCTGGCAGGTCCCAGAGCAAGTCTGCGACGACTGTTCGCTGGTCGTGACCCAAGTCAACGACGGCGGCGACTACGACGCGACCCTGAGATTCAGCATCGTCCTGGAGCTGATGCCAGACAGCGCACTGAACGACGAATCCCCGCAGGCGATGCCGGACACCGCGCCAACCAGCGAGCTGCCACAAGCGACGTCGGACAGCCCATCAAACGGCGAGCCCCCACCGTCAGGACAAACGCCTGGCGACACCACGCCAGCCGAAGCCGCAACCTCGCCCTCGACGCAAGCGTCCGAAAACACCGCGCCCTCCGAGGATTTGGCGACCACCTCCGCCACGATGGGCAGCGCGGGCACTTCCGCCGATACGAGCGAGTGGGACTCCGCAGACATGGGCATGAACGGCGACGAAGGTGTTGGCTGTTCGTTCACTCATAGCCGGCGGCGCCTCCCCGACGCTGCCTCGCTCGGCATCGGTTTGATGATGTTGGCTCCGCTGGTACGCCGACGTGCTCGACGCCGTCGCCGACACTCTACTGGAAGCGCTCGATGAAGCTCGTCGAGTCCTCAGTGGCGCCGGCGACGAACGCGTCACCGCTTTGGTCCGTCGCGATACCGTAAGCGTAGTCGTCCCCCGGACCGCCGAACTGCTGAAACCACGAGAGCTCGGCGGCGGCAGAGAATTTGGCCACGTAGGCGTCGTACCCTCCGAGGTTGTTGCCGTCGAGGGCGCCTGCGGTCGCGCCAGAGATGAAGATGTTGCCAAACGTGTCGAGAGCAATGCCGAGCGCGATATCTTGACTCTCTCCACCGAACGTTCTGACCCACTCCAGCTGTCCGTCGCTGAGGTACTTGACGAGGAAACAGTCGGTTTCTCCCGATCGAGGTCCATCCAGATCGCCATAGGTGCGGCCTGCAATGAGCAGATTGCCTGCCGCGTCCAGCGCCACGGCGTTGGCTTCGTCCACCTGATCCGTGCCGAACTGTCTGACCCAGAGCAGGTCGCCGGCGCTGGAGTACCTTGCAGCGAACGCGTCGATACCCTCGGGGGTTCCGTCCCCCAGATCGTCTTGCGTCCAACCGACGACGCTCGAAGTGCCGTCGGCCGGGTTGACTGCCAGTCCCGCTGCGATGGTGGTTCCACCGTCGAGCGCACCGAGTTCGCGCACCCAAAGCTGCTCTCCCAGAGTGGAATAGCTGGCGATGAAGGCACGGGGCAAAGCAGTAGCCGAGCTACCCAGTGCACCCGTCATGAACACGGTGCCTATCCCATCCACCGCGACCCCCGTTGCATAGTCCCGATCTTGGGTGGCCACGAGCTGAGTCCAGAGCTGAGCTCCCATCGACGAGTACTTGACGAGAAACGCGTCACCGCTGTTGCCCTGGTTCTGATCCGTGTCGTTGAGCGCGCCCTCCGTACTTCCGACGACGAAGATGTTGCCCTCCGCGTCGAGCACGATGTCGTCCGCTTCATCAGCGCCCTCGGTGCCGAAGCTGTCAGTCCAGAGCAAGGTTCCATCGCTGGGTGAATACCAGCCAGCGAACGCATCGGGCGCGGCGCCCGGCTCTGCTTGCGTGCTACCGACGACGAATACACCGCCGTTGCCACCAACCGTGACACCGCGAGCTTGACCACTTCCTGCGCTCGGCTGCTTCGACCAATCGGCGACTCCGCTAGCGCCTTCAAGCTCGACCGGGGTGGCTGGGGCCGCGACAGGAGCGGGCTGAGTGCTACTGGGAGCAGCCGGTGATTCCGAGCTCGCTGGCGCCGTTGGACTGGGTGCAGAGCCGCTTGGCGCAGCGGATGTTGGAGCGGGGGATGAGCCCGCCCCCGGCGAGGTGCTGGAACCGCCTGTCTCCGGTCCGATGCTGGAGCTGTCGCTTGGAGCTTCCTGACAAGTCCGGATGACGTCGGGACAGCTCGGAGCCGATTGGGTGCAGACCGCGGTCGTGTCGATGTCGCTGCAATCGTCGTCCTGCTGGCAGGCAATGGTGCAGCTGCCGCAGAGACAGCTGAAGGGCGAATCGCATTCGGCGTCTGTCTCGCACCGTTTCAGCCAGTTGGTGTTGGTATCTCCAACGGCTTGCGGGGGGCCTTCGACTCCGCAGCTCGGCACAAGCAGCAGAGCTTGCACAAGCAGCAGAGAGTGGAGGGCGAGAAAGCGGCGCATGATCATTCTTCGTCCGGGTTTGGTGAGGAGTCGGGATCGCACTCGATGTTGTCGCCGGCCCCGCTGGAGTTCTGACCGTAGTAGAAGGTGATGGTCTCGCAGTCGGGAGGAGGCGGATTGGCGTCGTTGTAAGCCGCGACGCGTCGCCACAGATCACCCACTTCTTCACGTGTGCGGCGAAGCAACGTCCGAACCTCGGCTTGATGTGGGTGGTCGGCGTGCACTCTGAACCTCAGTGTCGCGCCTCCGACGACGTCCGCGTCGTCGGAACGCGCGGCTGACAGTTTTGCTGCTACGGCCGTGGAAACGGCGACGAAGTGATCACAAACGGCGGCCTCCCAGCCCTGAGTCGCTCCGACGGGAATGTGAAAGTCCAGGGCTTCGTAGACCGCCGGCGCGTCGCCGCGCTCGTGGCGCCGCACCCGCCCCATCTTCGAGAGCTCTTCGAGCGCACTTGCGACCGATTCTTCGCTGGCTTTGCCCGCGGCGCGCAGGAGTTCGTCAGTGCTCTGGAACATATCACTCGTAGCCAGAACCAACCAAAGCCGGTTCTCCAGTGATTGCTGCTCTTCTTCTTCTCCCAGCCGCATGCGATCGGCCTGGGATGTCGCTCCGTAGACGGCACTGTCGCCGCTTCCGCTCGAGTAGGCCAGACCGCTATCGACCAGGTCGTTCAAAACCGCCGACAGGTCACGAGATGAGAGCGTCGGGAGCGAGTTGGCCAGCTGCCGACGCGTGACGGTGCCGGCTTCCAAGCGCGTGAACACTCGGCGCCAGGTCGATTGCTGTACCTCGGAGGTTTCCAGCAGGCGGCGCACCTTGAGCTGGTACGAGCGCAACGCGAGGCCGAACATATCGGCCACCACCTTGCGCCGGACGCCTTGAGATTCCAACTCTTGCGCCAGATCGAGGAAGACCTGATTGGCAACGTGAGCCAACGGCGCGCGCACTCCCGAGGCGGTCGCGATCTGGGCGAGCAACACCGTCGTTTGGCGGACGATGGTGTCGGTGAGAAGTCGAATATCCACCGTGATTTCACCCTAGCAGCCGCCAGACCGCACTCGGACGAAAAGAATTTCACCCGTGCGCGCCCGCACAAAAAAAACGAGCAGTTGCGCGGTACGGCCTGACGCTGCCGCGCCCGGTGGCTTCACGCTTCGTGGGTGGAGCGCCACACTCCGTCGCGCTGGGCGGCGGCGAGCAATTGATCGTAGTATTCGTGGCTGGCCAACGTGCTGCCATCCCCGATGATCACCAGATACCGCTTGGCGCGCGTGAGCGCGACGTTCGTCCGCCGCACGTCTCCGAGGAAGCCCAACGTGGCGCTGTCGTTCGAGCGCACGAGGTCCACGACGACGGCTTCCTTCTCACGCCCCTGGAAGCCGTCGACGCTCCCGATCTCGAGTCCCGCTTCGACGGCATCGGCAAGCAGCCGCCGCAGCAATCGCACTTGTGCCCCATAGGGCGTGATCGCGGCGATCTCCGTCGCCGGCAAACCACGATCGAGCAAACGCCGCACCTCCGCTGCCGTTCGCTCCGCCTGGGCGGTGTTGAACGTGCTTTGTGATTCCGGCTCGACTTGCTCCTCCCAACCCATGCCGGAACTGTCCAAGAACAACCAGGACGAGCTTCGTTCTTCGTCCGGCATCACTCCTTCGAGCTCCTCCAACGTACGCCGCGCGACGCTCGCGTCGGCAACCAAGCGCCCCTCGTACATGCTCTCCGACGGAAAGCGCAGTAGGGCCTCGGACATGCGGTACTGCACCGTCAGCAGATGCGTCGCCTGCCTGGGAAAACGACGACTCGCGCGTTCGAACAACGTGGAAGCGAGTCCTCGACGTGCTGCCTCCGCGTCCACGATAGTCGGTGGCAACTGGCAAGGATCTCCGGCCAACACGCTGATGGGTGCTCGCTGAAGTGCAGCCAGTGCAATGGGATCGGCAGCCTGAGTTGCTTCGTCCAACACCACGACGTCGAAGGTGGCATTGCCTAGCAACTTGGAGTCCGCGCCGGCGGCGGTCGTGCACACGATGTCGGCGCGGGCGAGCACACGGGAGCGCGCGTGGCGAAGCGAACGACGGGCATCGGCGTTGAGCTGATTCGCTTGGGCGAGCAGAGCTCGCCCCGAACCGCGAGAACCTCCCCCGCCACGCGCTTTTCGATTGTGGAACTGCTCGCGTAGCGCGCGCGCCTCGGCCTGCCAGCGTCGCGCCATGCGGTAGTCGGCGAGCTTCTCCATCTTGGCCTCAGCAGTGTGCGCGCGCAGATCCTCCGCCACGCGCGCGGAGTGCCCCAACCGCAAAGGCTTCTGCTTGGCGGCGATCAGTTGCCGGGTCAGGTGATCGACCGCAGCGTTGCTGGCGGCGGTGACCAAGATGCGCCGTCCTGCGAAGAGTTGCTGCCGAACGACCTCGACCAGCGTCCGAGTCTTGCCGGTACCTGGAGGGCCATGGATGAGTGCCACTTGCTTTGCCCGCATCGCCAACGAGACAGCCTGGCGCTGACTGTCGTTGAGCCCGGAGTCGAAGATCATCAACTTCGGTTCGGGCCCAAAGCTGGGGCTCGCGTCTCCAAAGAAGAGTTCCCTCACCGGGTGCAAGGACTCATCCGCCAAGAAGGCAGCGATCGCCGCTTCGCCGCGTTCGAAGGTCACCTCCGACGGTTCCAGATCCAGGCGCACGTCCCCTTTTTCTACGAACGAGTCGTAGTCGGCATCGACGACGACGCTCAAGCGTGACTTGTTCCGCGCCCCCACGACTCCCGATTGCCGGCGGTCGTGGGCCCCGCTCCACAACACGACCAAGTCGCCCGTCTTGATCTGCACGCCATCGAACTCCCCCTCCCGCTCGCTGCCGAACCAGAGCTGACAGCGGCCCCCTCCTTCTGCCACCGTCTCCTCGTAGCGAAGGCTTCTCAGCGCCAAGCCACGTCGGACACGTTCGGCGAAGGGTCTCGCGTCTCTCAGCTCCCTTTCCTGCTGGCGCGCCGCCAGTTTCTCCAGTTGCCACAGTTCCGCCAACTGATGCAGGGCTGCTTCGGCGGACGCGGTAGTGACCATCGCGGAGTACGTAGCACACTCGGGTTGCCTGAGGCTTCACCAAGCCGCTCGAGGAAGATCAACAAGTGGCGTTCGTCGCAGACATCGAGCGAGCCACGGAAGCCTTCGGCGGCCTCGACAATGCGCGTTCTCGCGGGTGCGCTACTCCGTTCACGCGGGCGTGCGGAAGTCGGCGGGAACTTGCGTCCCGCCGTCGACGCTGACGTTGCCGGCGGAGTCGATCAGCACGTCGAAGTGCTGCAATGGAGCTATCGCCGGACCTCTCAACACCTCTCCATTGCCATCGAACTCCGCTCCGTGGCAATTGCAGCGCAGACGCTCTGGGGTGATACTCCCCGCGACCGCCAGGTTACATCCGGCGTGGCTACAGGTGAGTGTCATGGCGAAGAAGCCGTCGGCGTCTCGACCCACTGCCACAGGTTGGTTGCCGATCGCTCGTAGTGAGCCGACAGGGTAATCGTCGACGACACCGGCAGCCACTTGCCCAATGGGATCGGGAGCGGTGACGCTGCCCGAGCAAGCGGCACCGGAGCAAGTGCATGCGGCGAGCACACGCAAGAAGCGTCGTCTTTGGACCAAGCTAGTTCCAGTCATGGTTCTTCGTGCCTCCAATTGGATGCTCACTGTTCACAGCGGAAGCTGAATTCGCCCGGGAGCGCCATTTGCTCCAGAGCTGGTATGACAGCTGTTGCAGTCGCCATCGGTCTGCGGCGTGACCATGACGTGCTCC
>JBNKZR010000392.1:0-7131 GCA_050301735.1 Polyangiaceae bacterium | reverse complement strand
AGAAGGCCGTCATCGACGTCCAGCTCGGTTTCGTCGGCGCCGGTTGAACCATCGTTGCCGAAGTCGGGACGGTCACTCGGGCCGCAACCCACACAGGCGAGGAAGCTCCACGCCACTGCACACGCTTTGAACCCGATACGCATCCTTAAGTCCCCGACTTTCTTCAGTTTGATTGGTAGGCTACCGCGGAAGTGCGCGGTAACACATATCCAGAATTAGCAGACCCGAGCCTACCTTCCAAGTCGGTCCCTCCGCCGTGTTCCAACCCAGAACGTGATGGGATCTGGGTGCAGGCAGCGTGATCTGAAAGGAGTCGTGAATTTCACCTGCGCCACTGGGCCCCTGCCGGGCCACGGGACCCAAGCTGCGACCTGGAAGTGAAAGCTCGCTCAACGGCCGCGGCGCGGTGGGTCAAGGCCCGGCCCCGTGTCGTCACTTGATGTCGGATCCTCTGCCCCGCTGACGCCCTCGTCCCCCGTCCACTCGAAGGAAGCCGTGAACCGCGTTGCTGGGTTGCGCCACGTTGCTACGCCGTTTCGCGAATCGACGTGGCGCAGGAACTTCGGCTGTGAGGTGCGGGCCTGTGCCGATGGGTGAACGGCTGGGCCGCTGAGAGTGGGCGCGACTTGCGTGGGCCGCTGCCCGTTTGTGGTCGGCGCCACTGGGGAGGTTACACAGCAGTTTCACCAGTCCGGCCGTATCACACGCCGGCTGGGTTCGGCGTACCGCTACTGTCGTGAGGTTGCAGGCAGACGGGGCGTCGCGCGGCTAAGTGAGGACGGCTGGGTGTCCAGCGCACACATTGTGTGGACGTGGTGCAAACTGCAGCCGACAATCGTGCCATGACATTCACCCGTTGGTGCTCGTTCACCTTCTTCGTCATTGCATCGCCTGCGGTCGCGTTCTCCTGCAGCGGCGATTCTGGCTCTGAATCGACCCCGCTGACGTCCAACGGGGCCGGTGCACCGCCTCCTTCGGGTTCAGCGCCCGCATCCGACCCCGAACCGTCGGCGCCCGCACCAGCCAACGCCGGTGGGAGCGTGGGTGCTCCCGTTGCCGCGGGGCAGCCCGAGCTCGATTCCGAACCGCTCGTCGATGCCGAGTCAACCACGCAGGGTGCTTGTGGCGACGGGGTGTTGGACGACGACGAGGCGTGTGACGATGGCAACACCGACGATGGTGACGGTTGTCATGGCGACTGCCTGTTCATCGAACAAGGCTTCGTGTGCAAGCCAGGAGTAGACGGAGCACCCCAAAGCTGCATTCCCTTCAACAAGTGCGGGGACGGCGTCGTTTCTTTCCCTGAGCAATGCGACGACGGAGCGCTCGAGGCCGGGGATGGGTGTGACGCGACCTGCAAGCTCGAAGTTGGTTTCAAGTGCACGGGTGAACCGAGTCAGTGCGAAGCGACCGAATGTGGCGACGGCATCGTCGAGGGCACGGAAATGTGCGAGCCGGGGCTCGACCAGGGATGCACTTCGCAGTGTCAGTTCGCTCCTGATTGTTCGGGAGAGGGCGCCTGCACTTCGGCCTGCGGCGACGGCATCGTGTTGAACGAGGCATGCGATGACGGCAACGCCTTACCGGGCGACGGCTGCGACGAGAACTGCGAGATCGAGGTCGGCTATTCGTGTGAGTTGCGGACGATAATGTGTGAGCGTTCTGAGACGACGGATGAGTGCATCCTGCGGGTTCCGGTGACCTACCGTGACTTCGACGCGACCCATAGCGACTTCGAAGCGGAATGTGCCGGGAGTGCCCCGACCCCCGGACTCGTCGAGCCCGTCTTGACCGACAAGAAGCCCATCGCCACGGGGGACACCATGTGCACGACGGGTTTTGCCGATTGGTACAACGATTCCGACAACAGCACGTCGTACGGGACTGAACTGGTCCTCTATGACGACGGTGAGGGCAACTACGTCAACCGCTATGGGGAAGATGGGACTCCGTGGTTCACCACCGTGGGCACCTACGAAGGAACGGATTGCACGGTTCCGCCGGGCTGTGGCCCTTTCTTCGGAAGCCCCTTCTTCTTTCCGATCGACGGTATTGCTGATGCTCGAGGGGATGCGATTTCCACCGCCGAAGTCGCGACCACGGAATACGGCTTGGATGGCTCGCTCTACAGTGAGGCGGAGTTGACGGGAAACGCCACCGCTCACAACTTCTCGTTCACTTCGGAGGTGGAGTACTGGTTCCCGTACGACGAGAACACGAATGCCACGCTGCGATTCACGGGCGACGATGACGTGTGGGTGTTCATCAACGGCCAGCTCGCTCTCGATCTGGGTGGCCTACATCCTGCCCTTTCGGGTGAGGTGACCGTCTCCGGCGCTGAAGCGAATTTCGTCGGGGGCACTGAGGCCGCACACATGATGACGCCCGGCAACGTCTACCCAATCAAAGTGTTCCACGCGGAGCGACACACGACGGGGTCCACCTTCCGTCTCACACTCTCCGGCTTCGTCCCGGCTCGCTCCTCGTGCGATGGGGAGTGCGGCAACGGCACCGTCGAGTACGGAGAAGAATGCGACGACGGCGAGTTGAACGCAAACGAGTACAATCATTGCGGCACGGACTGCAAGTTGGCCGAGTACTGCGGTGATGGGGAAGTGACGCACGACGAGGATTGCGACGACGCCGTCGACGAAGACTGCCACGGCTGTCGAAGTTTCATGGTCCGATGAGTGCGCACGGCGACGCACCGACGGACCGTCGTGGTGCCGCGCGCCGCGGAGGTGCGGCGCACGGCTGAGTTCGGACTCGAACGCGGTGGGTCGTTGACGGCTTCTCAGCGCGCTCGACCCACCTCGGTTTCGCAGTTGGCGCTGCAGCCGTCGCCGCTGCTCATGTTGCCGTCGTCGCAGGTTTCGCCCGGGTCGATCACGCCGTCGCCGCAGAAGTGCTCCAAGCGACACTGAGCGGAGCAGCCATCGCCGCCTGCCGTGTTTCCGTCGTCGCACTCCTCATTGCCGCTGCGGGTGCCGTCGCCACAGACTGCCTCCACGAGGCAGGTGCTGGTGCAGCCGTCACCGGAGAGGTTGTTTCCATCGTCACAGGCTTCACCCTGATCGCGAATCCCGTCCCCGCAGATCTCCAGGGTGCAGTCGTCGCGGCAGCCGTCACCGTTGACCAGGTTGCCGTCGTCGCACTGCTCGCCGGAAGCGCGTTCGCCGTTGCCGCAGATGCTCTCTACCTGGCAAGTGGTGCCGCAGCCGTCGTTGCCCACCGTATTGCCGTCGTCGCACTGTTCGCCCGGCGAGACCACGCCGTCACCGCAGTCGGCTTCGAGCTTGCAGTTGGCAGAACAGCCGTCGCCAGATGTGGTGTTGCCGTCTTCGCATTCCTCACCCGAGTCTCGACGGCCATTGCCGCAGGCCTCTGTCAAGCAGACGGAGCTGCAGCCGTCGCCGGAGAGGTTGTTTCCGTCGTCACACTGCTCGGCGCCGTCCAACGAGCCATTCCCGCAATAGCTCTCGATCAGGCAGTTGAAGGAGCAGCCGTCGCCAGAGGTGGTGTTGCCGTCATCGCACTGTTCGTCGGAATCGACGATGCCGTCGCCGCAGACCTTTAGGGTGCAATTAGCCCGACATTGGTCACCACCTTCGCATTGTTCACCCGGTTCCACGACGGAGTTGCCGCACGTGGCTTCGCTCGAGCAGACGGAACTGCAGCCGTCACCGCTTTCGAGATTTCCGTCGTCACATTGCTCGCCGGTCTCGCGCTTCCCGTTACCGCAGGCTGCCTCCTGAAGGCATTGTGCCGTGCAGCCGTCGCCATCGTTGGTGTTGCCGTCGTCACACTGCTCTCCGGTTTGGACGACGCCGTCGCCGCAGTCGCAGAGCACGAGCACCGTCACCAGTGCGCTGTCGCTTTCGCCGCCGCCCAGCAGTGCGGTGTACTCGAAGGTCTCATAACCGCCGCAGAAGCTGGGGTCTGGCGTGTATTCGACGGTTTGGCCACCGTCTGGGATGGTGATCGTGCCGCCCTGGTCGCCTTCGGTGACCTCGATGATTTCCACCGTCGAGTCCGCGCAGGTGGCTTCGCTCAGGGTGTCGTTCTTCAGCACGTCGATCACGTTGTCGCTGCTACCAGCCTCCACCTGTGTGCGGTCGTCTCGTGCCATCGCGGGGGCGTGGCAGTACGCGATCGTCGCTTCCGTGTTGCAGACGGTGCCTGGTGAGCGTGCGGAGCATTCCGCGTCGCTCGAACAGGAGGTGCTGAACAAGCGGCAGCCTTCCGATGGGGTTCGCGGACAGATGATGAACGCGCCACTGTCGAGAGCCGTTGCCGCTGAGGAGGCTTCCTTCGTGTACGGCGTGACCGTCGAGCCGTCCACCGCGGTCGCGCTGACGAGGAGTCCTGGCATGGTCGACATCGCGTACAGGTTGCCGTCGTAGCCGTAAAAGCGGAACATCGGAGCGGACTCGCCGGTCGGGGTGTTGAACGTGCCCACGACGTCGAAGCCGGGCACCGTGAATACGGCATCGAGCGGATTGGTGCCCGTGACGGCCCACTGCGCGACGCTGGCAGATAAGTCGAAGCCGATGGGGGCAGCCGAGTCGCGAGCGAAGACGAGCATCGAGTCGTTGCCTTCGACCAGGTAGAGCCGGCCATCTTCGCCGACGGCCAAGCCATCGTACTGGGCGCTCGTCGTTTGCGTGCCGAGGAGGGAGCGGGTGTCGACGTCGACGCTCGTGAAGTTGGAGCCAGCGCCGTTGTCGTCTACGAACACCCAGTTGTTCGCGAAGGGGTCGTAGTCCGCTCCGTTGATGCCGCCATCGTCCCAACGTGGCCGCGCTGTGAGCGGAGGCGACGGATTGGGGCAGCTCCCCGGGATTTCACCCGGGGCGCACAGCTCGTTGGTGTCGGGGTTGAGCAGCGTGCCGTCCAAGCACAATTCGATGGGCGGCTTCGAGGCCGCCTGCTTGTACCCGACGAACGAGCGCGTCAGCGGGTCGTAGTGCATCGCATCGGGCGCGATGTTGCTGACATTGAACTCCCGCACCTGGACCCAATTGAGCGCCGTGTCGCACTCGCTGGGCTCGCCGTTGCAGGCAAAGAAGGGCTCGACTTCGCAGCTGGCAGAACAACCGTCGCCGCCGTCGAGATCGCCGTCGTCGCATTCCTCCAGGCCACCGACGTCGCCGTTGCCACAGGGATTGGCGACGCACTCACCGCCGGTTGGTGGCGACACGCCGTCGTCGACCGGGCACTCGTAGCCGATCTCCAGCTGGCAGTTGGCGTCGCATCCGGGGCTGGCAGAGTTCTCGTCGTCACACTGCTCTTTGCCCTCGACCAACCCATCACCGCAGACCGTCGGGGTGCACGCTTCTTGGGGCACGTCGCACTTGTAGCCGAGTTCGAGCTTGCAGTCGGAAGAACACCCGTCGCCAGACGTCGGAGTCGTGTCGTCGTCTTCACACTCCTCTTCGCCTTCGACCGCACCGTCGCCGCAGACGGCAGGACGGCAAGCGCCACCACCCGGCGGGCAGGCAGCGCCTTCCTCCAGTCGGCAGTTGATACTGCAACCGTCGCCACTTGCGTTGTTGCCGTCGTCGCACTCTTCAGTGCCCACGGCGAAGCCGTCGCCGCATTGCAGTGCCGTGCATGGTTGGCCTTCGAACGGACAGTCCCACCCGGGCTCGATGTCGCACGCTGCGTTGCAGCCGTCCGCGCCTTCACGGTTGGCATCGTCGCACTGCTCACCCGCTTGCTGCACTCCATCGCCGCACTCTTGGCAGGGCTGTCCGACGAGGGGGCACGACCAACCGGTCTGCAACTGGCAGCTCGACGAGCAACCGTCGTCGTCGATGGCATTGCCGTCGTCGCACGTTTCTAGAGCGGTGATCAGGCTGTCGCCGCACTCGGAGCAGGGCACGCCAGGCTCCAAGCATGAGAAGCCCGCCTCGATCTCACTGCAGTCTGCGCTGCAGCCATCGCCGGATTCGTTGGCGCCGTCGTCACAGACCTCGCTGCCCTCCAACAAACCATTGCCACATCGCGTGCAGGTGCCAGCTTCGTCACACTCCCACCCGGGTTCGATGAAGCGACAATCGAAGCTGCAACCATCACCTCCCAGGCGATTGCCGTCATCGCAGACTTCGCCATCGTCGACCACGCCATCGCCGCACTCCAGGCATGCCTCGCCCTCATTGGGGCAGCGGAAACCGGGTTCGAGGGTCTGGCAGGTGGAGGCGCAACCGTCGCCGTCGTCGGTGTTGGCATCGTCGCACTGCTCCGTGCTTTCGCGAATGCCGTTGCCGCAGGCTTCACACGTGGATCCTGGCACCGGGCACGAAAATCCTGCCTCCACGATCGCGCAGTCCATGCTGCAGCCGTCACCGTCGTCGGTATTGCCGTCGTCGCAGACTTCGTCCCCACCGACGAGGCCGTCGCCGCACTTGTTGCAGCCGTCCTCATCGCAGACGTAACCGTCTTCGATCACCGTGCAGTTGAAGTTGCAGCCGTCACCGCCCAAACGGTTGCCATCGTCGCAGACCTCGGGCCCTTCGACGCTACCGTTGCCGCACTCGACACAGAGCTCACCCGGCTCCGAACAGTTGTAGCCGAGCTCGACGGTCAGACACTCCGCGTCGCAGCCGTCGCCACTTTCGGTGTTGCCGTCGTCACAGGCTTCGAACCCTTCGACGCTGCCGTTGCCACACTGTTCACAAGACACGCCAGGGATGGGGCAAGCGAAGCCATCTTCCACTTCCTGACAGTCCGCCGAGCAACCATCGTCAGCATCGGTGTTGCCGTCGTCGCACGCTTCGCCTCCTTCGCGGACACCGTTCCCGCACTGCTCGCAGGCCTGGCCCGGCACCGTGCAGTCGAAGCCAGGCTCTTCTTCGCAGCTTGCAGAGCAACCGTCGTCGTCGTTGGTGTTGCCGTCGTCACAATCTTCGCCCGGGTCGAGGCGGCCGTCACCGCACTCGGCGGGGTTCGCTTCGTCGGTGTTTTGCCCGGCACTGCTTTCGTCATCGGCGACGAGCGTATCCTCGCTGTCCGTCGCGATCGGTCCGGCATCGCCCTGTTCTCCACCGTCGAGCACTTCATCGGCGGGGGGGGCTTTCTGGGAAACCTTCGCGGGGTCACCGCAGGCAGACACGCCCAATCCGACGATGA
>JBNKZR010000391.1:0-7146 GCA_050301735.1 Polyangiaceae bacterium | reverse complement strand
CCCAGCCCTGAATGAAGTCCAGGTAGGCACGTCCGGTCTCGTCATAGAGCCATGAGCCGGCGCCTCGCACCATGAGTGGCGCGGGGTGGTCGTTGAGATGCATGAGGTAGGGGGGGGCGGTATTCATCGGGGTCTCCTGATTTGGGCGACCCGCAAATGACCGAGAGCCGCCCAGAGGCGGCACGGTTCGAAGTCACGATAACGACATCAGCACCTGGCCGCCGAACACGTGGCTCGGGCGGCTCGCAGGCTCTGAGTGGCCTGTTGATGGCTGAACGTCGGAAGAGACTTCACGATGTCGGGGATTAGCACACGTTGCATGACGGTCAAGACCCGAGTTGTCTGGCGTGGCGGTCGAAGGTCCTGCCGTTGTCGAGTATACTCGGGGCGATGTCAGCCAATCGTCTCGCCGTCGGAGATACCTTTGCGCGGAACTTCGAGGTACTGGACGTGCTGGGTACGGGCAGCATGGGCGTCGTCTACCGCGCCCTGCAAAAGAGCAGCGGTGACCAGGTAGCTCTGAAACTGATGCACCCGGTGCTGTGCAATGACCCCAAGGCAGTGCATCGCTTCGAGCGTGAGGCACGCGCGGGGATGAGCATCAACAGCCGCTACGTGGCGCGGGTGTTGGGTGCCGGTCACGACCTGGACAGCGACCAACGCTGGCTGGTCATGGAGCTGGCGCCTGGGCGTTCGTTGTCCGCTTTCGTCGAGGCAGCGGCGCCGCTACCGGCGGGCGCCGTCGTCGACGTACTGGGGCAGCTCTTCGCCGCCTTGAGCGCCGCACATGCAGCCGGTGTCGTCCACAGAGACCTGAAGCCGGACAACATCATCGTCGCCGGTGACATCGACGCCCCACAGCTCAAGGTACTCGACTTCGGCATTGCCAAGTCGCTGACCAGCGCCACGGCGATCAGCACGTCACCTGGGCAGGGCACGCCACTGTGGACGGCGCCCGAACAGACGCGGATGGACGACGTGCCCCAACCCACCGCGGACGTGTGGGCTCTCGGACTACTGACCTTCTACGTCATGACGGGCAAGCTCTACTGGCTCAACGCCAACGGCGTCATGTCGATGATGAAGCTTTCGATGGAGTTGGTGCGGGATCCAATCGCTCCGGCAAGCGTGCGCGTGCGGGAACTGGGGCTCGACGTCGCGCTGCCCGACGGGTTCGACGAATGGTTTTTCCACTGTGTCAACCGCGACCCGCGCCAGCGCTTCGCCGATGCCAGCCAGGCGCTCGGTGCCTTGATGAAGCTGCTGGAACGCCGGGGGGGCAAGCGTTATCGCTTGTGGTTGCCCGTTTACACCGATGGGCTCTCGGGGGGCGTTGCGATCACCCACGACGTGAGCGCGGAAGGAATGCTGCTCTTGTCTCGCAGTAAGCCAGCAGCGGGGAGCGTGCTGCCGTTGCGCTTCTGCCTACCCCCTCAGGGCGGCAAGGACTACGAAGTGGACGCGACGGTGGTTCGAGTCACCCAAAATATCGACGATCCCGAGGGGCTGTGGCCGCACCAACTGGCGGTCACGTACCGAGCGCCCACGCCGGACTTCGAGGCTTCTCTGGTGGCTCTCAACGGTGCCATCGAGCGGTTGGCGAACTAGGCATCGACGTCATCACTTCCACTTGATGTTGCAGCCGATGCTCGGTTTCTGATCGGGGCTCGGGCGCCCATCGTCGAGCAACGCTTGTACCGCCGCACGCAGATCCTTGCCGCTGACGGGAACGCCGTTGCCCGGGCGACTGTCGTCGAACTGGCCTCGATAGGCGAGCAAGCCATCGCGATCAAACACGAAGAAGTCGGGGGTGCAGGCGGCGTCGAATGCTCGGGCCACGTCCTGACTCTCGTCGTAGAGATAGGGGAAAGGGTAGCCGAACTCGCTGGCATCTTCCGCCATCTTGCCTGGGGAGTCTGCGGGGTGCGTTTGAACGTCGTTGGCACTGATTGCGATCATCGAGACGCCTTGCTCCTGGCAGTAGCGACCGAATTCGGAGATGGCGGGTTTTAGGTGAATGACGAATGGGCAGTGATTGCAGATGAATGCAACGACACAGATTTTTCCAGTTTGGTCGGCGCTGCTCACGCTTCGACCGCTCGTCACGTCGGGGAGTTCGAAAGCTGGCAGCGGAGTGCCGAGCTCTCGCATCGTCGATGGGGTCCTGGCCATGATTCGAAGGCCTAGTGCCAATTGCACAATGCCGCCAGCTCCATGGGCAACCGGCTGCCGAAGCCATCCTCCCGACTCTCCGCCGCGCAGCGTCCAGCTCTGGGCTTGCCCAGCGCGGTGGAGCGAAGGGCCGGTTCAGCCTGATCGGGGGATCTTCGAGCGTCGCCAGTTGGTGGAGACGCCGTCCCGCGGAGCGTGGCGCAGGATCCTGTCCACTTCGTCGGCAACCGAGACGGCGCGCATCGCGGGAATCGAGCGCAGACTGCGACCCGGAGGAGGAACACCGTGGTTGTTGGTCGAACTCGGCGGCGGAGGCGTGATCGGCTCCGCCGAGTCCAATTTGCGGTAGCGAGCTGTCACGTAGGCGCGGTCACCGACGGTTTCACCCACGACGCGGAGCTGGATGCTCGTCGCCTCGAAAGAGAACGTGAACGCGGCCCGGAGGTAGCCCACGCTCAAGTGGCGCCAGACGCGAGTCGCTTTGGGTTGACCGGGAACACTGACGAAGAGCTCCAAGCCTTCCGCGTGCCGGTCGACACGGCACTGGGCGTCGCAGCCGTGAAAGGGTGTGGTCAGCTCACCGCTGGCCTGCCGCATCGATGTCCACACGTCCGATCGGCGATTCGCCGAAGTCGCGAAGTAGCGGTTGCCCATCTCTTGCCCGATGGTGGTGAGCAGCGCACCGGAGCCATCTCCGAGTGCCGCGTCCACCTCGAGAAGAAACGCGCCTCCGTCCTCGACGGCGACGTAGCTCGTGTTCGCGCGCGGGTGCATCGTCGGGCTTTCGAAGAGTGTCAAGGCATCGCCTCGCAGCTTCTGTCGCAGTTCGCCCGACGCCCGCCCAGCAGTGATTCGATCCAGCGCGCCTACCACGCGCCTGAGATATCCGACCTGAAGCATGGCTTCCCCCATGGCGAGAAGTCTATTGCGCTTCCGGGGAAAGTAAATGGCAAGTCTGCGGGACTACTCGGCCTTCCCGCGGTTTCGCAGCCAACGCACACCGTTGTCCAAGAGACGAAGCCCCACATCGCCGCCCAGCGACAGGATGGACTCAGGGTGGAATTGGACTGCAGCGATCGGAAGGTGCCGGTGCTCGAGCGCCATGACCACGCCATCCTCGGTTTCCGCTGTCACTATCAGCTCTTCTGGTAAGTGATCGCGCCGTGCGAACAGGGAGTGGTACCGACCTGCTTGAAAAGACAGAGGAATCCCCTCGAACAAGGGACTGCTTGCGGTGACGTTCACCACCGAAGGTTTGCCGTGCATGGGGTAGTCCAGCACTCCCAACTGACCTCCGAAGTACTCCACGATCCCCTGAAGCCCCAAGCAGACGCCGAACAGCGGCAAGCCCCTGTCGAGAGCCTGTGCAATCGTTGTGGATAGGTTGAAGTCTGCTGGGGAGCCTGGGCCCGGAGAAAGAACCACGAGGTCAGGGTTGACCTGCTCCAATGAGGTCAGATCGAATCCGGCGCGCAGAGTCGTCACCTGGGCACCCGTCTGTCGCAGGTAGTTCGCCAGGGTGTGAACGAACGAATCTTCGTGGTCGACCAGGAGAGCGGTCATGCCGCGCCCGCCAGATACGGCAAGCGGCTGCTTCGACAGGTCCTTGGCGCCGTGGCGAACGGCGTCCAAGAAAGCGGAGGCTTTGACGCGAGTTTCCTTCTCTTCCGCTTCGGGATCCGAGTCGAAGAGCAGAGTGGCGCCGGCTCTCACCTCTGCTTTGCCTTGATGTAGCCTGACCGTCCGCAGAGTGAGGCCGGTGTTCAGGTTACCGTCGAAGCCGATCGCGCCAATCGCCCCGCCGTACCAGGCACGAGGTGACTTCTCATCGCTTTCCACACGTGCGATCGCCGCCGGTTTGGGGGCGCCCGTCACCGTGACGGCCCATGTGTGCGTCAAGAAGGCGTCCAGAGCGTCGAACTCCGGCCGCAGGGTTCCTTCGACGTGGTCGACCGTGTGGATCAGTCGGGAATAGAGCTCGATCTGTCGCCGCCCCAGCACGTTGACACTGCCGGGTTCACAGATCCGGCTCTTGTCGTTGCGATCGACGTCCGTGCACATCGTCAACTCGGACTCGTCTTTCTTCGAGGCCAAGAGCTCGCGAATACGTTCGGCGTCTTGAACCGGGTCCGTTCCTCGTTCGATCGTGCCAGAGATGGGGCACGTCTCCACGCGTTTGCCATCGACACGCACGTACATCTCTGGCGAAGCGCCAACGAGGTACTCCGATTCGCCGAGATTGAGGAACAGCGCATAGGGCGCGGGGTTGTGCAACTGCAGGTGTTGGAAGATGGACGACGGAGGCTTGGGGCAAGGCAGGCGGAAGGTTTGACTCAAGACGAGCTCGAAGAGGTCGCCGCGCTTGAACGACTCCTTGGCCCTGCGCACGTTGGCGGCGTATTCACCTGGGCGGTGGTCACAGTCGGTTTCAGCGTCCGGCGCTGGCACGTATGGGGCTTGTATGCCCTCCCTGGCCAAGCCCAGGGTCGACGTGCCGTCGACCTCGAAGTCGTAGAGCAAGCGCGAAGCGCGCTCCTTCTGACGGTCGACGACGATCAAGTTGTCCGGCAGGTAGAGCACCAGGTCCCGCTGCTCTGCGGGGCGAGGCCGGGCTAGCGGCACGGGTTCGAATTGGAAGCACAGGTCGTAGCCAAAAGCGCCGTACAAACCGAGGTGGCTGTCCTCTTCGGAGTGGAACAGATTGACCAGTTCACGCAACACGGAAAAGACGGACGGTTGGCGACTGCGCTGCTCTTCGGTGAAGCGCTCCGTCGTCTCCACGATGCTGCCGTGGATGCTGGTGTCGTCTTCCGACAGTTCGCCCACGGCGGAGGAGCTTCTCAGGGCTGTCGAGATGGCGCGCAGAAGCGGCCGCCCACGGTCGTTCAGGGCCTCAAGGGAAAAGGACCGCTGACGAGCCGAGAAGCACAGCGGGGGGTCGATGAACCCGATGTCCCAGCGGCTGTAGCGCCCGGGGTATTCGTAGCCGGAGGAAAGCAACACACCCCTCTTCTGGTCGAGCTGGCGTATCAACTCAGCGAGGGCGCCCTCGGCTGCGATGGTCTCGCTGGTGCGTATGACGTGAATGCCACCTCGGGTTGCATAGCTGTGGGATTGGGCGAGGGGCGTTGAGAGAGACATGGGAGCTCCGTGGGCAGGATGAACGAAACTAGGGACGATCGAAAGGGATGGGAACTACAAACGACGACGAGCCGCCTCGGCTGAAGCGGCCAGCTCTGTCGAACTCCTCGACTGCTCTGCGGCTCAGCGGGGTAGCGGCTCGTCGGAGCGCTCGTTGTTCCGCGTTCAGTCTCGGGGCAACGCCAGCAGCGGGCCCACGCACCAGACGGGGGACGACTGCGCCTGACTGCGCCACCACTGGCAGGAAAACGCGGCCGAAGAGTTCACGCTGGCATGTTCTCACAAGGTGACGTGCCGTCAACCCACAAATCGAAGTTGGACGATCCGTTGCAGTCACATCGACAGACGGGGTTACTGCGCTGGCTCTGGTGAGATCGTGGACTCGCTGCTCTTCGCTGCGGCGCTCTTCTCGTCGACTGGGGGTGGCGTCGGCGACGCGCCACCGCCGGTGCTCGCCGCCCCAGCCAGGGGCACGGCCCAGACTTCGTTGACCGTGAACAGCGGAATCAGCACCTGCTGCCTCTTCGTGTCGAAGCCGATGTCGGCCGGACTGGTCGCGTCGGAAACCACAGCGGTAAATGGGGTGTCGAAGTTGCCTCGATAGACGGCTTTGCCCTGCCAGCTCGAGATCAGCCAGGTGCCGTCCGCGAGGGGGACCACGCCGTCCAGGCCGCCCGACGGCAGTTGAGCCCGTCGTCCCGGCTTGCCGCTGCTGTCGTAGTGCGTCACGGTGTTGCTCCCAAAGGTTACGATCAGTACGCCGCCATCTTGCGCAGCGATCCCGTTGGGCCCGGCGAGCTCTTTGCCTTTGGCCAGTACGCTGATCTTGCCATCGACGACTCGGTAGATTGCGTCCGTTCCGTTCGACTCGAGGCCCCCGTCGCCCATCTTGAGTCCGCTGTCGGTGACGTAGATCGTGCCAGCTTCATCCATGGTCAGCTCGTTCAAGAACGTCGCCTCCGGGAAGCTCCAAGCTTCCAGCGCTGCGCCGGTCTTCAAATCGAAGCGCCGCACGTGGTCGATGTCGGTGACCAGCAACGTGCCTCCGTGGATCAGCATGCCCTTGGGTGCGTTGAGTTTCACGCCGTTGCTGCCGCCGGTGATGAACGCGAGAGCTTCGACACTTCCGTCCGGCTTCAGCTTGCTGATGAAGCCGTTGTCGTCCACGTCGACGGGGGAGCCGTTGATGTTGGAGACGAAGTAGGTATCCGACCCTGCGTGGTAGAGCACGCTTTCTGGCGTCTGCAGTCCGATGTTCTTGAACACCAGCTTGCCTGGAGCGACCACGTCGGGTGACGCCGGTTGGGGCGGGTCTTGCGTCGACGTGACCTCGACGGGTACCGGCTTCGCCGGTTCGGCGATTTGGGTCGCGGGCTCCTCGGGGGGTAGCGGCTGTTGGCAGCTGGCCGCCAACAGCGCCCAGGTGAGTGCAACAACTGGGGGGCGAGTGCGTCGATGGTTCATCGCGATGGGTTCCTCCTTGATCTCGGCCCTAACACGATCGACCAGCGAGCTGTAGTCGAATTGCTGCTACACTGTGGTCGCGACGAACGATGCTCGACGCGAGAGACGAACCGGACCCTGGTCGGACTACGAACCGACCGCTCTTGCAGGTGTTGCCTAGGCTAGCGCGATGGGTCGACTTCGCTCCGCTAGGGGACTTCCCGACGGGGGTCGAGCCGCTCGTCGCCGACGTGTTCGAGGCCAACCAGGTATTCGTAAAACGCGACGACCGCAGTTCTGCGATCTACGGCGGCAACAAGGTACGGACCTTGGAGGTTCTGTTCGCGCAGGCCATACGCCAGGATTGTGAGCGGGTCGTCTCCACTGGCG
>JBNKZR010000390.1:0-7155 GCA_050301735.1 Polyangiaceae bacterium | reverse complement strand
CGCGACATGGCACGTGGAGCATTGCCCGAAGCCTGGCACACTCGGATGGTCGTTCTCGAGCTGCTGGTGACAACCCTGACAGGCAACACTCGGATCGGCCTTCGGTGCGTGCGCATCGTGGCAGTTGCCGCAGGGGGCGTGGGCAGGGACTTTGGCGGCGGCCAACGGCGCTGGAAGCTCGTGACAGCTGCGACAATCTGCGGTCGCTTGCTTACGAAAATCGTGGGCCTTGTGACAGTCCGTACACGACTGATGGCCGCCGGAGAACAGCGCCTGGTCCGAGACTCGTGGCGAAGTGGTGGAATGGCACGGCAAGCAGGTCGCTTTGGCCGCGGCCTTGGGGGCGTGCATCTGCTGGTGACATGCCATGCACGTGTGCTGCACGCTGGCCAATGGTGCGCCGTGACTGGCGTTGATATTCTCGTGGCAGTCGGTGCACGCGCTCGGCTCGGCGACGTTCGCGCCGTGCGGCGTGTGACAGCGCGCGCAATCCGCGAAGCGATGCGTCTTGAGCGCGTGCTCGGTGCCGGCACCCAAGCCGTGGCACTCGGTACAATGCCATGCCTCAGAGCTGAGCGGCGCGCCCGCATCGGGACCTGAGCGCACGTAGGGTCGTTGGGCGTGCCGTTGCGAGGCGTCGATGTCGGACGCGCTTTCGTCGATGAAGCGGTGGCAACCCATGCAGTCGGAGGGAGAACCTGCGCCGTACTTGTCGCTCGCCTGTGCCAGCGCGTGTCGGATGCCCGACTGGGTGGCGTGGCAGGGCACGCAGCGGTCCGGGCTCGGATGGTCGAATCCAGCGTTTTTCGTGGGAGCGGTGAGGTTATGGCAACTATCGCAGGCTAGGTGTTTCTCTCCGACGTGAACCCGATGCCCGGGCTCCTGTCGCGCGCTGAGCCACGCCGGTTGAACTTCGAAGCGTTGACGTTGTTGCTCCCCGTTTTCGCTGCACGCAGCGAAGGCGGCGAAAAGGACGGCACTGAGCAGAAGCCAGCCCCAAAACGCGCTCGGGACGCTTCGCAGTGCGGGAGGGGACGAACGCACGATCGCCTCCTCGCACGATCCGCGCCAATTCGCATCTCCATCTTGCGAACCGGGCGGATGTTTCAGGAACATGGCGCCGTCGACTTCCTGGGGTCAACGAGGATAGGCTGCGGCGCGATCATTGCAGTTCATTGCAGTTGCCGCGCTCACCCTTCGAGCGGTACGCGTTCACAATTCGGTCCGCAGCGCGCCCCGTTCTCGTTCAGGAGCCCCGATGCCTTCCACGACACCCGCCGAAAACCTCTTGACCAGTATCTCCCTGGTGGGTTGGTTGTGTTTGTTTTGCATCGCGGTCGCGGTTGCCTTGCTGGCGCACCACCTGATCACTCGCCCCCCGCTGACGCTCCACACGAAGTTGCGGTTGGCGCTGGGACTCGGCGTGTTTCCACTATTGGCAGCGGTGACGAGTACGGCCGAAGGCATGCGAGGCACGACAAAGCGCAGCTTTTGCGGCTCCTGTCACGTGATGGGGCTGCATGTGCGCGACGCCTCGGATCCGAACAGTCCTTCGCTGGCGGCTCGTCACGCTCGCAACCCCTTCTTCGGGGACCGCAACTGCTACGTCTGTCACGCCGACTACGGCATGCTCGGCTATCCGATGACCAAGTTGACCGGCATGCAGCACGTCTGGGCCTACTACACCGGCGGCTTCGCCAAAGAGTCGACACAGGAGGCGCTGCAACGGGTGCGGCTCTACAAGCCTTACGACAATGCCAACTGCCGCCAGTGTCATTCGGGCACGTTGCCCCAGTGGAGCAAGGTGCCAGAGCACGTTTCCCTCAAAGCGCAGTTGGACGACAACAGCGTGAGTTGCGCCAGCGAAGGCTGCCACGGCTTCGCCCACCCGTTCAGCAAGTCGGCGTCCAAAGCGAGTTCACTGAGCGAACTCATGGACGGCGAGCTGATGCAGGGGGTTCCGTGAAGCCGCTTTCGAGTCTTCCTGCTGAGCGTCTGACGGTCGTTGCGGCGGTGCTCGCCCTGCTTGCCATGCTCATGATGGCCGTGGGCGTGGTGATCCCCAAGCCACTGCCCGTGATTCTGGCCATGAGTGTCGGACAGCTGCTCGGCATCGGTGCGCTGCTGTTGTTCCTGCTGGCGGTACTTACGGAGATGCGGAGCAACCGGCGCAACCAAGAGGGCGACGAGGCGGCAGCAGCGTCCGCGTCGGATCCCGAGGCCGAGCCGCATTCCGAGCCGCAGTGACACCCGCAGACGCGGAAGCTCAGCGTCGTCGTGCCGTCGTCGAAGTGATGGGGGCGACGCTATTGTTCAGTTTCGTCGGTCCGGTGGCGAAGCTGGTGTCACTGGGTGCTGGTGCGATCTCCTTCTGGCGGGCCCTCTTTGCTTCGGCATCGCTGTTGCTCGTGGTGTGCTGGCAGTGGCGGCAGCGCCGAACTCGCTTGAGCCCGAGACAGCATGCCTCGCTCTTTGCCATGGGCGCGCTGATGGCGGGCAACTGGTACTTCTACATCTTGGCGGCTCAAGTCTCGAGCGTGGCGATCGCCGTGGTGTGCCTGTTCACCTATCCCCTGTTCTCGGCACTCGTGGAGCCGTGGCTCTTCAACGAGCGCTACCGCTGGTGGATGGTCGTGTGTAGCGTACAGGTTGCGGCTGGTGTCGCGCTGCTGATGGGGGATTGGGATTGGGCCAGCGCCAATACGCGCGGTGCCGTCTACGGAATTCTGGCGGCGCTCAGCCTGACGGGGCGCAATCTGTGGAGTCGTCGTGCAGTGCGGACGCTGCATCCGACCCACGTGACGCTGTATCAGTTCGTGGTGGCGCTGGTGTTGTTCGCACCGTTCGCGATGACGCCTCCCAGCGCTGGAGATTGGGGGCTCTTGGCGCTGACTGGGGCGCTCTTGACGACCGTCTCCCAGACTCTGTTCATCGCATCCTTGCGCGTGCTGTCGACCGGCTTCGCGAGTGTTCTCGTGTCGGTGCAGCCGATCTACGCGACGCTCATCGCGTGGTGGTTGTTGGAAGAAGTGCCCGAAGTGAGCACCCTGCTCGGGGCCGCGCTGGTGCTCGCGGCCGTGTTCGGCGCGCTCGTCGCGAGCCAGCGCGAGCGCCGGCTCGCTGCCCAGGGTGCTTGAGCGGAACAGACTCGAGCGAAAAAAGACGTCAACCGCTGTCGAGACCGGCCGAAGCCGGAACATTCCCCGTTCCAGTGGAGGTCATCATGAGTGGTCTACGATGTGTTGCCAACAACATGAGCCGGTTGCATGAGTCGCCGGCTGCTTCAGAAGGCGCTAGCCAAGCGAGTCGGACTGAGTCTGCCAGCGCTCCGAGCAACGAAACCCAAAGCCGCAATGCCGAGCCAGAGTCCGGCACCGAACTCAGCACTGGCGCCTCGTCCCTCATTGATCGGGTGGGGCAGCGGGACCTGAGTCATCTGTACGAGGTCGGCGGCACCGAACCCAATCAATCGTCTCCCGACGCAGGTACGAGCTTGGTGATGGAAGCGGACGAGGAGTACGGAGGCAGCGATGGCAACTTCGTGCCGAATGCCGCCGTGAGCAGCTGCAACGACGGTCGCAGCTACTGCGACGCCGAAGGCGACATCGTGCACCACACTCTCGCCGAACGAGCCCGCCAGGATGAGCCACAGGCCGTGCAGTACGAGCAGCGCAACTTCGACGTCGAGGAGACGCCCGCACCCGAGCCAGAGGCGGACGGCACGCTGAGCGTCGGCATGATGGCGAGTGTTTGCGTTCCTTTCGCCTGCAGCTCGGTGGGCGCCAAAGTCACCGCGGGCAGGGATGGCAGCGTCGCGGCATCCGTCTCGGTGGGGGTGAGCCTGACAAGCAGCGAAGCCGTCGGGGTCGATACCGCGGCAGAAGTGGAAGTGACGAACGCCCACACGGCGGCGGACACGGCTTCAGGGGTGAGCGTTCAAAGCGGCGTGCAGATCGGCCGTGTCAGCGTCGACCAGGTGACGAGTCCGAGCGGTGACGGGGTTGCCGTGGGGCTTCACGCTTCCCCCGCTGTCAACAGCCACTTGGGCTTGTCGCGCAGCTTCTTGGTCGCCGAGGGCAACCTTGCCAGCGAAGAGAGCCAGTAGCCCGGTCGTCGTCGGCGGAATAACACCTTGGTTCGGCGTGCCGTGCGTGGTACCCGAGCTGGGTGACAAGCGCTCTCGACTCAGGGGCGGAGATCGGCGCGCTTCTGAACGAGGTCAAGCGCCTCACCCAGATCACGGACCACGCTCTCGCTCGCAAGCTCGGCGTCTCCGTAGACGAAGTCCGGGCGGCGGAGGCGCGGGGCGCCGCATTGCCCCGTTCCGCCCTTCGAACGCTCAGTGCGTTCTACGAGGGTGCGGTCGAAGCTCAGCGTAGCTTGTGCTCGCCGCGGGTGAAGGCCCCGGTGGTCGAGGAGGGGGTCTTTCGGGGGGATTGCCTGGAGTTGCTGGCGCGGCTGCCGAGCGCGAGCATCGACAGCATCATCTCCGACATTCCCTACGGCATCTCCCTCGACGAGTGGGACGTGCTGCACGACAACTCCAACCGCGCGTTGCTCGGCAGCAGTCCGGCGCAGAAGCAAGCCGGCAAAGTGTTCTCCAAGCGCCGCAAACCGATCAACGGCTGGTCGAGTCAAGATCGCCAGATCCCGCGTCAGTACTACGAATGGTGTCGGGGTTGGGCGCGGCAGTGGTTGCGGGTTCTCAAGCCCGGCGGCTCTGCCGTCGTGTTTGCTGGCAGGAGGTTCGCGCCGCGGTGCGTGACCGCGTTGGAGGACGAGGGGTTCAACTTCCGCGACATGCTGGCGTGGCACAAGCCCCGGGCGGTGTTTCGCGCTCAACGCTTGAGCACGGTCCTTTCGAAGCGGGGAGAGCTGGCAGAGGCTCGGCGTTGGGAAGGCTGGCGCGTGGGTAATCTCGCGCCAGTGTTCGAGCCGGTGATCTGGTGTTTCAAGCCCTACGACGTCACGATCGCGGACAACGTTCTGGACCATGGCGTGGGCGCGATGAACGCTGAGCGCTACCGCCAACTGGTCGGCGACAACAGCAACGTCATTCGCGCTCGGTTGGCACCTGACGAGGGCGGGCTGCACGAAGCACAGAAGCCAGTCTCGTTGATGCGGGCTCTGATCGAATTGACGACGCCCTGGGGTGGCGTCGTGCTCGATCCGTTTGCCGGATCGGGTACGACGGGTGTTGCCGCCGTCGGTTGTGGGCGGCGCTGCGTGCTCTTCGAGCGCGACGAGGCTCACGTGCGAACGGCCCGACGCCGCCTGAAGGCGGCCCGCGCAACCGAAGCGTAAGCCGCGGGCTGCTCGCGTTCAGTGGGGCTTCGTCCCAAGAGGGGGCGCTTTGGGAGGTAGCGGCGGAGCGGGTGTCGAGGTGCGTGTGCCGAGCATGTCGCGGACCTCGTCCAACAAGGCGGTCGCGCTGAACGGTTTGCTGATGAATCTCGTCGAGCCAGCACGGGGATCCAACTCGAGATCAGGTGCGTAGCCGGACATGAAGAGCAAGCGCAGGTCGGGGCGGTCCGACAACAACTCGGCGGCGAGATCCGGGCCACTCGTCTCGGGCATGACGACGTCGCTGAGTACCAAGCTGATCTGCGGCTTGCGCTGCTGCCAGTAGGTGCGCGCCTGGGCTGCGTCTTCCGCGACCAGCACTTCATAGCCAGCGGTCTCGAGCACACGGTGGCACAGGTTTCGTACCAGGCGTTCGTCTTCGACCAGCAGTATTACTTCGTGCCCACCCTCCTTTTTCGCGCGGCGCGCTTCAGTCGTCGGGTCTTCGCCCTCGACGCGCGGGAAGCTCAAGGTGATGGTGGTGCCCATGCCGAGTTCGGAGCGCACGGAGACGTCTCCCGCCACCTGGTTCATCATGGACTGCACCATGGCCAGGCCCAAGCCGGTGCCTTTGCCCTGGGCCTTGGTCGTGAAGAATGGCTCGAATAGCCTCTTCTGCGTCGACGCTGGTATGCCATGCCCGTCGTCGGTGACGGAGATGAACACGCGGTCCCCCGTCGTGTTCTGGGTCCCACCGGGCAGGCTCCCGACCTCGAACGTCAGGGTGCCTCCTTCGGGCATGGCGTCGCGACCGTTGGCTGCGAGGTTGAGCAACGCTTGTTGGACCAGAGCCGGATCGGCGCGCGTCAGGCACGGCTCTTCGGGTGGGGTGTACACCACTCGGATCGTCTCGCCGATCAGGCGCTGGATCATGCTTTGCGCCTTGTCGACCGTTTGTCCGAGGTCGACGGTCTGTAGCTGTGAGGTGGAGCGTCGGCTGAAAGCAAGCAGTTGTGACGTCAGCGCGCGAGCGGACAGTGCGGCTTGCTCGATTTGCTCGAGTTCGTGGCTGCGTGAGCGTGTGCCGAGCAAGTGCACGTTGCCTAGTACGACCGTCAGCAGGTTGTTGAAGTCGTGAGCGACGCCGCCCGCCAGCTGTCCGATCGCCTCCATCTTTTGCGCCTGGCGCAGTTGCGCCTCCAAGCTTTGGCGTTCGGTTACGTCTGCTATGGTGCCGAGTACGCGATGCGGCTCGTCCTGTAGGGCACGGCCGCGGACTTCGATCCAGCGCGCCTGGCCGTCTTTGTGAGCCAGTCGGTGCTCGACTGAGATGCTCTTCTCGCCACTTCGGATGCGCGCGATGAGATTGGCGACGAACTGTCGGTCCTCGGGGTGGACCAGGCGCAGCACCTCGTCTTGAGTGCCCCCCCAGGAGGCCAGATCGATCCCGAATATGTCGGCCGTGCTTGCCGAGATTGTGAACTGGCCCCGCTCCGTGTCGTACTCCCACTGCCCGAGACTTGCCCCCTCCAAGGTGTGGCGCAGGTTGGCCTCGTTCACTTGAAGCGCGCGCGCCCGGTCTGCCTCGGATTGATTGCGGTGGTAGGCGTAGAGCAGTGCCAAGGCGGTCACGAGTGCGCTCTCCACGGCGGAGCCCGCCACGACGTAGCCCGGCGGCGCGGTTTCGGGGACCACCCAAGGCAACGACAGCATGGCTGCCACGTTGGCGAGCCCCAGCCAGGGCACGGTGCGCGTCGACAGAAAGAGCGCCGCCAAGAGCGGGCTCAGGGACATGAACCCGAGGGTGACGGCGGGGTAGGCCGAGCGCCCCATGCCGACGTGGATCAACGCCACGCACGGAAACATCGCGAC
>JBNKZR010000389.1:0-7170 GCA_050301735.1 Polyangiaceae bacterium | reverse complement strand
GGAGAGCAGCACCATCGGCCACCTCTGTTTCCATCTGAGCCGCCCCGAAGGACCGCCGTCTCCATCGCTACATCTAGCACCCGCTCCAAGCTCGAGCACTTCTTCAGTCACCGCTTCTCCCACAACGAGCTCACCATTGCTAGGCGCTATCTATGCACTCCCAGCCCTGCCATCACTTTGAGGAGGACCGCACGACCTCATAGCTCGCCTGCATCCACACCTTTCTCATTGGCAACATCTTATCCGAGCTGTCACCGTCATCCACATCGCTCGGATCCAGATAACGCGGTCCCATGGCCGCGATGTGCATCGCAGTATCGTCAGCGAAAGCCTTGACCTCTGGTTTGCCTGCGGAGCTGGTCTCCACCGCAAGAAGGGCACCGACCTTGCCACCCATGTGAATGTAGGCGTGCACCAGACCGCTCTTGACGGCCTGACGTCCCCAGCGCCGCACCGTGACGTTCTCGCCAAGGCGAGCCACCAAGCGCTGACGCGCCTCTTCGACCGTGCCCCCTTCACCCAGGAAAGGCTCCTGACTGAGGTCGGCACCATCTTTGGCGCTCATTGCCACGTCGACCACCTTGCCTACGAAGTCCAAGTAGTCTTGGTTTCGAGCGGCAAAGTCCGTCTGAATGTTGACCTCGACGATCACGCCGCTGAGGCCGTCGTCCGAAACCTTCGCGGCGACCACGCCTTCTGCGGCGACCGCGCCCGCGCGCTTGGCACTCTTGGCGAGGCCCTTCTTGAGAATGATCTCGACCGCCTTTTCCATGTCTCCTTCGGCCTCGCCGAGTGCGTTCTTGCAATCGTTGAGCCCGGCCTGGGTACGGTCGCGCAACTCCTTGACCTGCTGCATGCTGATCTGAGCCATTGTTCTGTTCTGCCTTTGTTCTGGAGTACGGTTGCGGGATCAAACCCTGCGGGGCTGACCCATTGGACTGCTGGGGGTTGGCGCCAAGCGCGGCGCGTCGTCGTCAGCGCCGGTAGACGACGGTGTCGGCGCCGGGACGCGCCTCTCGATCCTTGTGGGCGACTTCCTTGCGGCGGGCAGAGCCGTGAATGCACGCATCTGCCAACGCGCCCGTGATGAGGCGGATCGAACGGATGGCATCGTCATTTCCGGGGATGGGATAGTCGACGACACTCGGATCGCAGTTCGAGTCGGTCACCGCGATGATGGGGATGCGCAGCTTGCGAGCCTCCGCGACCGCGATCGACTCCTGCGCGGGATCGATGATGAACACGGCGGTGGGCAGCGAACCCATGCCCTTGACGCCACCGATGTACTTCTCGAAGCGGGTGCGCTCTTTTTCCAGCTGCGAGATCTCCTTCTTGGAGATGTTCTCGTAGGTGCCGTCCTCAGCCATGCGCTCGAGGGTCTTCAAACGCTCCAAGCCGCCCTTGATGGTACGGAAGTTCGTCAAGGTTCCTCCGAGCCAGCGGTTGATGACGTAGTACTGACCCGCGCGGGTCGCTTCGTCGCGCACGATGTCCTGTGCCTGGCGCTTGGTGCCAACGAAGATGATGTGACCACCACGCGCCACCGAATCCATGGCGAAGTGGAAAGCGCGCTGGAACAACCTGACCGTTTGATCGAGGTCGATGATGTGGATCCCGTTGCGCGCGCCGTACAGATACGGACGCATCTTGGGATTCCAGCGTTTCGTCTGATGACCGAAGTGAACACCTGCTTCGAACAGCTCTCGCACGGAAAGCGGATCGTTCGGGTCACAGATCTCTCGGACGGGTTCTTGGGGCTGAACCGGAGCAGCTACTGCTTCGCTCTCGGCGACTTCGGAGGTAACTTCTGACATGCGATGACTCCTTTCGGTTGAGCATCCACCTCGCTTTCACTGCCAACCGCGACCCAACTGGGACGCGGCACCGGGCAACGAAGCTCGCTTTGCGAGGTGTGAATTTGGGGGGCGAAAGCTACGGCCCCAGCTGCTTGGAGTAAAGGACCCGCGCCCCGAATCCTCGTTCCAAGTCGGCCCCCGAGCCGCTTTTACCGCGGAGCCTAAAACCCGGGGATCCCGGATCCGGGGAGTCGACGCTGGGGCGGCTCATCGCGTGGCGTCTCGGCCTCAGGGGGCCGAGGCGTCACCGGTTCGACCGCGGAGGCTTGACCCGTCGGATTGCTGGGCTGCGGTGTGGCGACGGTGCCAGAGTTGGGAGCCGCCCCTACCGTCGCCACTTCCGGACGCGTCGGCACCTCGCCTTTGGCTTCCTTGACGATTGCGGACAGTGAGATCTCGGAGTTCGAGGCCGGGCTCTCAGCCGCAGGCCTGGTCGCCTTGACCGGCTCATCGTCGGGCACGACCGCCACCTCGGGCGCGGCTGGAGCTCCCGGCTCGGTGGCACCGGAGCGCCGGTCCTGACCCGTCATCGGGGACTCCTCCACCCGTTTCGCCACGGGTTTCGGCTCATCGGCAGCGGCCAACGCGGCTCTCGTCTCTGCCGCGGCCGCGCTCGGGTTCGGCTCGCCGCGCGGGACCAGTGCCCAGACGCCGACGACTGAGAGCACCGCACCGATCACCCCTGCGGCGACGGCAATGCCCGTCACCGAAGCGGGCCGGTGAGGAGGCGTCGGCTCCGAGACGCCCCAAGGCGGCGCACTGCTGGACACCGGCGGCGGCGTCTTCGGTGCGGGAGCCGCCGTCCGCGTCACCGGTAGCTGTGCGTCTAGATGCGAGAGCGCCTCCGTAGCCGCACCTCGAAAGCGCACGAGCGGCGTGCGACCGGAGTATGACGGACGCGATTGGGTTGGTCCGTGACCACTGGCCCCGGCGTCTACCTCCACACGCGCGGCCCCGCCCCGGCGAGTCGAAGGCGCGGCAGCATCCGCAAGCGGCGTCAGAGCATCGGACAACGGCTGCGCCACGGTGTTGGTCTCGCCGGAAGCGGCGCACAGCATGCGAACCACGGCGCGCAGCGCCCCCGCAACGCCACGAGCGCTGTTGGGCCGATCCTCGGGCTTCTTCTGCAGCAGGCGCGCGACCAGGTGGTTCAGCTCCGAGGGTACCCCAGGAACGCACTCCGCCAGCATCGGAGCTGGCTTGAGAATGTGGGCCATGAAGACCTCCTTGGAGTCACAGCCTTCGAAGGGACTTGCCCCAACCAGCATTTCGAAGAGCAAGAGCCCGACTGCGTACAGATCCGCACGGGCGTCGACCGCACCGCCGGAAGCCTGCTCTGGAGACATGTAGCGAGGCGTACCGATTGCGTAACCGCGAGCCGTGATGGAAGCATTGCCCCCGAGCACCTTTGCGATGCCAAAGTCCAGGATCTTGGCGGTTCCGGCCTTCGTGAGAAAGATGTTGGGCGGCTTGACGTCGCGGTGCACGACGCCGATCGCGTGCGCAGCCGACAGTCCTTCGAGGATCTCTGCGGCAATGGAGCACGCCTCTTCCATCGGCAGGGCACCGGAATTCCTCAAGCGCTCCCCGAGAGTGATGCCGTACAGGCGTTCCATGACGTAGAACGGGACGCCTGCCTCGGTGACCCCCGCGTCCGTCACACTGACGATGTTCGGGTGCTCCAACTTGCCCAACGCCCGCCACTCGTTGCGCAGACGCTGCACGAGGTCGTTGCGCGTGACCAGCTCACTCAGAAGCGCCTTGAGCACGAAGCGCTTGCCCAGCTCTCGGTGCTCGACCTCGTAGACGGAGCCCATCCCGCCTTGACCGATCAACCCCACCACCCTGTACGGGGTGCCGACGATGGCTTCGCCGATGTCGAATTCCTTGTACATGTCGAGGCTTATGGCGAGAGCACGCGAGACGCCCTCGAAAGGCCCGGAACTTTATCCCGCGACAATGCTGGTGGCGAGGGGATCTTGCCCCCTTCCGGCAGAGTGCAACCGCATCCCCGTTTGGCACGATCGCTGCGCCCCCCACCGAAGCCGACGGTGCGATCCACGCCAGGAGTCCGACGGGCACGCGAGCGCGCCGCCTTTTGTGTGGCGGATGGCAGAGCCGCCACACTAAAACGCCCTCGATGTCATTGACGAAGGAGCAGGTGAAGCACGTTGCGGCCCTGGCACGCCTCGAGCTCTCCGAAGATGAGGTGGCCCGCATGACCACGGATCTCGGCAAGATCCTGGAGCACGTGCAGCAGCTCAGTGCACTCGACACCACCAACGTGGAGCCCACCGAGCACTTGGCCGTGGAACAACTTCCGCTGCAAGCGGACGAACCCCGCCCTGGACTCGATCACGAGGCCGCCCTGGCGCCGGCGCCTCGGGTCCTCAGCGATGGCTTTGCCGTGCCCGCATTCGTGGACGAGGAGTGAGTGGGATGAGCGAAGTACCGAGCACCGTCACCGCACTCGTCGAGGCCGTCACGACGGGCAAACTCGACCCAGTTGCCGTGGTCGAGGAGTCCATCGCCAAAGCCAAGCGCAACACGGACTTGAACGACTTCTTGTGCGTCAACGAGTCCGGCGCGTTGTCCGCCGCCGGAAAACTGCGTGAGCAGCTCGGTCGAGGAGGGGTGCCAGGCCCCTTGTGCGGCTTGCCCATCGGCATCAAAGACGCCATCTGCACCACGGATGCTCCGACGACGGCCGCGTCCAAGATCCTGACTCAGGACGGAAGCTACGCTTCTGGCTTTCGCCCTGCCTACGATGCAACGGTCGTCGCACGCCTGCGCGCCGCCGGGGCGATCGTATTCGGCAAGACGAACATGGACGAGTTCGCGATGGGTTCGTCCAACGAGAACAGCGGCTTCGGCCCCGTGAAAAACCCGTGGGACGAGACCCGCATTCCGGGCGGTTCGAGCGGTGGCAGCGCCGCGTGCGTCGGAGCTGGTACCGTCCCGGCGTCCCTCGGAAGTGACACCGGGGGCTCCATTCGTCAGCCCGCCAGCCACTGCGGCGTCGTGGGCGTGAAACCGAGCTACGGCCGGGTCAGCCGCTATGGCTTGATCGCGTTCGCCTCGAGCCTCGACCAGGTCGGGCCCCTCGCCAGCGACGTGCGCGGAGCCGCACGAGTGCTGGAGGTGATCGCCGGGCCAGACAGCCACGACTCGACGTGCGCCGATCGCCGCGTCGGAGCCTACGAGAAGGCATGCCAGGACGAACTCCGCCCGCTCAAGGTGGGTATTCCCAAGGAGTACTTCGCAGAAGGGCTCGATGCCGACGTCAGGGAGTGCGTGGATGGGGTGATCGAGTTCCTGCGCAAGAGCGGGTGTGAAACCCGAGAGGTGTCCCTACCCCACACCGAGTACGGCATTTCGACCTACTACCTGGTGGCCACGGCTGAAGCGTCCAGTAACCTTTCGCGCTTCGACGGGGTGCGCTACGGCTCGCGTGCTGGCGACGCCAACGACCTGCTCCGCATGTACGAAAAGACGCGTGGCGGCGGCTTCGGGCCAGAGGTCAAGCGGCGCATCATGCTCGGAACCTACGCCCTGAGCTCCGGCTACTACGACGCCTACTATCGCAAGGCGCAGCAGGTGCGCACCTTGATTCGGCAAGACTTCTCGCGCGCCTTCGAAGAGGTGGACGTGCTGCTGACCCCCGTCAGTCCCAGCGTCGCATTCGCCATGGGGGAGCGTGTGGATGACCCCCTCAAGATGTACCTAGCCGATGTGTACACGTTGCCCGCCAGCCTGGCCGGCTTGTGCGCACTCTCGGTGCCCGCCGGGCTGAGCACCGTCGCCGGCAACCGACCATTGCCCGTCGGAGTGCAGTTCATGGCACCAGCTTTCGCGGAGGAACGTCTGTTCAACGTCGCCGCAGCTTGGGAGCGCAACTCCCCCGTGGCCAACCTTCGCCCCGAGCGCTGACATGAGCACGACCAGGACCGTCACCGGTCCCACGGGAGTCCTCATCGTCGACAAACCCCAGGGGCCGACGAGCTTCGACATCGTAGCTCAGGCGCGGCGGCATTTGGGCACGCGGCGAGTTGGACACTGCGGCACCCTCGATCCGATGGCCAGCGGTGTACTCGTAGTCGTCGTGGGCGAAGCCACCAAGCTCTCCGGCGTGCTGACGGGAGCCGACAAGACGTACCGCGCCAGCATCCGCTTCGGGTACAGCACGGACACACTGGACGCCGAAGGCGAGGTCACCGAAGAGCGAGCCCTGACGCCCGGTTGGGCTACAGCTGAGCGCCTGACCGAGGCTGCCTTGGCCGAACACCAGCGCGAGCTTCAAATCCCACCGGCACACAGCGCCATCCGACTGGAGGGCAAACGCGCCTACGCGCTGGCGCGGCAGGGAGCAACGGTCGAGCTCGCGCCCCGCCCCGTGCGGGTCGAGAAGCTGGAGCTGTTACGCTTCGACGACGAGTGTGCCGAGCTCTTGCTGACCGTCTCCAAGGGCTACTACGTGCGCTCGCTGGCTCGCGATTTCTGTGACCGACTCGGCGTGTGCGGCCATCTCAGCAAGCTGCGTCGAACGGCCAGCGGCTGTTTCGAACTCGCCGATGCCCAGCCCTGGCCTCCCGACGGGGCCCCGCGTTTGACGTCGATGGCAGACGCCGTGCAACGGGCGCTGCCGTGCGCGTCATTGACGGAAGTTGGGGTTCAAATGGCTCGTCACGGCAAGGCGCTGGCGGAGGAGCACTTCTCCGGCGCCCCGTGCGAGACACTCGGCGGCTGGCTCTCCCCCGAAAACGAGCTCATAGCGTTGGGTGAACGACGCGACGATGGCTATCGAGTCGTGCGCGGTTTCGCTCACTGAGCGCCGCGGCCTACCCCCACAACCCAGAACCCAGAACCCAGCTGCGACCTGCGCTACGAGCACTCCAACGAGGCGACCGACAACCCACGCCCTTCGAGTCGCCGCTTCAGCCGTTCTGCCAGCCCCGCAACATCGACGCCAGCAGGGGCGTCCACTTCGATGCTCAGTTGCCCATCCTCACTGGAAACCAGGACGCTGCCGCCCTGCAGTCGCCCTTCGCCAAACTCCAAACGCACCGCAGAAGCGCGACCGTTGCCCCCCACTTGAAAGCGACGCACGAGCTGCAGCGCGATTTGATCGACGACGGCCGCGGGTGCTCCCGCCGGCGCTGAAACGACCGGCTGCGCCAAGCTTCGAAGCAACGGCTCCTGCGCCCAGGCCAGCTCAGCGGGCTGAACGAGGACGGGCTCGTCCGAATCGAACACGCTGCCTCGAGCGCCGGGCTGGTCGTGCTCCGTCGCTGCCCCCACGCCGGGGCCAGCCTCC